>UWYT01000106.1 GCA_900608495.1 Olavius algarvensis spirochete endosymbiont | reverse complement strand
TCCGCTTCGCCTGCAAGCGAAAGCAGCCGCCGACGTTCGCCATCCTCCTCTCCAGAGTCGCCGCCGGGTACAACGTCGATAATTTCGCAGTTCTCGTTATCGCGATCCAGAACGGCGCGGCGCCCTTCTTCGTCGATTTGCTCCACGGTATCGCATTCCGCACCGGATGAACGATTGCGCAGAGTGGCCGCGGCCGCGGCGGGACTGGAGGATAGAGAGCGCAGCAGGGCCAGCGCCGACCACCAGCGAACCCTTTGCCGTCGCTCTTCGATGGACTTGTCAAGCACGCTTTCCCGGCAGTAGGCCAGCACCTTGTCGAGGAAGCGGCGGTAGCCTGGCCGCAGCGAGTAGTGCTCTTCAGCGGTTTCGCGATCGGGGAAGGGCGTAACAGTATCGAGATAGTTTTCGAGATCGACTCTGCGACGCTGTACAAAATATCTGGCCAGTTTCTCGCGATTGTGGCGGTTTTTATCGCCGGAAAGGTTTTCGGGAAGTTCGAGCAGTTTCTCATCCAGCAGCGACAGCAGCGAACGAAAGCTTTCCTCCTTGCCGCTGTGCGGAGTGGCGGTAACCAGAATCATATTGCGGGAGCGGCCTTCCTTTGATTGGGGATTGACAAGCCCCTTGAGCAGCTCGTGACGCCTCTGAGAGGTGCTGCCCTTGCCGGCGGCCGTGCAGGTGTGCGCTTCGTCGACGATAATCAAATCCGGGGAGGTGCGGAGAAACTCGTAACGGCGGCGTTCGCTCTTGATATAGTCGGTGGAGACGACGGTGTAGGGATATCGTTCAAACAGAGACTGGTTGGATGAACGCTCCAGGCGTGCGGCCGTCCCCGAAAGAACGAGTTCCGCGTCGATGTGAAACTGCTCGGAGAGGGCCCTTTGCCACTGTTCGGCGAGGTGCGGCGGACACAGAACAGCAAGTCCTCGAACTTCCCCCCGGTCGATTAGCTCGCGGGCCGCCAGACAGGCTTCGACGGTTTTTCCAATCCCGACGTCGTCGGCGATAAGAATGCGAACAGGATCCAGCTTGAGGGCCATAAGCAGTGGTACGAGCTGGTAGGGACGCGGCTCAACCGCAATTCCGGCGAGGGAGCGGAATGGACCGGCGCCTGAGCGAAACCCCAGGCGAACGGCATCCCTCAGCAGGCTGCACGAAAGCTGGTTGCCCATATCCCCGGCTGGATTGGGAAGTTCGAACACGGCTGGATCGGGACGCTCCAGAGGAAGATATATTCCGGTAACCTCGTCCTCTGTTCCGCCAAGGGGGCGCAGGATAAGCATGTCTGGATCGTCGTTGCTCTCGGGCAAAACCACCCACTCCCGGCCTCTAATCTTTACGAGAGAGCCAATGTCAAAACCCATTCTTCATCATTAGGCCTTCGGCAACTCGGTTAGAAAGCGGCTTGGGCTGCCATTCCAGCTCACCGTCAATTCGTCTCGCGCCCGTGTCATGGCGACATAAAGCAGTTGACGTTCCCTTGCCTCGGCTGTTTCCACATCCTGCGGATCGTCCACGCGGAGCGCATCAGGGTAGGGCAGCATCTTATCGCCGCAGCCGAGTAACAACACCGCCTTGAACTCCAGCCCCTTGGCGCGGTGCATCGTGCCGAATTGAACAGCGCTTTTTTTAATTGGTTCCCTATCGCGGAGTTGATGAGAGGGAATATTCTCTGATAAGAGCGCCTTGCCAAATTCTTCAATGTGCTTTTTCGTTCTCGCAAAGGCGCCTATGGCTTCCGGGGCCAGCCCCTTATCCAACCATTGGCGAATTGTGATTACGCCGGCCTCGATTTCATCGTTATGCGAGTCGCAGCCATCAAACCGCGGCTTAGTTCCCAGCCGCAGGCTCCGAGTGCCGGTGCGGGACTCGGAGCCCCCGTCCATGTCATCGCAGGTTTCACTGAGCATCTGGTCGGCTGCTCGGCGAATCCTGGCGGTTGTGCGGTAGTTGATGCGCAGCACCGTCGAACGACCGCGCACCTCGATTCCGAGCTTACTCAGATTGAAGCTTCCGGAATAGATTCGCTGGCCCGCATCGCCGCAGAGCATCAGATTGCCTGGATGCGCCCGGCAAAGGGTTTTGAGAAATCTCAGCTCCGGTGGTTTCAAATCCTGTATCTCGTCGACAATCACCGCGGTAAATGAGCTGCTTGCTCTTCCTTCTTTTAACAGCTCTTCGGCTCGTCTGCAAAGTCCGGGCCAGTCGTATATATTTTTATCCGCAAGCGATTCGAGTGCGCCTCCGAACACCTTCCAGAGCACCTTCCTCTCCTTTACGGAAAGTCCCTTGCCCCTGCCGGTTCGTCTGGCCTCTCTATACTCGCCCCACGAGGCGATGCCCTGCGTTTGCACGACATTGTTCCATTCCGCATGAATGAAGCTCTCCTCATAGCCAGGCGCATGAGGGGCGCTTAGATTATCAAGCAGTTTTTCGATGTCTTCTTTTTTAGCGGGGTTTGCGTCGGGCTCCGCCTGCCGCACAATTCCCAAAGCCTGGCTGTGTACGGTGGAAACCGTGATTCTCTCCAGCACGTTTTGTGAATGGCAGAGCTTTGCCAGGTTGCCTTCGATGTTTTCGCAGAGTGTTTTGCCGTAGCTGGTGAGCAGCACCCTGTTGTCCTCTTTGGCAAGATGTCGGGCTCTATGCAAGGCCACTACGGTTTTTCCGGTGCCTGCCGATCCGGAAACCTTCGAAGGCCCCTTGAATTCATGTTTTACCAGAACGCGCTGAGAGGGATGCAGGAAGGCTATCCAGCGATCCATAGGCGCTCCGAGCGCAGCTTCGAAAATCTCTTCATCTTCAAACGAAGAGAGGACAAGCTGAGTATCAGCAGCCTCGATGGCCGGCTTGTCTGTACCAACGGGCATTGGCGGCGTTACCAGTTCGTCGCTTGCGAGTGCCAGGAGTCGTTCTGCCAGGTGCCCGGGAAGCTTATCGCCCTTTGACAGGAAATCATCATCATTTCGCAGTTGGCGGAGCCAGGGCAGCCAAACTTCCGGAATTCCTAACGAGAGCAGATAATCGTCCTTGTAATCATCGAAAAGATGCCTGTCTTCCGGCAGAATTTTCCCGGGTTGCTTAACTTCGATGATTTCCACGATTTGGAAAGCACCGGTAACCGAATGGCGACCGATCACCCTGTGCTCGGCCCAGTTATAAGCCTGGTCGTGATGTGCAACATAAAGGATAAACCACCTGCTGCCGTCTTTTAGAAGGATAACCCGCAAATCCTGGTTTACTCGTCCAGACCAGAGGTTTTTGGAATGAGCGAGCTTCAGGCGCTTCAGTTGAATACTCGGGTGCTTGGGTTTTTCCCGGAACAGATTGATAAACTTTGTGGCACTGTTACGCTCATTTTGGTTTAGCTGGTTAAATGAGTCAAAAAACTGTGTTGCGATCATGGGTTTTTTGTCCATGGTGGTTATATTTCCTCCAATTCCGCAAGAATGCGCGCCATCACATTTTTCTCGTCAGCGCGAACTCGGAGCACTCGATGGCCCTGTTCCGCCAGAGCGTTTACCATGGCGACTGTCGTGGATTTAGCGTCATCCACCAGACGAATCAGGCGCTTGCCCTTTCTGATGGTCGCGAGGTCGAGATCGACAACCCTTTCTTTGTCCATAACTTCATCTCCCGGTTCCAGGAGGATGCCTTCGGTTTCGGCCAATTGCTTCATTACAGTGTGCCATGACGGGTCGAAGTCCTCCGGATCGAACTCATAAGCGGGAGGAGCATCTGAACCCGCGGATACTGCCGGCTTGCGATTGTTAGTGGTATTGCGATTGTTAGTGGTATTGCGATTGTTAGTGGTATTGCGATTGTTAGCGGTATTGCGATTGTTAGTGGTATTAAGGAAATCCAGCTCATAAGCGGGAGGAGCATCTGAACCCGCGGATACTGCCGGCTTGCCGAATAAGTCCGGATAGCGGCTCAGAATCGGCTCCCAGTCTGCCGCGTGATGGAAGCGAATAACGATGAACCCGCTATTCTCCAGCAATTCCTGCTGTTTCTCGTCCTTAGCCTTCACTTCGGCTGTGTCGTGGTGCGGGCCGTCAATGAATATTGCGGTGCCTTTATCGCGATAAAGGAAATCAGGACGCACTCCGCAATCTTCCACTATTGACTGGCCCTCTTCTGGGAGCCTCAATTTCATTTCCTTCACCTTTTCCACCCAGTTTCGTTCCAAATTAGACTGGCACAGATTGAGCAGTCGTTTGAATTGGTCTTCACGGGCTATCACCGGTGATGCCTGCACTGAAGCTCTCATCCATTGCTTTAGAATGTCGGGCAGATAATGCCGATCCAGCAGACGGTGATCCCGCTGGTTGTAGTAGGATAATAGACAATCGTAGCAAGCCGCCTCACAGTCCTCTCGCGCGTCTTTGGCGCGCCGCCGATCTTCAGCTGTCTCAGGATCGAAATGGCAGATTTCCATGGCGCGACGCGCTATGGCCGGCAAGGCGTCAGCATCTTCTGCCAGCCGTCGCAGCACTCCGGCCCCGCCTTCGGACGCCTCATAGAGAAGGATGTACCTGCGATCATCCGAGCTGGGAAGAGCCTCGGTGGCGAGCTCTCTATCCTCGAGCTGGAAATGCACCTGGATGGCGGTTTTGAGCGCTGCCTCCAGCGATGCCATCTGAATGCCATTAAGCTTCTCTTCCGGTTGGATTATAATGCAATTTCGAGTATCTTCGACATAGGGTACAACACGTTCCGAACAGGGGGATAACGGGTCTTCCGGATCTTCATCAGCAACCTGGCTTTTAGCCCAGTAGCCCCGTTTGGTGTCGAGCAGATAACCCGTTTCACCCTTGTCTTTGCGACGACGCCAGCCAAGATTCATCCTCCAGAGCGTGGCGGCGTGCCCGTAAACCAGTGTTGCGAGCAAGTCGTCGTCTTTGGAGATAAGCTTGGCGCTGGGGGCCGACGCGCTTTCCCGAACCGCGAGGCGGAAGCCGGTTTTCAGCTCGTAGCCCAGGCGAAAGCGCTCCTCTTCGTCGGAGTTGATGCGGCTGCGGCGTCTTGTGGCTACGTTCTGCATTCGAAAGAGTTTATCGTAGGCCTTTAGGCGCTTCGATTTGCAGTGCACACAGAGATCGGGGCCGGGTTCGTCTTCGAGCGGATGGATGTAGCCGCAGGCTTCGCACTGGACGGCCCGCCTCTTGAAGCTGTGACTCTCGTCTTCGACAGGTAAAATCACTTTGTTTATCAAGTAGCGGGATCCTTCGTGGTAGATGAAGCTGCGGGGACCGAACTCGCTGATTGCAAGAAATCGGGGCCGTGTCAGGAACTCATCCACTCCCCGCTGTTGTCGACGACCGGGGAGAAAGGCTGACAAGGGGAGCCTTGGGAAATTGTACCCGGGAAGGAAGCCTTCACTTGCGAAATATCGATAACTGTAAAAGTCGGAATGAGATGATTCGGATTTCTCAAGCAGGAGATTGAGTTGCGCCTCGGCCTCGGCCCGCAGACGTTTCGCAGTCTCCCTGTCCTTGGAAGTTTGTGAGGAATCGAGGATGATTTGACTCTGACGTTTGGACTGGTCCAGCGCAGACTTATAGAGCCCGCGCCAACGGCGACAGGCATGCTCGAAACTATTGTAGATTTGAGCGAGTTCGCGGTTGAGCCAGTTCTCGGGCTTATCGCCCGGCTCCAGCAGTTTCCCGATGGTTTCACCTAGAGCTTCGAGCGCCATGCAATGGGTTTTTCTTCGGAAGGTGAGGTTGTCCAGTGCCTCCTTTATCTTGCGCAGTATCTTCAATGAAGGCGGGTTGCCCTTTACATCGAGAACATCCCCTAGAGATTTTCCAAGAGGGAGTTCGGAGGCGCCCAGCCAGATTGCATGGACATGAGCGCGAATTAAATCTTCATTGGCGAGATCGAGTTGCGGTGTCGTCACCGAACCGGCAACCATGTTCTCAGGGCGCTTGAAAAAGTACTGGTCGTGGGAACTGCCGGCTGAACAATAAGAAAACACGAATGCGGGCTGTCCACTTCTACCTGCGCGCCCGCTGCGCTGCGCGTAGTTCGCCGGGGTGGGCGGGATGTTGCGCATGTTGACGACATTGAGCTCTGAGATGTCGACGCCGAGTTCCATTGTCGGAGAACAGTAGAGAACAGGCAAATCGGCGCTTCGGAATTTCTCCTCACGCTCTTTTCGAATATCACTGGGCACCTGGGCCGTGTGCTCATGTGCTTCGATGTTCCTTATGTCGTCAATCTCGCCGCGATAGAAATCGGTGAAAAAGGGGTTGGTTCTAAGCCCGTCTTTCGGTTTGCGAGGCACACGCACGGGATCGTGAAAACCATGGGAACCTTCGCCGGGGCGCCAGATAAGCGAAGCGGCGTTTAACTGGTATCCTCCTACGTCGCCTTCCTTCTCAGGTTTAATTACTTGATGAATCAAACCCGGGATGGTGAGCTGTTCGCAGAGCTGGAGAATTATCTTCGTGAAGTCTTCAAGCTTCAAAGACTCGTTCCGAAAAGCTTTTTGGCGTTTGAGGTAGCGGCCGAAGCCGCCCCGAGGTGAGAGATAGACGAAGTTGTCCGCTTTATCCGCCCCGCGGGGTCGGGGAAGAACTATCCTGCCGACTTCAAGCTGCTCGTTGTCATCAAGCGCCCAGGGAGCAGTCAGGCGTTGGCTGGATTTCTGTTTGATGGTATCGTGATGCTTTGAATTGAGGTAGTTCACACGGATGGCTAGCTCACGCCGCATGAAATCCAGCAATGCCTGGCAAATCTCCTTTCGATCTTCCGTTTTCGCATCAGCTAGAATCGGATGTGTGTGTTTCCATTCGTTCTTATTGGAGCAGAATTCTTTCAGTGACAGGTAGTCGATGTCGAGGAGGCCGCACTGCTCCAGATTGGGTGAGGTGATTCGCCAGCCGCGCTTCAAGTCGCGATAGACGTAGTATCCCAGAATCTCCCTCAACGCGAAATCGGTTTCTTCCCTGGCTTTGTATTTGACACCGGGATCTGCAGCATAGAGTTCGACGGGCAGATTGGCGGCCTCGAACACGCGCAGGGTAATCCTATCGTGTCGGATGCCTTCTTTGCCGGCCTTGTCCACCGCGCGCCACAACGCCGAACGAAGCAGAGCTATCTCGATGAAATCGTTAAAATGTCCGGCTTG
This sequence comes from Olavius algarvensis spirochete endosymbiont, assembly GCA_900608495.1. Taxonomy (GTDB): domain Bacteria; phylum Spirochaetota; class Spirochaetia; order DSM-2461; family DSM-2461; genus UBA2779. The sequence continues at coordinate 3,211 of UWYT01000106.1, read as the reverse complement.
CAGCGATGCGTCCTGGCGATTGTCCGTAAAGCTCAGGAGTTTTTTCGCTTCCCGGGCAAGGTTTCCGCTGCGAAGCCTGCGGATAGTTGACAGGGTCATCACCGTTGTCGAGGTGCTGCGGCCCTCGGAACCCAGTGTCGCCAATTTTCCGAAGTCCGACTTCTGGCGCGGATTGTAGGCGACGCTGCAATGGAGACAGAATCGAAACGGTGTTGGGAACCACCATGCAATCTGGTTGCCTTCATTCTCAACTGCTGTTTCATTGATAAAAATTTTCCTCGGCAGATTTTTCTTCTGGCCCTTTCGAACCTGGCCATTCTTGTTGTCGAGCCAGTCTTCGGGGAGTTTTTTGATAATCTCCTCTGAATCTTCGGGCCATGGCTCTTTCTCGCTGATATACAGGTAGCCGGCCTCACCATCGTCGTTATCGAGATAATCGGAAACAGACCGCTCGAAATAGGCGGGCCGCTTATCCTGGTTTTCCCTGCGGCGCACCGGGTAGTATTCCTGGCCGCATTCGCGGCAGAAAGCCACGGGCAGCAGTACCTTCGAACGTCCGCTGCCAGGAACAAACTGCTGCGCCTGGAGAGTGATGTGTCGAAACCCTTCCGGTTCAGGCGAGGCATATACCGATTCCCCTTTTGAAACAAACTGGTGAAGACGGAAAATAAACAGGGAATGGCTCAGCGCCTTTCTGAGTTCAATCTCGCAGAGGTTTCTCTCGACGCCGGTCAGGTTGGCGAGTTCGGCGGCGGCGCCGTTATCTCCGCTTAGAGAGCGTGGTGTGCAGCGCACCAAACGGTCACCATCCGGTTCTTTCTGAAAACCAAGCGTAGATTCGATCCATGAAAAAAGCGGATCGTCCGAAAAAGCTTTCGTGTTCTCCGTGGAGGGGTCCACGCCTGAGCGGACTCGCTGCGTAAGGCGGTCGATGAACGCCTGGTTGGTTTTGTCGCAGGAGGGCGTTGCCTGCCGCAACCTCTCGCCGATAACCCTTTCCGGCTTAACCTCGGCGCCGAATAAGAGAGAGGAGGCATCGGCAATCGCCGCCTGTTGCTCGGCCCACGAACCGCTGGCCGCAAGCGTGGCCGATGTACCGATATGAAGAAGCTTTGTTGCCTCGCAGGCCGCACGAATACGGCGCACCAGCATGGCCACGTCCGCGCCTTGACGCCCCCGGTATGTGTGGAGTTCATCGAGAACCAGAAATCGAAGGCCCCTGGCAGACCTGATAAGTTGGTAGTCATTAGGTCTGGTAAGAACCAACTCCAACATGATGTAGTTGGTTAGCAAGATATCCGGGGGATTTGCAATGATTTCCTTGCGCTCTTTGTCCTTCTCCTGTCCGGTGTAGCGGTTGAAGGTAACCGGCTCATGGCCCGTTGGATAGCCCCGGCGCAGGAATTTCTCAAGCTCGCCCATCTGGCTGTTAGCCAGTGCATTCATCGGGTATACGATGATGGCCTGGATACCCCTGCCACTGCCTTCCCGCAGCACGTGGTTGACTATGGGAACGATATACGAAAGGCTCTTGCCGGAACCAGTGCCCGTTGTCAGAACGTAGTTGTCTCCCGCACCTGCGGCGCGAATACTATCCACTTGATGGTGGTAGAGGCGAAGCGGATCCTCGATGGCCCCATCCTCACTTTTATCTCGAAAGATGTTAATACACTCGGGATGGAGTTCACCGCTATCGATTAGCTTTTCGAAAGTTTCGCCAGTCTCGAAGAATGGATTAAGCTGAACAAGCGGGTCCGGCCACAAAAACCCCCCTTCCATCTCCTGTTCCACAAGCCGGCGAATTCTTTCGTCCTTTATGGTGAGGAAACTTCTAACGTAAGATTTATAATCCTCGATAACTTTGTCCCGAAGGCCAAAAACGTCCATGTCAAACCTCCTTTTCGTTGTTATCGCGATTACTGTTTTCGGGCTTCTCCATGTCAGCGATTTTGAGAGGCAACCTCATGATAATCGTTTCATCTTGTTGCATCGGTATAGCTCACCGTAGAATCCACAACCCTCATATCATTGTTTTATCTTTTTGCCGCTGTGTCAAGATTGGGAGACTAGGGCTGCCCTGGCTAATGCTGTGTTGTTGCGAATTGAACCCACATTCAATGGCCGCTCCTCATATTGCCCTGCCATTGTTTTCGAGCTTCACGCAGCAGCACTAACTGTTTTGGCGGACTCCGGCGCGATTGGGGCGTCGCGCGGTTCGATAAGATTTCACGGCCAGGCGTCTGCCAAAATTGCCTGTGATTCCATCATCGCCGTATCTTGTGCTTTGCTGCATCGAGGGCCTTCTCGGTGAGACGCATTTCAATCAGCTTATGAACCTGGCTGGGCGGGGAATCTCGGGTTGGAAACGAATGGTGCCCTTGCTGACACCGTACTCGGAGAGTTTGCTGATGAATACGTCCAGCGTGCTGTCGTTGAACAAGGGCCAGCACTTTGCGGCAAAACCGCAGCGCTTTTTTGCGAAACGCCGGCTGGTCGCAGCCGATTCACTCCCCGGCATCCAGCGTTGCGGCCCTTATCTGCTTCCACAAATGATTGAGTGTTTTGCGCTCAAGTGGCCCCAGGCAGGCCCAATAGCCTTGTCTGATGCTTTCTTAAATTGCTCATAAGCAAGTCACTTTCCATGAGCAAGATTCTATCGGCACTCCCAGTATCTTGATTGCCTAATCCTGTGGATGAGAACTGGATGAACCTCACGGCCCGGGATTGGTTGCCGCCGGATCGCCGGCGATTTATCAGGCGAAGTAAGGAGGGCAATCCTGGATGAGGTGAGACGACTTCTACTTGCAGCTGGCTCTTTCATCGATGTTACTTGCAATCCTGGCGAAGTTGGCTATCAGCATCGCAGCTGCAAGCTATAGATTCCAGCTTCTTCTGTTTCGAATCGGCAGAGCCCTTCTTCCTGTGAAAAAACTTTTCCTTGTTTTTGGATGTTTGTATGGAACATCGGGCGAAAGCTGACGCAATAAGCCTGCCTCCGCATCAAGGGGCAGTTCTAAAGGATACCACACTTAAGATGAAGAGCCATCGCGCCGCTGCCTAGGGCACCTTGTACTCTATCTTCCGGATGCGGTGGTTGAGTGTATCTGCCACATAGACAGTGCCGGATGAGTCCACAGCCACGCCGTCGGGGTTCTTAAACTGTGCATCTGTGCCGGTGCCATCCTTATAGCCTGACGTTCTGCCGGCCAAG
>UWYT01000103.1 GCA_900608495.1 Olavius algarvensis spirochete endosymbiont | reverse complement strand
ACTCGGCGCAGAATCACCGCCATTTAAGATTGCAGGTAACTGAAGTACGTTCTAATTACTCCATTTGGCATAAAGCGTCAGTCCACCAATGCGCATATATGTAGATCTACCTGCCGCAACATCTTCGCCATTTCCATCGGCCTGGGTATTCCAGCCAGCAAAAGTTTTACCTGTAGGAGGCACAAGTCCCGTGGGCGCCGCTTTAGCCGTCACACTT
>UWYT01000102.1 GCA_900608495.1 Olavius algarvensis spirochete endosymbiont | reverse complement strand
CTTTCAAAGAGATAATCAGCCCCGGCCTTCGCATCAAGAGGCAATTCTAAAAGATATCATATTGACATGAGGCGCCATCGCGCCTCCGCCCAGGGCACCTTGTACTCTATCTTCCGGATGCGATCGTCTCTTTCATCTGCCACATAGACATTGCCGGATGAGTCCACAGCTACGTCGGAGGGGTACCTGAACTGTGCCGTGTTGCCGGCGCCATCCTTATTGCCTGGCGTGTCACTGCCGGCCAAGGTGGTTACCACCCCCGCCAGCGTGATTTTCCGGATGCGGTTGTTGTTACTATCTGCCACATAGACATTGCCGGATGAGTCCACAGCCACGCCGGGGGGGGATCTAAGCCCTGTGCCAAAGGTGCTTACCACCCAGGCTTTGCTGGTGCTGTCGGATTCCGTACTGGTGTT
>UWYT01000101.1 GCA_900608495.1 Olavius algarvensis spirochete endosymbiont | reverse complement strand
CCTCCCCTTCGGAGTGGCTGTGGACTCATCCGGCAATGTCTATGTGGGAGATTTGTACAACCACCGCATCCGGAAGATCACTCCGGCGGGAGTGGTAAGCACCTTTGCCGGAACTGGCTCAGCGGGTCATGCGGATGGCACCGGCAACACGGCACAGTTTGACTACCCCTCCGGAGTGGCTGTAGACTCATCCGGCAATGTCTTTGTGGCAGATTTTAGCAATCACCGCATCCGGAAGA
>UWYT01000033.1 GCA_900608495.1 Olavius algarvensis spirochete endosymbiont | reverse complement strand
CTATCTGCCACATAGACATTGCCGGATGAGTCCACAGCCACTCCGTAGGGGTAGGAAAACCGTGCTTCTGTGCCTGTTCCGGCAAGGGTGCTTACCACCCCCAAAGGTGTGATTTTCCGGATGCGGTTGTTGCCACTATCTGCCACATAGACATAGTCGGATGAGTCCACAGCCACTCCGGAGGGGTAGTTGAACCGTGCTGCTGCGCCGATGCCA
>UWYT01000029.1 GCA_900608495.1 Olavius algarvensis spirochete endosymbiont | reverse complement strand
AAACCCGCGGAAGCCAGCCTCGAGGCGGAGAGCATGGTTGAACTAGATGAGCTCGAGGAGGCTGGCCTCGAAACACAGCCCAAAGACGATGCCATAATTGAGCTGGATGATGATTTGCCTGAGGCCGTCGGTATTGATAGCAGTAGCGCTAAACCTCTCGAAAATTCTTACAATGAACTTCCTGGAACTGAAGAAGTCGATCTTGATTCCCTCGAAGCGCTCGCCACAAATACTAAAACCGTGGAATCTGAAGCATTGTCGTCTATAGATGAAGCCAGTGAAGAAGTCAAACCTGTTTCCAGTGAACTGAAAGACGAGATTAGGGACGTTCTGAAGTACATGGATGAGCTACTTGATTCATTGCCAGATAAGAAAATTCGGGAATTTGCAAGAAGTGAGCACTTTGAAACCTATAAAAAAATCTTTGAGGAGCTGGGGATTTCTGACTAATGGGGTTGCTTGACAGGGCTATTGCTTTATTCTCTAATCAGCAAGCAAGGGAAAATACGGCTGTTGAATCCTTGATATCTTCCATCGGAAATAACCCAGGCCATCCTGATTATCCACGGGGTGTTATCAACGTCTTCCGGGAACTTATCGGTTTCACTTCAGGCTCGATTATGCTTCTGGATTCAGAAGAGAAGGAATACTACCCATTAATATCTACTGGACCTATCTTTGATGCCCTGGATGTGCCAGGAATCAATTCGGATTTGCCTGCGTCCCACTTAGGGGAATCGAAACAAATCACGATTACAAAATTCGAAAACCTGCTCCCGAATCTAACGAAATCTGGGAGAGAAGTCATGATTCTCAGAATCGGAACGGGAAACCCTCCTTCAGCAATTTTACTGGCAACCGATTACCAGAGGTCCATAGAAGCCGATCGCTTGATAAAAATCGAAATTCAGCAATTAGCAGATAGATTGCAAGATGGAATTGAGAGTTATCAGCAAACACGTGAAAGGGAAGAGAAGAGAGAACCGAAATTCTCAAAACGGTTGGCGAGCGCAGGAATCAGCAAAGCCTCAGTCGTGTTTCTCAATATGTCCGATGCGATAGAAGCAATGGCTGAATCCTATTCCGAACTTGATACTGTCAAAGCCGCACAGAAGGTCATCAATCTCTTGGGACGCATCACCGGAAGGATGGGTCGTCTTCATGAACTTGGAGGTGAGCGGGTACTTATAGTATTCCCCGATGAACGTCTACCTGATCATGAATTGTATTTACATCAGCTTTCTGTTGCTTTTGGACTCGCCTATAAAAAACTGGGTCGAGCTCCAAGCTTTCAGGCCGAGTTCAAACACTGGCCAAAAGATAGCGCTTACATCGAGAAACAGCTTCTCTCTTAGAAGTGAACAAGATTTCGATCAACAAATCTCGAACAGGAGAACCCACGGCCGCCATCGGAACTTTTAGAATCCATTCGAGCTATAATCCCGACAAGGAAGCACGCGGATTTCTCAACAAGCGTGTTTCCGAAATCAAACGAAACTCAACGATTGCCATCATAGGCGCCGGACTTGGTTACCTGGACAGGTCACTCAAATCTTCGATGCCAAACAGCAAAATCATATCAATACACCTTGATTCAGACTTGTATCACAATAGAGTGTCATCGCCACCAATCAGGAATTCTGTATACCGATGGCACCCGGGAATGAGTGTTGACATCGAAACTTTTCTACTTAAAACGTTGCATGAATCTGATGTGAAGGGGTTGAAAATAATTTCCTGGTATCCATCCATCAAGGCCCGACTGAAACTGGCAAACGAAGTTTCAAACGCTTTTGGGCTGGTGATGCGCAGATATGCCGGGAACGTTGATACTACTGCAACTTTTGGGCGCCTTTGGATAAGAAACATACTTAGAAATTTCATGAATCTCAAAGAATTCATTGTACCGATGAAATTGAAACAGCCGATTGTTCTGGCAGCTTCCGGGCCAAGCCTTGAGTATGCTCTGAAAGAACTGCATAAGCATCGATACAGTTTTCAGCTATGGGCACTTCCATCCGCGCTTCCTGTATTGACAGGGGCCAAACTCGAACCAGATTTAATTGTTGCCAGCGATCCTGGTTATTGGGCCTTACAGCACCAGCGTTTTTACGCGGAAAACGTTCCAATAGCAATGCCCTTATCATCCTCTACTCCACCGCCAAACTCTCGAGTTCTTCTTTTAAATCAAGGCACAGCAGTTGAATCCAAACTAATAAAAAGCGAGGAGTGGCCTGGCATATCGGTACCATCCATGGGAACGGTTGCCGCAACAGCCGTTGAGGTTTGGAGATGCTTATCAGAAGGTCCCTTGATATTGGTTGGACTTGATTTGTGTTGGTTCGATCTCAGATCTCACTCCCGGCCTCATGCTTTCGATGGGTGGATTACCTCAAAATCGTGTCGTCTTCGCCCCTTTAACGATATATACTGGAAGCGTACCGAAACCTTTGGCCCTGTTCGTCTCGGCAAGTTCAGAGTGGGGTCTGCGTTAGCAACATATGCAGATTGGTTTGGGAATAATCTGCCTAAGGACAGAGTATTTCGCTTTGCTCCGGAGAAATTTGCGCCCATACCGGTGAAGCTTCCTGGAATAACGGAGGTGGGGCCGGAAATTTTTGCGAAATACCTTGAAACTTGGACACAGGATGACAAATTCGATGTTTTCATTACCCAAGAAAACAAAAATCAGCGCAGGTTTTTGATTCTCTGTGCGTTCGAACGTTGGAAGCAACTTATCAATCAAGAGTTTACTGACAATGAAATTTGCGAATTGATGTACACCCTGGACGCTAGAGGATTTATAGAACTCAAAAATTGCGCTGAATCTGAACGAAGTGAAAAAGAGGTAAGACATCGCAATGCGGTTAAGCAAATTTTAAGCAGCCTGGAGAAGCCCTACATCTGAAATGGGGTATTTGAATCAAAACCTGGACATTCTAAATGCAAAAATCCCCAACCTCGCGGCCAGATTGCGCGGTATCAAACCAAGTGTTTATCTAGTCACAAGCAAATCTCGTCAGGGTTCAATAGTGCCGGCTGTCCGAAGAGAGGGGCATCTGTATCCAATGCACTCACTGTTCGATCCGATTTCCGAGGGAAACCGAATTGCCGGTACGGCAAATGAAGAATTCTTAATCGTTTTTGGACTTGGCGGCGGCTATCATCTGAAACCTCTTCTTGCAAATGAGAAGCTCTCGGCTCTAATCATTGTCGAACAAGACATGAACCTGATGCGGGGACTACTGGAAAATTTTGATTTCACCTGGCTTTTCTCGAATTCCCGGGTGAATCTACTAATAGACTACCCCCCTCAGGAATTACTCAATTTCGTTCTCGACAATTATCTACCCATCATACACGGTAATCTTGGTACGATATCTCTAAAACCTCGTGTGAATCTCAACCCAGTTTGGTTTTTAGCCTGCGCTAATGCGTTGCAGACAATACCCGAAACTTTCTCACGCGAATTAACCGTACAGTCGAATTTCGGACAGCGATGGTTCACCAATACTCTATCCAATCTTCCAAGAAATGAAGAAGTAACTACCAAGTTACTTCCCACCAAGCGTGTGCTCATTACTGCTGCTGGCCCTTCCCTGCACAAACAGATGGAAGAAATAAAGAAGAAATGTATGGACGGTATGAAACTACTAGCTACCGATACCTCCCTCCCTCACTTAATTCTCAATGGGATAAAGCCGGATATAATCCTGTCAATTGATTGCCAGGTTTTCAGCTATCAGCATTTCTTGAAGGGATTGCCAGCAGAGAGCATATTGGTTCTGGACATAGCTGCTCCATCAGTTCTGGGCAGGCTAACAGATAAGGTAGTATTCTTCTCCAGCAAGCATCCCTTCTCTCTGTATTTGAACAAGTATTACCGTGTTCTTCCAACCTTGGACTTGGTGGGCGGCAATGTGACTCACGCTGCCGTCTCGTTGGCAAAAAGGATTGGCGCCAGGGAAATAACTCTTTTTGGGACGGATTTCTCGTATCCTGATGGGGAACCCTATGCCAAAGGTGCTTACATATACTCTCTTTTTCAATCAAAGTCTCGACGAACTTCGGGGGCTGAAGATTATTTCTGGAAATTTATCGATGAGTCCAATCCAATACGTGAAGAATCACACGGTACATGGCGGTATCGGATATCAAGCCTGGACTACTACCGCGAAACTCTGGAGAACTCTAATCCCGCTTCCTTCCCTAACAAGATTTCACAATCTTCTGAAAATATAGCCTGGCAAACACAGAGTTTCATAACCTCGCCACCTAAAACGAAATGGCAAGATTTCATACACGATTACTCCGAAATCCTGGAGTCCCTCCCTCCTCTAAGCGCCAACATTCAAGACTATCTTGCCGCCCTCAAAGATAAATCCCGTCAAGCCTGGGCGTCTCTCCTGCCAGCTGCAACAAGGTTTAGAGAGGAAAGCTCAAGTGGATTCGAAGCAGTGGAAAAAGCTCGAATCTGGACAATAGAATGGATTAAGCGAATTCCCAAATAATCGATCCATAAGCAACAAAAGACGAAGAGGGATACAAATCGCTGCTGAGAGAATAGTCAAGAATAGTTCCTGCTCCCGTGCCCAATACCTTTGCATATTCCATCGCTCCAACAGCACCCCCTGCGGAACAAGCAGATTTCTGTTTATTGGCCGCCTCCAAGGCCTCAATTCCATCGAAATTTGCAAGCGCCCGCAGTATTTCATAATCCCGTTTTTTAACCCAACCGCGCGGATCGCTCCGAGATTCCTCTGGCATGAAGCCGTAATTTGGCCCGTAGTGAGTCAGATCGGTCGAACCAATTACAACAACACTCTTATCGCTTTTCTCCACCGTTTCAGCCAAAACGCGGCCAAAATCCAAGCTTCGCTCATCCGAAGGAATCCTCCAGGCCGCCCATTGAACCTCAGGTAAGATCGCCGCAACCATTGATAGAACCACCTCAACCGTATTGTCAGCCGAACTTTCAGCAACAGGTTTATACTCAGCGGATAATCGCGAATTGACAGAATCGGATATCTCGACATCTCGATAGAGTCTAGTCGTGGGAAAATCCCATGCGTCTTCATCGTAGCGGATTAAACGTCCCCCGGGCGGATTGTGGCCACCAAGTATAACTATAGAATGCAAATCTTTTGCCATGCATTTTATAGTTCTTGCTATCATTGCGCCGCAAAACGCCCAGCCTGCATGTGGAACCATGCCTGCTGAAACTCCAGCCCTAACTTCCTCATCTGGGATTCCGCGCACAAAGTGTCTGATTTCCTCTGCCGATGATGGATACCAGCCCTCAGGTAGACATCTGCTTCTAGTATTCAACACAAACCCCCAGCTTGCAGTATAATGCAATTATGAAGAAGTCCGTTTCGATCGTATATACGATTTGTGTCACCATTATGCTATTCTGTATCGTAGGTTTGTTCGCCTGGAAGATTTACCAATCACGCGCTATGCGAATATCGAGTTCAGCGATAAGCAGTGTTGAATACACTCGCAGACTTGACGAGGCCATATTCGGAAGTCGAGACATAAATGAAGAATCGGAAGTAGCCGAAAACCTAATGGCCGAAAATCCATTGATCGTTGCGATCCAAGTTTCCTCAAAGGAGAATGGACTTAGGCTGAGCATTGTGAAACCAGCAATCAAAGACTTCTCGCAGGTTTCCATCACTGAGTCAAGCCACTTCGATAAACCCCTTACACGCGCCCAGTATTACAAAACCACCAGGCCTATGACTTTGAATGAAGGTTTTGAAGCAACTTTTGTTTCGACAATAATAACAACCTCAGAAATTCGAAACAGACTCATGATAGTGCTGATTGTCGTGGTTGGCATGTTTCTGATAACCTTCATTTTGATACTGGTAAATCCAGGAACGTATAAGAGGGAAGGAAAGCCAGAAGTAGAACACGAGAAAAGCTCAGACTTCGATTTCCCGAACAATGGCGATTTTGAAAGCAGAATAGAGAGTTCAAGAAGTTCTGATTACATGGCCCCGGAAGACGATGAATTTGAAACGCATACCAATGAAGATATCGATGATTTCGCACCTGTCGACAGACTCGATGAGAACGATTTAAGGGTAACCAAGCCCGAATACGGCGAATCAATTCTCATGGAAAATGATGTGGACTTACCAAACCTTGACGCAAACGAAATTAAATCAGACGAAAGTACTGGAATAATGAATCGATTGGATGTAACACTCGAGGACACCGCCGCTTCAAATCAGGATCTCTCTCTAGTAATTATGACTGGTGACTCCAATATAAACGAGCTCGTCCTGGAGCATTATCCCGATTCAAACCTGGTATTCGCAATCGATAGCCAGAAGACAGCAGTAATCGAAACCAACAAGGATCTCGATTCGTCAATTTTCACAGCCAAGAAATTCTTGCAAAAACAGTTAAGTAAAGACAGAAATCAGAAAATATTCTGCGGAATAGCCGCTCGAAATGGCAGGCTGATAAGCGCGGATGTACTGTATCGTGAAGCGGCAAGCGCACTGCTGGAAGCTGACAAGAAATCGAGAATTGTAGGATTTCGCTCGGATCCGGAAAAATATAGGGATTTCATACGAAATCAGAAAAACAACTGATGTTCCACCAACCATCAAAATGATGTTGTTTGCAAATCGCCCCCTCGTGGTGCCGTCAGTTCTGTTTTGCGCTTTGCTGAGTTCGTGTTCATCCGAAGACAGGGTGCCCGCCTCACTCTCCAGAAACGATGTTTTCACAGAACTGTTCACAATTGCGCAAAACTCGACGGAAAATCCAGCAATGCGTTTTGTAGCTCTTGAACCAATAATCGCCCGTGCAAGAACCGCAGGAGAAATCGCCTGGCTTAACCGCTATCTGGGAAATATTCTTAGCAGCTATCCGGAAGATCCCTATGGGGCTTATTACCTAGCAGTAATGGCAGAAAACGTAGGAGAATCAAAAGAGCTGGCCCTGGACTATCTCAGGCGTCTTCTAAAAAACTATCCTGACTTGAAGATTGACGATGAATCGATTCATTTTCTGGCCATGAATGAGATTGCAAAACAAACCAACAACCCAAGAGAAGCAATTTTGATGCGAATGCGAATGCAGCAACACTACTCAGATCGCATTGATTTGGGCAGAAACTATTTTGCCATTGCCGGTCTATACCGGAAATTGGGTGACTGGGAGGCAATGTATCAGGCATATGAGAATTTTTTGAAGCACCCAAACACCATAATCCCGGGTAATTCCAATGCGGCGAACCAAATCGAAGCCAGACTAACCTTTCACAGAAGTGATAAGTCGTGGACTGTGGACAAACTCGATGATTTGGTTGCGATAATTAAAAGAGCCTTAAGAACTCAAAATGGATCCCTGCTGAAGAAGCATCAGTCGGTGGATTTCTTCCTTATGAGTTGGAGCCAGGAAACTTCTGATCCATTTACGCATATCCCGATGCCTTTAGAATCATTTCTAACATCCACCATAAGTTATCGTAGTGAGCTTGAGAAGTTCTCCAATAACAGCGAAGCCTACCTGTGGACCACCGGATGGACTTGGATGATTCCTACATGGTATTTATACTTTCGCCGCATAGACTATCCTGCGGATCCAGAAATTAACGGGAATTGGGAATGGGCTGGCATATACTTCGGCGAACGACTCTAGTACTTCTCCTCAGTATTGGAGTTCGATGCGTAGTCGCGTCGACTGATTTCGCAGCTCTAGAGTCGGTATTGCTTGCCGGAACGCCGGGTAACGAGTACTGGAGACTGTTGAATGAAGATGAATCCCCCGTGGATAAATCACGATTTGTTGCAGCAGTTTTTTCACATCAAGACCGCCACGGGGAGTATTGATGAACTGGGAATCGCCCATTAAATGTTTTTCGGAATACCAATACATTTTTGGGTTCTGTCTGGAAACTTGAAAATCGAGGAAAACATGCTCCCAGTTCCCGAAAAGGAGACACAAACCTGATGCTCAAGAAGATATTGGGATGCACAATGTTACTAGCACTAACCCCCTGCGGTCGGATATTCGCTCAGACATCGATTGAAACAGAAGTAGATTGGAGGACTGGAAATCTCAATGTACTAGCTACTCATGCACTCGACTCGGATATGCTGCCGCAAGCTCACCCTCGAACTCTTGCTGCACTGGAACGCAAGCTGCCGGCATTACTTATAGAAGACATGAAGAATTTACCCTGGGATAGATTGGGTACACTGGAGGAGTATATCAAGCGTGTGCCATCATCGATGGCATTAGTTGAAAAGCTCACGGAATCGCTGAATAGGAAATGGAGTCGAATATCAGAGGACAGAACCATTGTTGAAGCTTCCTATACTCTGGATTTAACTGAATTGCTTCCGAAGTTTTTCCCCATCACAGACGGGTTAAATCTCCCGAGAACTCCTGTCGGCTGGATTCCAATCCCTGAAGACGATTGGACTGGAATAGTTATCTATGTTCCGGAAAATACGCGGGTTTGGGGCACTGGAATTTCATCGCCCCCGCACCCCGCACTATACGCCAGAATTCTCTCAAGCGATCTTACTGTCCTGTCCGATCCCACCAGGAATAAAGACAATTTTCTTTCCTATTACAGTGTGGCAAATCGAGACGAGATTGATTTCCTTGTGGGCCGAAGACCTTATAGAACAATGGCACGAGAACTATATGGCGAATTGCCATGTGATATCGTGCTAAGCAATGAAGATACCAAACGTATTCTGGCCGAGGATTCTGGTAAGGAGGCTCTCCTTGCAGGCAGAATTGTTATACTTCTCGATTCCTTGTCCAAATAACGCACTTATCAACGATCACCAGAGTTCATCGGCGATTTCTGTTCGAGTAGCCTCCGGTGCTTGACTCCGAATAGAGTCTTGGTTTTAATCGTGTGACGTTATGAATAGAAATTGCATAGGACTTCGCAAGCTTCCCCTGGTTTGCCTCGCGATCCTTACAATATCTGGATGCAGAAACATTGGTACCGGCGTTGTGCTTTGGCCAACGGAAGACAGTTATTTGAATCCGGGAGATATCGTAAAAGTGAAGAGTGAATCCATGCTGCGCAATACCTATACTGTCAATCTCCCTGATCAAGGGCGTTTCAAAGAAGAAATCGATAAATGGCGAATAAAAAGATTCAATAGAAAAAAGGAGGCGGCAGAGTATGTCGTGGATTTGGGGGAATGGCGATATGTATTTGCCGAATGCCTGTATCAAGGTTTGCCGATGCGGTCAGAATCTACGAATATGTCTACTCGCATTTTCAGTTTTCGGGAGGGTGAGTTAGTAAAAGTGCTTGGAAGAACTTCCAAACCGGAAAAAGTTGGAAACCTCGAAGGATACTGGTACAAAGTGTTAGCCAAAGGTGGTGTGGAAGGATATGTATTTGATTATCACCTCCGAGTAACGAAGAATACAGGAAGTACGCGGGAAGTCCTAAATGAAAGGAAGTCTTTCGATCCGATCCTTGACAATCTGCTTCGAACCGAGTGGCGATCCGAAAGCTACAAGACAATGCTGGCAAGCAATCTAATCGATCTGGAGCTGTTAAAACCCGAGTATGGTCTGTTCTTCGATCCGGAGAACAACAAGATTTCATTGAGAAATCCTAACATATCAATTAACGAGTTTTGGACCGAGATAGTGCCAGCGGGGCGGAATAGATATATTTTTTTGAATAGCAGTTTTAGAATCACAATAAATTCCTCTGATTTCATCAGTGCACAGTATATCTATGAAGGGAAGGACTACAGCAGAGCCTTCGTTGATATAAATCAAGATATAACGACGATAATTGCCAGCGAGGTGGAGCGAAGGAAAGCTGAACTTACACGAATGGTTCAGTCGGGGCCAGTCTACTACAGCCAAATTTATGGTGAATTCACGGTACGCAAAGATGGTACATTTACCTGGATCAAGAAATCGGCTTTGATTTCCAGGGGAATTGTTTCATACGAGGCGGGGAATATCGGTACGATTGAATTTGACCACTTCGTCAAACCGTCAATTACGGCCAAGTACAACGGAGCATTTAGCCTCAAATTTAACGAGAGAGAAGTTGTGCAATTCCTATACAGATTTGAAGATAAGGGGCTCAGACTTCTCTATGTTCCAAAAAATGTTATCAAACAACGGCTCATTATATCCGATCAGTATATCTACCCGGCGCATTTGTATTTCACCCGCCTTCCTTCTACCATACCCGAAGAGTGACACTAAATCTCTTCATGATCATACCAATTGCATCACAGAATTCAGCAGCCTTCCGCTTTAGAACACAAATTCCGAGTGAGCTATCCGAGGATGAGTGGATAGCGCAGTAACAGACGATAGACAAAGGGAATTTCGGCAATCTTGACAGCGTTCAGAGAATAATACTAGAGTGTTTTCTCGAGGTGATAGTATGTTCTTAGTCAATTATCTTGCCGTCATTGTTGCATTGGTTGCGTTTACTGTAGTGGGGATGCTTTGGTATGGCCCGCTATTTGGCAAGAAATGGATGAAGCTTGCCGGATTCTCAGAAAGCGATATGAAAACTCCCGAAGCGAAAAAGAGCGCCACGACAGGCTATATTGCCAGTATTATTTCGAGCTTCGTGGCAATGTTAGCCCTGGCTGTTGTCTTGAACATGATGGGTATCAATAACGCTCTCGGCGGATTGATTGCCGGAGCTCTGCTGTCATTCGGATTTATCGCGATGACTCTCGTAGGTGAAGCTGCATGGCACGGTAAACCGGCACTATTGATTCTTCTCAATTCCATTTATAGAATTCTTGGATTCGCAATTGCCGGATTGATTATCGGCGCTTGGCAATAATCGTTTGAGAAACTGCCGATATCAACACCCCGAATAGATGCTACAAAATCAGAACTCCGTTCCAAAATCAGGGCGCAGCTCCCAGGGGATGCGCCATTGCGGGCTTAGGTGGGTTTTTACGAATATTGACTAATACTGGACATAACACCCGGCCAGTAGGATGAACCGAATAGATTGAGATGATTTAGAAGATGATAGAGGTTGTACAGATTTCTCCTCTCATCGAAACCAGGATCCAAAGGCCATGTGTTCCGATATGCATCGCGAAATCCGGATGGGAACCCCCCGAAGAGTTCCGTCATTGCAATATCGGCTTCCCTGTGGCCGTAGTACACCGCAGGATCAATTAACCAGGCGTATCCCTCGATTCCAGCCATCCAATTACCACCCCAAAGATCGCCATGAAGAAGACTGGGTTTATCCGGGGCAGGTAGAATATTCGATATATTGGATTGAATTCTTTCCATAGCTCGATCGGCAGTCAAATTCCCGAAACCATTTCTTCTAGCCAAGCTCCATTGAAAACCCAGACGACACTCAGAATAGAAAGTGTGCCATGAGACTGTTGGGCTGTTTAACTGCGGAGTCGATCCAATCCAGTTATCCTGTTCGAATCCACAACTGTCATTCCGGGCACTGCGGTGTAGTTCCGCAAGGGATGCACCGAAGGAAGTACTCGAAGTTAGCCTACCCTGATTAATGTACTCCATCAAAAGAAAGGAACGACCGCCATCTAATCCCCATGCGAAAGGTTTGGGCACGAATATGCCCTCTATCCCTTTGGCAGCATCGGCTAATTCGAGCAAACCCGCAGATTCAGCGGCGAACATGTGAACAAGCGAAGATTGATTCTCCTTGAGGAAAAACACCCTGCCTGAAGAGAGAGTGAGTTTGAAGCATCTGTTTATATCTCCGCCGGAAACTCTCTGGCGATTCGTTATCCGACAGTCAGAATCGTCTATGGATTCGATGGCCTTTATTAAAGATGAAGCATTTATTATCATTAACCAACATTATATACTATAAATCATGAAGATTGTTTCCTGGAATGTAAATGGAGTACGCGCCGCCTGCAAAAAAGGGTTGATGGAGTTTATCACCGCCTCCGATGTGGATTTTTTCTTCATACAGGAGACAAAGGCGCACCTCGAACAACTGAGTAGAGAAGTATACGCACCCGCTGGATATCAGTCCTGGTGGCAGAGTGCTGAGAAACGTGGATATAGTGGTACCGCGTTTTGGGCAAGAAAACAGCCCGATGCCATAGAGCTTCTGGGTGTGAAAGAATTTGATTCGGAGGGTAGAGTACAGGTTGTTTTTTTTGACAACCTCGCATTATTGAACTGCTACTTCCCGAATTCTCAGATTGAAGGAGCTAGGCTGGAGTACAAGCTTGGTTTCAACGTGGCAGTTAAAAAACGTGCTGATAAACTGGTGGACGCTGGCAAAACCGTTGCAATAATAGGCGACTACAATGTGGCTCACAAACCTATAGATTTGGCTCATCCGAAGGCAAATGAGAAAAACCCGGGATACCTGCCCGAAGAACGTGCTTGGATGGATTCTTTCATCGCCGGCGGTTGGACCGATACCTTTCGCGTATTTGAAAATGGACCAAATCACTACACGTGGTGGTCCTATAGAGCTAACGCCCGGCAAAACAATGTCGGATGGAGAATTGATTATTTCTGCGTAAACGATGCGTCCGCAGGGAGAGTGAAATCATCCAGAATAATGCCGGATATAAATGGAAGCGACCATTGCCCGATAGCTATGGAGTTGAATTAAATAAGCATGCTCGCGAATAACTCCGATACACTAGTATGAAGCTGAAGTACAATGCTCCGGCCGCACTTACACTGGCTTTAGTGGCAACGATTGTCCTTCTGATAGACCAATATATTATGCCTGGAATAATTCAGGAACTTTTCACCGCTGAGGGGTCAACAACCTTTAAATTTGATGACATCCCGGCCTACGTACGGATGTTTACTCACCTTTTTGGACACGCCAGTTGGGAACACCTTCTTGCGAATCTAACTTTGATACTGCTCCTTGGTCCCATACTTGAGGAAAAATTTGGAACCAGGCAAGTGGCTTGGATGATTGTAATTACCGCCTTAGTAAACGGCCTGTTGAATGCTCTATTCTTTGAAACTGCCCTAATGGGATCAAGTGGGATAGCTTTCATGATGATATTGATGGTAAGTTTCGCAAATACTGGAACTGGAGAATTTCCGCTTACTGCATTACTGGTTGTGTGCTTATATTTGATTAAGGAAGTATTGGCAATTTTTCGCTACGACGATGTCTCCCAGATATCCCATATTATAGGAGCTGCATGTGGAGCCGTGTTTGGCTTCCTTCGCACTGTTGCCGCAAAGAAAACAGATACTTCGAGTCCGCCTATTCCTGCTGATAAACAGAACTTCGCCAATTAGAAAACTTATGATAACCAACATCACACTCGTTGAACAGCGCATGGAAATAGTTCAGAAGAGATATGAGAAACTGCAATCAATCATAGCCGATTCCGATTTACCCAAAAGAGTCAATGCTTACAAGAAGGCTATGCAGGAGTATGCCCTGGTAGAGGAAACAATAGCACTATACAAGGTTTTTCTTTTCAAGCGCGGTGAATTGGAAGATACCAGGGAAATGGCCAATGCGGAATTGGATTTGGAAATCAAGGCAATGGCCCAGGAAGAAATTGATTCCCTTGAAACCGACCTTGAGCAGATTGTTCAAAAACTCAAAGTACTTCTGGTTCCCAAAGATCCATTAGATGGAAAAGACATTATTATCGAAATCCGTGCTGGTACCGGTGGCGATGAGGCCAGTCTTTTCGTGGCCGATTTATACCGTATGTATGGGCGCTACTCCGAAAGCCGGAAATGGAAAGTTGAAGTGCTGAATTCAAGTGAAACTGAAGCCGGAGGTTTCAAGGAAATAGTCTTTTCAGTGAGCGGCAAAGGCGTATACGGGAATCTCAGATATGAATCTGGTGCGCATAGGGTGCAAAGAGTTCCAAACACAGAATCACAAGGCCGAATTCATACCTCAGCGGTAACCGTGGCTGTGCTTCCCGAAGCTGAAGAAACCGATATTACAATTCAGGATTCCGACGTCAAAGTGGATGTTTATCGCTCCAGCGGTCCAGGCGGACAGAGCGTCAATAAAACCGATTCGGCTGTTCGACTCACCCACCTGCCATCCGGACTTGTAGTAACCTGTCAGGATGAGAAAAGTCAGATCAAAAACAAAGCCAAGGCCTTCAGAGTGTTGCGAGCTCGCCTGTATGAGCTGAAAGAATCGAAGAAACAGACAGAAAGGGCAACCAATAGGAGAAACCAAATCGGTTCCGGCGATCGCTCAGAACGAATCCGTACTTACAATTTCCCCCAAAACAGAATTACCGACCATAGGGTAAATCTTACGCTTTATAAACTGGAGCAGGTAATGCAAGGCGATTTGAACGAAATCCTGGACGGATTGAAAATCGGCGCCTTGGAAAACGCATTGGTGAGCTGACACACAGATTTCTAATTCCGCCTGCCGCATCACGAGGTTTCATTTCTTGCACACAATCCGGGCTGCTGGAAATTTCCAATCATGTAATCTGGTTCTTGACAAAATCGATGGACTTAAGCTCCGAAGATTGGCAAAATTAATCCTGATGACTGTTCGAGAAGCTCTGGCAGAGGGTAGATTCGCAATGAAGGGAAGCCACACACCTGAGCTGGACACCGCCTTGCTTTTGGCTAATGCCTGCAAGCTCGACAGAGAACATCTATATATGCGCTTATCAGAAAGCCTGGATAATACGATAGTTAAAGAATATCGTCTTTCGGTGAAGCGCCGTATTTCTGGTGAGCCTGTCGCTTGGATTATTGGGAGAAAAGAATTCTGGGGCAGAGATTTCTCTGTAGGTCCAGGTGTTCTTTGTCCTCGACCAGACACAGAAGCGCTTATTGAGGCAGCATTGAAAACTATGGACGAATACGGCTCCAAAGCTCGTCTTCACGACTGTTGCTGTGGGCCTGGAACTCTTGCATTGACACTCGCCGCTGAACAACCTGGCTGGAGTATATCCGCATCGGACATTTCCTCCATTGCCGAGCAATACTTCGAAAGAAACAACCAATCAATAAGCAATGGGAACGTAAAATACTTTCGTTCCAATCTATTGGAGAATGTACCGGGCCAATTTGAGATTATCGTGTCCAACCCGCCATACTTGACACCTGCTGAATTTAGTCAGCGGAAAAAACTGAAGTGGAAGGAACCGGCACTTGCCTTAGACGGCGGCGATCATGATGGTTTGAATGTAATTCGTCGTCTTATCCCCTACGCCTGGGCCAAAACTACCAAAAATGGAACATTGCTCCTAGAGACTTCTCCCACGCAGATGCATGAAGTACTTAGGCTGCTATCCGATGCTGGTTTCAAAAACATCCAGTATCGCGACGATCTTGGAGGAATTCCTCGCGTGGCGATAGCCAAAAAGGAACTTGCATGAGTTCGATTGCCGGCACCCTGGTTCTCACTGAGGCAGAGCTTAAAACCGAAATTCGCCGATTCGCAGGCTCTCTGGGTATCTATCCCCGCACGGAGCGCAGAAGCATAATCAATGCTCTAAACTGGTCTCGGAAATTGCACGAGGGACAAAAGAGAGCCTCGGGAGAACCCTATATAATCCATCCTATTCGAACCGCAGAAGCACTGATTGATTTCAAACTGGATCCACAGGCAATAAAGGGAGCTCTGCTTCACGATGCTCTGGAAGACACAGAGGCAACCAAAAACGACATCATCGAGAGTTTTGGGACCGAAGTGGCCGCACTCATCGAAGGTGTTACGAAAATTGACGATATAAATGTGGGAACTAAGGCAAGGGAAGCGGCATCTCTCAGAAAAATGGTTTGGGCAATGGTTGACGATCTAAGAGTTATACTCATAAAACTTGCAGATAAACGCCATAACATGCATACCCTCCAATACATTGTCGATGATAAACGACGCGACAGAATCGCTCGTGAATGTTTGGAAATCTATGCCCCGATGGCAGGAAAATTGGGAATGAGCTCGCTCAAATCCGAATTGGAAGATCTCAGCTTCAAATATCTGCAGCCCGATTATTATACCCTAATTCGCGATCATGTGGCGCTTAAGAAGGAAGAACGAAAACTTTATCTGGAATACATTCAGGAAGACCTCCTGCAAGCCGCTACAAAGGCACGCGTGAAAATAGTTGTTTCTACCAGAGCCAAGCATTTCTATTCAATATTTCGCAAGATGAAAGACAGAGACAAAGATATCGATGAAATATACGATCTTCTGGGCGTTCGAATAATCTGCGAATCGACAGTTGCCTGTTATACGATACTCGGTGTGACGCACAGCCTCTGGGCACCTCTTGAAGGTCGATTCAAAGATTACATTGCATCTCCAAAAAGCAATGGCTACCGCTCGCTTCACACCTCGGTTCTTACCCAAGGCGGCCGCCCATTGGAAATACAAATCAGAAGCCAATCAATGCACGAAACGGCTGAATATGGCGTCGCCGCACATTGGACCTACAAGGAAAAAAAGAGAAACAAGAATTTACAAGCCAGTCAATTTGCTCTGGTGGAGCAACTGAAAGACCTGAGAAATGAAAGTTACGATGACGATACAGGTATTTTCCTCGACACAATCAAACGCGACGTGCTGCAGGATTCCATAATTC
Organism: Olavius algarvensis spirochete endosymbiont; assembly: GCA_900608495.1. Taxonomy (GTDB): domain Bacteria; phylum Spirochaetota; class Spirochaetia; order DSM-2461; family DSM-2461; genus UBA2779. The sequence continues at coordinate 58,934 of UWYT01000029.1, read as the reverse complement.
TCTATACACCGAAAGGCGATCCGATTGAATTGCCTGAGGGATCTACAGCCATAGACTTCGCGTATCACATACACTCTGAAGTCGGCAGTCATTGCATGGGGGCTAAGGCAAACGGCGCAATCATTCCGCTAACCCGGCCGCTTGCAAATACTCAAACTATACAAATTCTCACTGCAGTCAATGCACATCCCCATGTCAACTGGCTCAAACATGTTCGCAGCACCCGCGCCCGCAACAAAATCCGCTCCTGGCTAAATCATCACGAGGCCGATGTTATAATCGACCGGAACATAGTCGCTCGCAAAAAAAAGATCGAGGTTCCAAACAAAGAAGCATATAACAAACCTGAAACAAAAATTCTCGATTTATCCAAGGTTGGAATTAGCGTAGCTAATGGGAAAAACGTGATGATAAGGATTAGTCAGTGCTGCTCACCGTCTCCTGGTGACAAGATAATTGGCTACATATCTCATGGTCGTGGTATTATTGTACATAGCGATAAATGCTCAAACCTTAAGGGCATTGCAAACTTCGAAGCTCGTCAAATCCAGGTGAACTGGGAAACCGTCAGCCTCAAAAACACTCAAAGATTTCGAATACACTCAAAATACACACACGAACTTTTTAGCGAAATAGAGAGAGCTATTCGTAAATATCGCGGCCATTTAATATCGGGTAGCCTCGACGAAACCGAACGAGGAGAACTAGAGGGTTATTTCACAGTTGAAGTGGAGAATTTCGATGATTTTGGGAAAATATCTGGAAGTGTCAGGGCAATACCATCTGTGTTATCGATACTTAAAGTACAAAACCTGCAGAATAACTACTATGGGTAGTCTAAGTGGAGCTTCATATAGTACTGCATCAACCCGAAATACCGCAGAACACAGGAAGCATCGGTAGAACCTGTATGGCAATGGATGCCTCACTTCATCTAATTCATCCTTTAGGCTTTTCCATAAACGACAAACTTCTTAGAAGGGCGGGCTTGGATTATTGGCATGAACTCGATCCCTCCATATACGAAAATTGGGAATCCTTTCTTTCTCGAAATAACAACCCTCCACTGTGGTACCTCACAACAAAGGCCTCCAGGAGTTACGACGAAGTCGCATTTAGAAGTCCCACATACCTGGTATTTGGAAAGGAAACTGCCGGACTGCCGATGAGTATCCTCAGCGGCATCCCGGAAAAATGCCTGAGAATACCAATGCTTAAAGAAGCCAGATCGTTAAATCTTTCGGTTGCGGTTGGTATTGTGGCCTGCGAAGTTCTAAGACAGCACAATTTCTCCAATCTTCAGAAAACCGACCCCCAAAATCGCCTAAGTGATCAATCCGAACCTATTCCAGCCAAGTCGGAATAACCAAATCCACCATCTGAACACCGTCAATATCAGTAACATAAACCAGTCCCGCTCCCGGAACAGCCTCGGCCGCCGTGGCAAAAACCTCCGAACTCTTCGATGCAACAAATGGTTGCATTGGATCTTTCACATTTACAACCAAAAGCCCTTCGGGGCCACTGCTAAGGAAGGCATAACCCTCCGCAACAGATATGGAACGAACGTGTGCGCTCGGCATAAGCGATAACAACTCAAGTTCTCTCGAATTCGGAAGCGCGTAAATCGCCATTCCGAAATCGCCAGCGGCATAGAGCCGATTCTGATAAATATGTAAATCCTTGATACCCTCGAGTTTCAAGCGTTTCAATTCTGCGAGGTCTTTGATTCCGTAAACTCTGAATTCCTGATCATCGGCTACAACGGCGAATAATTCTCCAACAGACACCGCCTTCGCGCCCAAAAAAGGGATATCAATAGAATTTACCACATCCCCTTCGGAAATCTGCAACAGAACCGGATTCATTCCCTCAAAAGCCGCTATAACAACCGTACCATAAATATCAACATCCACCGCCGGACCAATAGAATCTTCCAAAATTGAATCGCCCCAACGATTATTTCGCGGCAAGCGATTGTAAACACTCAAACCGTCAACAGCATCAGCAACGGCGAGTAAATCGTTTGCAACCGCCACCTCCTTCGCAAAAGATGACTGAATTACCTGAAACGGCTCTCCAGCTTCACTATTGAAAATCTGAACTCCACCCCTATGGTCTGCAACCACCAATTCCTTCTTTGAAAGGGCCAAACCATACGAATGCCCCTGAGTTTTCCATCCCGAACTCACAAATGAATTCCCAACCAGATAGGTTTGAATCACGACTATCCCTTTGTCAGTACCGGCGTATACATAGTCGTTATTGAATTTCAGATGCTTCAGCCTATCGAGCGAAACGGTCCCAAAAAAGGTTGGTTCGCTTGGATTGTCCACATTGTAAAGATCTAACCCTCCATCTAACTTTGAAACAAGAATATAGTCGTTTCCAATGGTGAGATAACTTGCGCGCGCATTCGCTATCCTGGAGAAACTTCTAAGTGCCCGCGGATTCGAAATATCGAGCAACAGGATATCTCCGACAGAATCAATAAGACAGGCAAGATTATCCCTAACTTCGATAGATTGCACATCACCTGTTTGCACTGTGTTAAGTAGAACAGGGGTTTCGGGATTTTCCAAACTGATAATGCCTAGACCCTTTAAACCGGCAGGAACGAGCATTGTAGTGTCCACAATAGCTAAATCGTAAGCATTAAAACCCTCAAGAATATCAACTCGTTGTGGATTGCGCACATCCGACACATCATATGTACGTACACCGAGTTTTTCATCGGCGATGTACGCATACTCACCCCGAACACCAATCGCACTAGCTTGTCCAGCAAGTCTGGAACCGACAATGAAGGGTTTTGTGGGCGCAATGATATTGGCCACCAGAAGGCCTCTATTTCTATCGGAGATAAAGGCATAATCACCCTTGACAACAACTCCCATTGCTTCCTCGGATTCTATCGACCCAATGGCTACTGGCTTAATCGGATCGTTGATATCAATAATCCTAAGCCCATTGTGCCCGGCGGCTACAAAAGCGTAATCTCCTTGAATAAAAATATCCTCTGGTATCAAACCTTCATAGTCGGCAACCTTCTCCATTCTGAACTTAGGCGCTATTATAGTGCGCGCCGAGGTGGGGTTGCTCAGATTTTCCGGAAACTCCATCGGTGCAATTGCATAGGAATACTGAATTCCATAGCGTGCCATGCTGTCCACAAAGCTTACCTCGTTTATTGGAGGGCCAAGAAGTTCAAAATCACCGGTTCCTTCCGAGCGAAATATAAGATATTCCTGAGTTCCGGGTATGCTCGGCCAATTTAATTGAATCTGTCGATATCCACCCTTGGCAAGAGGCTTCAAAGTTTCCCCCGAAAGAGGGATAGCCCGTACCACATGGGAACTGAAATTACCGCGTTCGCTAATCACGCGCAGTTGAAATTCATATAGTTCGCCGTTAATCAGCGAATCCACCACCAGCTCGCCGTTATTCGCTGCGGCAACTTCTACTTCTGTTTTCTTGTTGTCATTAACTAACTCCACTACCATTCTATCAGCATCAGGAACTGAATCCCAACTAAGTCTGGCTGACTCATTCAAACCAAGAACTTCAAAACTGGGAACATCGCTCTTGCCTCGGGGTATAAGTAATACTGACTCGGCTATCTCGCCATTGCCGCCAGCAACCTTGACATGGAGTTCTACATCTCCCTCGAAAATTTGCATATAAAGCGGAATCGAGAAACTCCCGTCGCGCGCCAACTGAACCGAGCCATCGATTAACTGATCGGTTATTCTGACATCCGCAGGACGTACCGTCCAAGCCAAGTCTCCAATCCCACCATAATCAGAACTATCTTCATATGGATCTGTCACCGTACCCGAAACAAACATGCCAGCGGCCCCATATCTGGTATCCTCGATGGGAAAATCAAGTGTCAAAAGCGGAGGCAACCGGCCATCCCTAAGACGGAAGTTCAACCTGGTCTTATTGTTATTTTTATCTTCGGCTTCGAATTCCAAGGTGATCGAGCCTACTTCATCCGATAAATCTGTGATGAAAGAGAATGCTCCTTCATCATCAAAAAATATCGTCCGACGGTTTTCAGACTTGGAGGCAAGCCACCAACTGAGCGTTTTAATTTCAGAAACTCTGTCTTCCCCATTTGGATTCCTTCCTATCACACCAGTAATTTCTACCTGATCCAGGTAGAAACCACCATCTATAAGGTTTTTCACATCTAAATATGGGCCATCTCCGGCATTTTCCAAACTTATCGAAGTGCTATCCATCCAATTCTCGTATATCGCCCTAATCTCCACAACGATGAGTTCCGAGAATCCCAAGGTTGAAAACGCAAAGTTGAACGTTCCATCAGGATGCAACTTAGCGGGTCCCTGCAAATTCAGGGCATCCACCAGCCATTCAATTCTCAGCGGCGTGCCTCCAAAACTGCCTGTCACTTCAACCGTGGAACCGTAGAACGAACCATCCGCGGGAGATTTGATTCTGATGGGAGCCAGTTCAGACTCAGGCTCGGGTCCAGGCTCAGGTATCAGGACGGGAGGGGGAATCTCGGGTTTAGGCAACTTGGGGTTCATCGAAAAAGTCCATTCATCGATTTTTCCCATTTTATTGGTTAATCGAAGCTTAAGCGTAAGCGGGCCATCATCCTCAGCAATTGGTATCGATTGGACAAAAAAACCAGAGCGATGGAACATGATATATGCCATCTTATCAAGCTCAAGGATATTCCAGGTAAGTGTATCCACGCGTACGTCGCCGACACCAATATCGGGCGAAGGATGTACCCTGCCATGTATCCGCAGAGAATCCCCGTAGCCCACGGTGCCCATCGGCTCAAATATCTCCAGCCACGGGGCAGTCTCCAACGGCCCACCGGTCTCCTCAGCGTAAATCCCAATCATACCCGTGGCAACTAAGAGGGCCAAAACGATGACGCGGGCTAATTCACCTCTTGAGCATTCACACATCAAGGAGCAGGACGGAGTTTAAACGACGAAGTACCGGTGTCAGGATTCCCAACATTCCCCGCCATGTCCGTGAAATTTATGGTATACTCTACTGGCTTTCGCTTACTACCGCTTATATCGTCAGAAACTATAGTATAGGTATATCGATAATCTGGATGACTAACCGTTCCATCCTTGGTTACACTCAAAGCATTGCCACTCAATGTAAGCTCAACAGTCGGTTCGGCTTGTAGCACTCGGTCATTTACAACGCTGAACTCCAGAGCCACTTTGTCTCCAACTTCCGGATCTTTGCCTGAGTTACCAACTCCCTTACTCAAACTTATCTGAGCATTTAGAGTCGGCCTACCAGGATAATACCATGCATTGAGTTGCTCATCTCTTATCCGGTTACGTTGAGAAATTCCGACAACATTTGAGGCTCCTGAGATGCTTATGGCGATTCTGGCGTCGCTGCTTCCTGTAAACGAATTAACAACCACCGTAAACGAGCGACGATCTTGAGCGAATGCTATTGTAGAGCTGTTAGTCGGAGTAATAATGACAGTGGGCTGAGTATCACTTAAGGGTTGATTGGAAGTAACAGACAGAGAGAAACTATTCCCTCTTTGGATGTAAGCCTTATCGACTCTATTTACTTGGCCAATCGTGAGATACGGTCCTTCCGTATACAAAATTACTGATGAACCATCGGTGGTACTGCTAATCGGCGCAGTTCCGGCAGTGCCTATCGCATTACTAAATGCAGTAATCTCAAAGGGTATCGGAGAGGTAGAGTAAGTTGTCGGTATTGTTACCCTGGCGGTTAGAACTTTGGCAGGACTACTCTGATCTACAGAGGCAGCCACGCCCGCGATAGTCGCTTCAAATTGATTCGGATCCAACGGCTGAGTGGAGTTAACACTCAGGATAACAGTATCGTTCCTCTTGGCGATACTGGTGCTGACAGTATTGTTTGATGCTATCCCTATACTGGTTAGCGTGGGTGGTCCCTGAAGGAATTGAACTCTGTCAAAGCTACCCGCATCTATACTCCTGGTATTCCCTATCTTGTCACTCACACTAATACTTATTGATAAATCCTCAATCGATGAGGAGATTGCAGTTGCATCAGTTAAAGAAACTGCCACGCTGCAAACACCCGTATTTCGAGTTATCTGGAAGTGGCGGCTCTCAAGATTGATACCGGCAACCGTTCCGCTTAACTTGGAGAAGTCAACACCAGTTTTCACATCTCGTACCGTAAAACCAAGGGTGACAGTGCTGCTATGTCCAACATACAGATGATTAGTACTGGCAGAAATAGAGAAATTGCTAAACACCGGCGGTGCTGAATCCTCTTGTACGAGCCAAACTTTTTCACTCGTACGGTTAGCGTTGTCCTTTGCAAAAAGGGTAATCGTAGTATCTCCGGCACCGGAGTTCAAATTGTTACTTCCCAAATTGACAGAATGAGCAAAGGAGGAGCTTCTTATAGTAGGATCAGGATTAGTAGGAAGAGATACAACTTGCGTACCTAGAGTATTTGCGAATTCCAACTTGAGCTCGGAGATCCTCTCGGCTCCCGTATTAGCTGTGGCGAGCCCATTAAGCGAAAGAGTATCCACGCGCATCTCAGAAGAAGTATCAGACGTGGCCGGAGCGTAGAATGGTTTGGCGGGACCTCCTGAAGTTGGGGAAAGTGCCGAGAAGTAATAGTCTCTTACAAGGAGATCGGAATGAATTGTGGGATCGAGATTGGATTTCCTGGTTAGTGATTTGTTCAGATAGGTAGTATTACCGCTCTTATCTTCAGCGCTAATACTTATGTTCAAAATTGCTGTCTCTTTCTGAGTTGCAAATAACAGAAGATGAAACGCGAATTTGCGCTTACTGACATCGTAATTCAGATACGATCCCGCTTTGAAGCCTTCCAGAGGACTTTTTTGGATGAGGTCACCATTTCTAGTTCCACCCTCTATATCAAGCTTCGCTTCATTTCCAAGAATTTGCAGAGTAAGCGATTTCAGTTCATCGTAACTATCTTTCTGACTATTCGAATTGGCCAACTTCCCACTTATATCAATCGCTCTATCAATCAAATAATATTTATAATCCTCATCTAACTCCATGAAAGGCCCTTCACTGCGCTGCAATCGGAGGGTTTCCTTAGTTTCATTATCATTTCTATCAATAGCCGTAATGACAATGAACATGGTTTGGGACCAATCGTTGGTATCAATTTTTATTGTAAATCCCTTATTCGCGTGATTATAAATGAAATTATCTCTGGTAATTCCCCCAAAATCAGTATCTACTGTATAGCTACCATCTGAATCAATCTTTATTCTGCCTCGATGGTCTGGGTTGCTGGCGGCCTCTACTGAAAGGGAACTGAGAGCACCCTTGTTATCTCCGGATTCCTGGGAATCATCTTTTACATACCCCTTTATGGTTACCGTGGACATATATATACTGTCCCTCTTCGGAGAGGAGATAACAATTTGCGGATTTCTATTGTCCTCGACAGCAAAAACTATTTCATCATTTATCGGCATGAAGCAAGATATCAGAGCAATGGCCGTAAACACCAGAATAACGCTAAGTTTCTTCATGTCAGTTTTCCTTTAGATATTGTACTTTTGCAGGCTCCAGCAGCTCTTCGGACTCATCATCCTTTATCACGCCCAAATAGTCAAAACGAGCCGCCATGGCAGGATTAATCTCGGCTAGAACTTGGCTGTACTCGGCAGCCAAATCAAAATTTTCAAGCTCGTAGTAGGTTCTTGCGATGTTCAACAACAAACGGGTATATTCTGAAGAGCTGCTATCGCCTTTCTCTTCAAATACTCTCTCGGCATCATGGAAAAGCCTTAATGCATTTTGATATTCCTCTCTCAAATAGTAGACATTCGCGAGGTTTACCTTGGACGAGATATAGTTTCTATCCTGAGCCAGCGCGTTATTGAATGCCTTCTCGGCACGATCAAAGGCTCCGAAACGAGCACTCACAATCCCATAGGTGTTGTAACTGCTTTTATCACCCCTGGTTTTGGCATCATTCTCGAAACTTGTCATTATCAAATTCGTAATCTTACTCAAGTCATTTTCGAAATCTGTGAAAATGCGAGTTCTGTCACCGTATTGAATACCAAGATCGCGTTCCCGGAAACCCACTGGGCGATATACTCTCTGTGCCTCGTCAGTGAAGTACAAACCGAGTGAATCTGAATCGTCTATGTATCGATGGAATTCCTCCGCGCCGGATTTCCACGCTGAGATGAAATCGTTTTCTCCAATGTAAGTTACTTCCAGGGGCACCCAGAGAACACCGTTTATGGGTATGGTCATATCCTTATCTGGATGCACCAGCCGGTAATCCCGTGAAGGAACGCCAGTCGAGAATATCGAGTAGATGTGTCCCGGCGCGGTAATGAATCCGGTTGGGATTCCTGCGGATTCGAGCATGGCATTGAATAGCACTGTAAGATCGTCGCAATCACCGGCCAATTTGATAAGTGTTTCCCTGGGAAGGTTAACCGTATCCACAAAGCTGGTATTCCCCTTGGCATCTTCATAGGAAAGAGTGGGATCTTTCTGGTATACAGAACCGAGTTCGGTTAGGCCATAAAACACTTGTATAGCGGTTTGAACCACCTCACTGTAACCCGAATTTATCGTGTCCTTGGTGGTTTGTCTTAGAAAACTATTATAATTGGCAAGAGCGCTGTCGCCCGAGGTGATGAAAGCGGCTACCTTTCTGTCATCATCCCAAATAAGGGAATTTTTGTCATGGAGATCGTACACTGCTGGCGTTGTCTGGGAAGCCCTGCGGGATCTTAGCGTGTAATCCACCTTTATCTCGCCAGTTAGGGGGGTGACACCCTCCAATGAAAAAATGTTCTGATCGAATGATGCAATCAGAGGTACTGTTTTCGATACGCCCGGTGCAAGTTCGTCAAAACTGGCGACTGCTGTCGCTATATTCATGTAATCCGGCTGAAAGAAGGATATTTCCAGATTTCTAAGCGGATATTTTTCAGTATTCGTTATCGTTATTTCCCCTATCGGGTTTTTCACATAATAGCTCTGCATCGCTGCAAACAAGTTGTCTATATGCGGATTGCTGAATTGTATCGACTCGATTTGTTTTTGAGGATCGTCCGGGTCTAATCCTGCTCTATAATCCAATGTCAAACCTAAGCCCGCCGAAAGGCCATTGAATCTAGCAAGTGGAGAAAATGAGCGGGTATATCTCAAATTCGGATGAAGACTCACCGAGATGTTATACGTGGGGTTAAACACCAATCGTCCGCCTAAGGACACTTGAAAATCCCAAGCTCCGGATGGTTTATCTGAAAACTGGTCCAATTTGGGGAATAGTGAGAGTCCACTTCCCACTTCAATATCGGCTCCCACCTCAAATTGTTTGTTAATCTTGTGCAGATAGCCAAAACCACCTGCTAAATAGATGCGAGTGTTATCAAATCTATACAATGTTTCGTTTCCCGTACCGTATTCTGCTTTAGTTACGACGAAGCCCAGTCGAGTCAGTGGTTGAAGCACGGGGACTTTTACCAGGGGAAACCTTCCTAGAAGCGAAATGTCCACTACCGAAAACTTGCCCTTGTAATCCGTTCCAAACAGAATCAAAGGCGAGACGAACTGAACTTCCGCCCCCAGCGAAGCTGGAAACCGATACACCTGATTATAGTTAATCGACGATTCTTGAGCGAAACCAATTTTGGATAACATGGTGATAAAAGCCGCATAATGCAAAATTTTAACAGATAAAAGCCTTGACACTGATTCTCCCAGTTTCATAGAGGTTTAGACTATTTACAGTATACACCTAAAATCAGATATTGGCAGATGTTTTGGCAGATATAATACTATTGACCCAGATTGCGTTTTGTTTTCCGGCGGTCGATAAGATAACCACGCAATCTTTCGACACAGCGGAATAATCGATATAGAACTGCCCCATATGGATAATCCCAGGCACCCAGATAATGAAGAATAGTGCCGCCAAATCCCATCTTGAAACGCCACAAGCCGTGCATCGGGTGATTTGGACTATTTGAGCGGGGGATTCCAAAAAAGTCGTACTCTGTTGCCCCCTCCGTTTTCGCATCACGAATAGCGGTCCACTGGAGTAAATGGTTGGGCATCATCTCGCGTTTCAACGCGCCTGATGCACCGTACATGTATGTTACACTGCCTCCGAAACGAGCAACGATAATACCGGCCACTGTGTCTCCGTGATGCTCGGCAATATATAACGAAAATTGTGGCTGTGCCGTGATTTCACTAATTTCGAAGAGCCTCTTGTAGTAGACTATGTCGCGTACAGAAATCCTATCTCGAGAGGCGGTTTCCTGGTATAGCCGATACCACTGGCTTAGCCGAGCAATTGCTGACTGGCCAGCATAGCGTGATACCACTACACCCTTTCTAGCTGCAAGCCCAATGTTATACCGGGTTTTTCTGTGCATATTCGTAAGCAGTTGTTTTTCGTCAACGCCTAGATTCAATATCACCGTGCTTTGAGGCTGTACGCGATGGGAGGCACGGCGCAGTGGGCAATTCAATTGAACTACATGGCGATGAAAATCCCTATCTGAACCCATCGGGCGAGGGAGCAATTCGGAATTCTTCCCTGGAATTTGATTGTCCTCTTCAGCCAAATCGAAACGAAGAAAAAAACAGGCTATGCCAAGATAAGCCTTTAACTCAGCGGCCAGCTCACATAAGAAGCGACTTAACACTTCACTTCTCAGATTATCTGGAATTTTGGGGCCGTAGGGTATGTAGGCAAATTTCAGTCCAAGTTGAAAACGACGGAGCAACAAGAGAAATCGACCGCTTGAGGCTTGAAATTCCCAATGAAAAGCGAGAGGAGTCCAATGGGGACCAGCTCGAAATTTGCCCCAAAATTCACTTTGCAGTATGTTTCCTGAGTCCTCTAGTTCCGAAATCGCTATGGTCCTAAGCGACAGGGAATGTGCCCTCCCGGCGCCAGAGGTCATTTAGGCATCAACCATTCCAAAAACATCGAGGGATGAAGTTTGAACGGCAGAATTCATGAGCTTCTGTATCATTATCCAATGTATCCAGATGAGCATCATTACCCAACTCTTCCCCACAACACCTTGCCAGTCCGTAATGGCCTGCCAGCCAACAACAGTTTCTGATTTCCCACATAGAGTTGTCCCGCTTCCACGTGAATCGTGGTTTGGGAGAAGCGATTGATGGAAATCTTTTTAGAGGGAGGAGGGGTTTCCAAACTGCCCTCGAGAAAAACGCGGTCGCCAGGAGTGGCCTGTGGCATCAAAACTTCAAGATTTTTTTTCTCGTCTTCGACCGCCAAGAGCATCCCCTCGCTCATTATTCCCCGCAGCTTGACGGATTTCAAATTGTAAACAAGCATAATTGTTTTACCTTCGAGTTCTTCGGGCCGATAGTAATCCACCAGGCCCGAACAGATTGTGCGCGAATTGCCCGAGCCGTCGTCGAGCGAAATAACATAAAGCTTGTCGGCATTTGGATGGGGGTTAACCGTCAGAATCGTCGCCGCACGCAAATCGATATTCTCGAAATCTTGTCCGTCCGCATCCTCTATGTTTTTGCGCCTGGAACCCTCCGCTTGTTCCATTCCTCCTGCACCACCACGTATTCTCTCATCGTGCCCGGTCTGCGAACCGCGGAAACGCTCCCGAAGATCCCAAATCCTCGCGTCCTCCAGTCTCTCGAAAAGTATCGAGGGTTCGAGAATCTCGAATTCTCCTTCAACGTTACCCAATATATCCCACGAATCAGTTGCCAGGCCAAGCCAATGCCCAATCTTCCGGCCCACCCCCGGCATATAGGGTTTCACAAGAATGGCCAAATCCCGCACTAGGAAACATAGGGTTCTCAGCAATAATTCAGCTTTCCTGGGATTCTCACTGCGTGTGCGCCACGGTGCGCCGGTTTGGAAGGCCCTGTTCCCCAAATCACACAGGGAAAAAATATCGCGAAACGCGCCTCGAATCTCCGCCCGGTTCAGTTTATAACCAATCCGAAGCTCAAAATCCTTCACCTCATCCCAAATTGTCTCATCCACGGCTCCGGGGGGCAGTTTCCCATCGAAAAATCTCCACACAAAAGTAAGAATCCGATTCACGAAATTTCCAAGGTTTCCAATAAGCTCCCCGTTAACTTTCTCCTGGAAATCCAACCAAGTAAATTGGTAATCCGAGTTCTCAGGTCTGCTAAAGAATATATAAAAACGCCAAATTTCCGCTGGTATTCCCGTATCCATGCAATCATTCCCGAAAACCCCCACTCCCTTGCTTTTCGAAAATTTGCCATCCTCGTAATTCAAATACTCCGTTGAACTCATATGATGAAGCATAGTCCAGCGCTCGCCCGAAGCGATCAGAGTTGAAGGAAAGACTATCGTGTGAAAGGGAATATTGTCCTTCCCCACAAACTGAAATAGCTCCGTATTCTGCGGACTTCGCCACCAGCGTTCCCAGTCTTCCGTTAGGTCTGCCGTAATCGAAATATATCCGATGGGCGCATCAAACCAGACATAGAACACCTTATCGCGAAACCCATCTTTCGGAACTGGAATCCCCCATTTCAAGTCCCTGGTAATCGCTCGTTCCTTCAGGCCGTCTTTAATCCAGCCCTCAGTCATCCGTACCGCATTATTGGTCCAAAAACCAGCCTTCTTGATCCCTTTCATCCACTTCTCGAGGCGTGGCCGAATCCTGAGCAAATCAAGATATAGATGCTTCGTCTTCCGCAAAACCGGAACGTTGCCGCAGATTCCGCAGTGCGGCTCCACCAACTCCACCGGTTCTATCAGGGTTCCGCAATTTTCACACTGATCGCCCCGAGCATCCGCATTTCCACAATGTGGACACTCGCCAAATACATAGCGATCGGCCAGGAAACGTTCATCTTTCTCACAGAAGAGCTGTTCTATTGCCCGTTCATTGATGAAGCCGGCCTCGTCCACTTTCAGAAAGAGTCTCTGTACAATTTCAGTCTGGGTTGGCCTGCTCGTTCGGCCGAAGTGATCGAATTCAATTCTGAACCACTTATAGATATCAGCGTGAACTTGAAAATACCTGTCACAAAGTTCCTGAGGGGTTAGGCCCTCTTCAAGGGCCTTGGTTTCCGTGGCCGTGCCGTATTCATCGGTTCCACAGATATACAGGGTTTCATAGCCATATTGCCGGCAAAATCGCGCAAAAACATCGGCCGAAAGAACTTGGATTAAATTCCCCAGATGCGGGATGTTATTAACGTAGGGGAGAGCGGAGGTGATTAGCCGTTTTTTCATATTATGAGATATCTTAGGCTCATATTGCAGCTCGGGTCAACTTTGCCGAAGCGAAGATTAGAAACTATGCTGGAAATTTTTGAGATTTTGAGCCAGCATACCTCATTCACAAACAGCCGCTGTGAGGAGTGGGTTCTGCCGAATGACTGCCTCGCCTGAGCCTGGGAAACTCTATCTACAAAAAGGTGCCTCAAGAAGCCATCACTATGGGGGGAGTGTGTACTGGAAGCATTGCCTGACACTCATTTTCCCGAACCGAATATCTAAGAGCTTGACTCTCGAAAGCCTGCCATTGTATTCTAACTAAGTTGCATATAGTGGAAAGATGATTCTTCAGGAGGGTTTATGACGAAGGGTAAATTTACCCCGCAGGATTCTGGCAGCAGCAAAGTCAGTGGCAGCTTATTGATGACCATAGTCGTAATAGCAGTCGTGGTAATAGCGGCGCTTTCAAGTTTTTACACAGTCAACGCCAACGAGAGAGGGGTTGTTACACGCTTCGGGAAATTCAAGGCCACTGTTGAAGATGGTTTGCACTGGAAGCTCCCCCTGGGCATTGACAACGTTTCAAAGGTTCCCCAAACGGTTCAGGCAAAGCAATTCGGATTTAGAACCCTCCAAGCGGGAGTCTCAACCACTTACGATCAGAGTGATTGGTCGCACGAATCGGAAATGCTCACAGGCGATTTGAACATCGTAGATGTCACCTGGATTATCGAGTATCGAATTATCAATCCGAAAGCCTGGCTGTTCAACGTTGATAGCAGCCGTATTGCCAGAAGTCGAACAGAAGACAATCGAGACAAAACTCTTCGCGATGTAACTCAATCCGCCATCAACCAATTAGTTGGCGATAGGGCAATACTGGAGATAAGCTCCGAAAGGGTAAATATCGAATATGAAGCCAAGCAGATGATTCAAGACACGCTCGACTCTTACAATCTTGGAGTGAGTATAACCGAGGTGAAAATGCAGCAGGTGGTTCCACCAAAAGGCGAAGTTCAGGATGCCTTCGAAGATGTGAACAAGGCCATACAGGATCGTAATCGACTTATAAATGAAGGAGAAAAAGCGTACTACTCCGAAATTCCTAGAATAAAGGGCGAGGCGAAACAGTTGATTGCCGAGGCGGAGGGTTATAGACAAGCGCGCATCAATCGGGCACAGGCCGATGTGGCGCTGTTTAACGCCATCTATCAGGAATATATAAGGTCTCCCAGGGTTACAAGGGAGCGGATGTATTACGAAACTCTTTCCGAGATTTTCGCCGAGTCCGAAAAAACCGACCTTATTGACAAGGAACTTGACAACTTCTTGCCCCTGAAAAATCTAAGCAACGAGGGAGAGGCAACACAGTGAATACGAGATTGAAAGTTATTATAATATTGGTGGTAATCGGCATAGTGATAGCAATTTTCAACCCCTTCTTCGTGCTGCCTGAAGGTGAGCAGGCAGTAGTAACCAGATTCGGAACCATAAGAAATGTACATGTGAACGCCGGGTTGAAAACAAAACTGCCACTCGTTGATCAGGTTATCCGCTACTCCAAGAAAATTCTCTCCTGGGATGGCGATCCCCAACGTCTGCCAACTAGCGAGAATCAATTCATCTGGGTGGACACCACCGCTCGATGGAGGATACTAGACGCCAAAACCTTCTATGAGAGAGTTACCATAATGGATGAAGCATACTCCCGTTTGGACAATGTAATAGAATCGGCAGTAAGAACGGTCGTATCAAAATATCCTCTAAGTGAATCTGTTCGTTCAACCAACATCATATTGGAATCGAACAATGCCATACTGGATTTTCAGGCGGATGAAAGTGAAGAAGGAGAAGCTGCGAGTATAGACAGCGATGAGGAATCGGGTGTTGAGGATTTGCTTGCAACTGCCTTTACCCCTATTGAACTGGGGCGCGAGAGACTTTCAAACGAGATGGTTGAACGTTCGCAAAACTCGATGCCCGAATATGGTGTTGAACTTCTCGATGTCGTAATCCGGCAGATTCGTTATTCAGACGATCTAACCCAATCCGTCTACGACAGAATGATAAGTGAAAGGCAGAAGATAGCCACAGGCTACCGCTCTAACGGAAATGGTTTGAAGGCAGAATGGCTCGGTCGCCTCAATCGCGACAGTGATATCACTCTATCCGAGGCTAACCGTGAGGCCGCCTTCATTCGGGCCGACGGCGATGCACAGGCGGCAAGAATCTATGCCGATAACTACAACGCCGATCCGGAATTCTACAGCTTCTGGAAGGCGCTGGAATCCTACCGGGCCACCTTGCCGAAACAGAACAAAGTGCTCAGCACAGATATGGATTTCTTCAGATATTTATATCAAACTCAGTAGCTCTTAAGTCAAAGTTGCTTAAACCAGATGCTGGAGGGATTGACAAAACGCCTTCGTCCCGAAAGGAACAAATAGGCTACAAAGCAAGCCACAATGTAAAAAGCATAGAGCACCAGCACTTGATAGGTGGGCATCATGCTGCCTCTTAGCGCACCAAGCGCAGGCATGTTCGCAGTAAGAATGATAGGTATTGCAGCCATAAAGGTGATACCTGCCGAGAACATGAAATCCCTGCTGGCCGGAGTTTCGAACTTGGGATCGATAATTCGCAGCAAGGCCAGTCCTGTGGGCAGGGTTCCGGTAGCGGCGCCGTAAACCAAAATCGCCCGCTGAAAAACATGGCTCTGAAATACCCGGCTAGAGAGCCAAATATGACTGAAGGTAGTAGCCAGACCAGTCAATATGCCAACAATTAGAATCGGTATCCAATATTTCGCCACAATCGCCGCGCTAATTGCCGCAATCGAAGATGCAACCATGAAATCAACGCAGAAACCGCTGATTCTAGTCATCCTGTGATTGTCAACCACGAAATCCAGGCGCAAGGCATGCAGAATGCCCTTCACACACATCGCTGTAAGGCCACAGAAAATAAACATGATTCCCCATAGATTAGTGGCAAGCTGCGTACCGCTGCTACCCAGAAAACCCAGTAACCATGAGAGTGCGCTGAGTCCCAGGTAGGCTAGAAGATATGTAGCCAGCACCAAGCCGGAACTGAATGTGAAAGGATCGATTGCCTCAGGATCGGTAATATCAGTAACCTCAGAGGCGCTGGAGGATTCTCCGCGGTGAAGCACCCCCTGGCGCACTTTGCTCTCATCAATGCGAGCTTTTTCATTGCGCGTACCCCAGCCTTTGCTGATTCCATAGTTCACCAGAAAAACTCCACCAAAGCTGGCCCATACAAACCCCAGGGCTCCAAATGTCAGTCCGACGCTGCCAAGCCCTTCAAACCCCATTGCCTCCCAGCCAGACCCGATGGCAAAAGCCTGCCCCGGCCCTAGAGAAAAACCAAGGACGGCAAACAAGCCGAATCCAGGGAAAAGATTGGGGAGAAGGGTTTGTATCAGGATAATTGTAATTATTGTTCCAAGAAAACACTGAATGGCATATTGGCTTAAAACCATCGTGCTCGTCGCAAAAACATCTCGACTCGAATACCTTCTCTCCCTGCTCACTCTGAGTGTCATCGCGATAAAGGAAACATTGAGAAAATGATAGACGATGTTTTCAAGACTAATCGTATCCATACCGAAACGTGGAAACACCCAATTGTAGAGAGGGAATAGCAGAAAGCCAGCAGTAAGCGCATTTGGTATCAGGAATCGTTGGAAAAAACTAATCTTAGACCGCATCCACGTTGCAATCAGCAATGCGCTACCGAGTATGCCCAAATCAATCAAAAACTGCCAACTAAAAGACAACTAAAAACCTCTCTCTCTTATGGTAAGCTCAAAAAACTACTTCTTTCAAGTGCGGAATCAGGGCCTGTGCTTAGCGCGGGATGTGGAAGTCTATTCTGTTGCATCGCTAACTTCAGCTTCAATGCTCCTTCGCGCTTTCTCCTCGGCAGCTTTTCTAGCGGATTCCTCTTCGGCATTTCTTCTTTCCGCCATCCGTTCCTTTATCGCCTTATTCCTCGCATCCCCGGAACTTCTGGCTTTTTCGGATGGCTTCAAGTCTGCCCCCCGCCTGGTTTCAAAATCCTGCTTGCCAAGGTTGTCGGTTTTTATCAATTCCATCAGCTCATCACGCTCTATTGTTTCTTTGTCGAGTAGTCTTACCGTGATTTCATCCAATAGCTTCCGATGCCTTCCAAGTAAAGCCATTACGCGCTTATAAGCATCGCCGATGATTTGAGTTATCTCCTCATCTATGTAGCGCTGCGTTTCCTCTGCGTGTTCACGCCCCTGGCCATATGAATCAGGGCCCAGATACAACGCTGGGCGTTTATCGAGTGATACATGGGCGAATTTTTCACTCATACCGAATCTGGTTACCATCGACCGCGCAATATCAGTGGCTTGGGCGATATCGTTTCCCGCACCGGTAGACATTGTACCATAGATGATTTTCTCTGCCGCCCGTCCACCAAGAGTAACGTCAATGCGGCCAATAAGCTCCTCTCTAGTTTGGAAGGAGCGTTCTTCTTCGGGAACCGGCAGCATGTAGCCCATCACTCCATAACCCCTTGGCACTATCGTAATTTTCTTTACGAGATGCTGGTTTGGCGTGAAAACATTGACTAGAGCATGGCCCGTTTCGTGATAGGCAGTCACCTCCCTCTCATGTGGATTCAGGATCTTGTTCTTCTTCTGAAGTCCTATTGCCGCTTTTTCAATTGCCTCCAAAAAATCATCCCTGGTAACCTTCTCCCTGCCAAAACGAACCGCAAGCAGGGCCGCTTCGTTGACGATGTTTGCAAGATCGGCTCCCGCCAGGCCGGCCGTTGCCTTGGCCACATCGGTTAAATCCAAATCTTCTTCCAATTTCACTCCCACTGAATGAATGCGAAGTATAGCCTCCCGGCCTATCTGATCCGGCTTATCCACCACCACCTGCCTATCGAAGCGGCCCGGGCGTAAGAGCGCGGGGTCCAACACCTCAGGCCGGTTAGTCGCGGCTAGAATAATTACACCGCTGGTTGAATCAAACCCATCCATCTCCACAAGAAGTTGATTCAGGGTTTGCTCTCTTTCATCATTAGTGGTAACCGAACCGGCGCGGCTCTTGCCTATGGCATCCAGCTCATCAATAAAAATAATGCAAGGAGCCTTCGTTCTTGCCTGTTTAAAGAGATCGCGAACTCGAGCCGCGCCCACACCAACAAACATCTCGACAAAATCGGCACCAGACATCCTGAAAAAAATTACTCCCGCCTCACCGGCCACTGCCCGGGCCAGCAAGGTTTTTCCAGTTCCAGGGGATCCAACAAGAAGCGCTCCCTTGGGAATCTTGCCGCCGATACTCGTATATTTAGTGGGGCTTTTAAGAAAGTCAACAATTTCCACAAGCTCATCTTTGGCCTCGTCGCAACCGGCTACGTCCTTGAATCGGGTTGTAAGATCGTTTTCCGCAACAATCTTCGCATTGTTCTGACCAAAACTCATCACGTTCGACCCGCCAATACCTCCCATTCGTCGAGCTATAAAACGCCAGATGAATAGCATCAGAACTATCGGAATAACCATTCGCAATAGCAGATCCAGGAAATAATTGTTGGCCTCGGGAATAGCCTTATAAACCACTCCGCTGTCATCCATCAATGGAATTAGCGTGGGATCGTCCGTTATACGTTCAGATTTCCAGGTTTTCAGCGTACTCGATTCATCGCCCATAACCCCTTGTAGTACCGACTGAGCATCGCCGCGAGTTTCCTGCCTTATGTAGGAATAACCCACCAAAGAAGAACCTGAATAATGCACCTCCTTAATAGATCCGTTAGTAATCAACGCCTTGAATTCGCTATAGGGTATGCCCTGATCGTTGTTTCGGAGCGAAAACATATTGAAAGCAAACACCAGCGCCACTGCCAGAAGCAACGACCAGGGAGAAAACCGAAACTTCCTTTTTGGGTTTTTATCCCTATTGCTCATCTTTCTTTTCGAGTTTTTCAGTAGCTCTCGCCAGTCGCTTCCGTTATCTTCTTTTTCCTGCTCCTCGTTCATCCACTCCCCTATCAATCAGTACTTTAGCATAAGTTAAGAAAAACAGATATCCAAGGCAAAAAGGTTTATGCATAAATACCCAGATCATACAATTGGTTATACTGTATTCCATGAACCTGTTTAACAGGAAAACATGCCGGGACAGAGAAAACGGCGGGAAGAAACTTCGCGTACGAGGCAAATCAACTCCAAACCGATTGATTACCACTGGCGGAGGCGATATGGGCAAAACCAGCCTGGCGGATGGATCGAGACGCCGAAAAGACGATCTGGTAATCGAAGTTCTTGGGGAAATCGACGAGACTCACGCCTTTTTGGGACTCCTGAAGTCTGCCCTGGAAAATTCATCCAAAAGAAATGAGATTGAATGGATAGAACACTGCCTTCTAACGATAGGAGGCATGGTTGCCACGGCCCCAACCTATCCCGGTGCCGGCAAAAGTATACGAGTTCTGGGAGACGCGGAACTTGAAAAACTGGAAAAATGGCAGATGAAGCATATGAAGAAGACGGAAATTTCGGCCGCCTTTGTCATTTACGGCGACAGCGAAGCCGCTGCCCGGGCCGATGTTGCCCGGGCGGTATGCCGTCGAGCCGAACGTCGCCTTGTTACGCTGATAATGAACCGAGGGATGACCGATCTAGTGAGTTCTCAGGTATTCCTAAACCGTCTGTCTGACTATCTTTTTGTTCTCGCCAGAACTCTTTGAAGACTTCTCACCGTCGCATATCATCTCCATCCGATTCAGAGCATTTATATAGGCCAATGCGGATGCTTCGATGATATCTGTTGACGAAGCCTTGCCATCTGTGACGATTCCATCGAAATCCACCTGAATCTTAACCTGGCCCTGTGCATCCTTGCCGCTTCCAACCGCCTGAATTATAAACTCCGCCAAGCGCCCGCTCACTCCCGAACATTCATCTATCGATTTGAAAACTGCATCGATCGGACCATCCCCGGCTTGCGTTCCAAGTCGAACCTCATCACCCTTCCTTATCTGGACGGTGGCAGATGGAATCACTCGGTTGCCTGTCCAGGTTTGAAAGGTTTCCAAACACCAACCAGTTGGAAACTCGCCAAGGACAGAAGACACCAAAGCGAAGAGGTCTTCATCGAAAACCTCTTTTTTCTTGTCAGCAATGGCGATGAACTTCTGATAAAAGGTATCCATCTGGTTCCCATGGAGAACTATGTTATACTGTTTCAGTTTTCTCTTGAGGGCATGCTTGCCGGAGTGGCGCCCCATAACTAAAGTCTGCGTATTACGTCCAATATGGGCTGGATTCATTATCTCGTAGGTTTCGCGGTGCTTCAAAACCCCATGTTGGTGAATCCCAGATTCGTGACTGAAGACATTGTCCCCAAAAACCGGCTTATTCCTTGGGATTAGGAGGCCTGTGATGGTTTGTAAGAGTCTGCTTGTAGGATAGAGGAACTCCGTTCGCACATTGGTTTCCACATTCCAGATATCTTTCCGCACCCGCAAGGACATTACCAATTCCTCAAGCGCGGCGTTTCCTGCCCGTTCACCAATTCCATTTAGAGTTACCTCTATCTGATCGGCGCCGGCCTTCACCGCGGCAAGAGAGTTGGCAAGCGCAACACCGAGATCGTTATGACAGTGAGCGGAAAGCTTTACTCTCTGACTGAGCTCCGGAATGGCTTTTTTGATGTTTGCCATGAGCTCCCCGTACTCGTCGGGCATGGCGTATCCTACGGTATCAGGAATATTCAAGGTATTGGCACCGGCAGAAACAGCCGCCTTGAGCGCCCTGAGTAGGAAGTCCCACTCCGAGCGTGAGGCATCCTCGGGCGAAAATTCAATCTCTTCAAAACCCTGTGCGCGGGCATAAGTGATATGTTTCGCAATCGATTCGATTACCTCATCCTCACTCATTTGCAGTTTATACTTCATATGAAGCGGGCTTGTCGCAATGAATATATGAATCATCCTGTTAGGACAGTTGGCTAGAGAATCACGGACAGCATCTATATCCATTTTCTTGCACCTGGCCAGTCCAGCAACAGTCGCATTCTTAACCGCCTCGCCTATACTTTTTACTCCATTGAATTGCACAGGCGAAGACACTGGAAATCCAGCTTCGATACGATCCACCCCGAGTCTATCCAAAGCCTCCGCTATCTCAATCTTTTGCTCCACAATCATCGAGGCGCCCGGCGATTGTTCTCCGTCCCTCAGTGTTGTATCAAATATCACAATCTTGCGAGTCATTATCAAGCTTCCTTATGCTTCTTCAGTTTGAACTCAATCGATTCAACCAAGGCTCTCCACGAGGCCTCGATAATATTTTGGGAAACTCCAACAGTGCTCCAGCGCAAATGTCCATCGGTACTGCTTATCAATACCCTGGTAACAGCTTTGGTACCTGCTTCCTCGTCCAGAATCCTGACTTTGAAGTCTGTCAAACGAATATCCCGTATCGATGGATAAAAGTTTTCAAGAGCCTTATGCAGGGCCCGGTCCATGGCTTCCACAGGTCCGGATCCCTCCGCTGCGGTATGTTCAAAGGTTGAATTGTGACCACCCCCACCTGCAACCGCTTCGGGGACCGAGACTCTTATAGTGGCCTCAGACCAAATTTCCCCTTTGTCATTTTCCCAGGTATGCACTCTAAATCCATGAACCTTGAAAAATTCCCTACGTCTGCCGGTTAAATCGTCACTTAGAAGTTCAAACGAGGCATCGGCACCTTCGAAATGATAGCCCTGAGACTCTAGCTCCTTAACTTTCGCAACAATGGTTTTGGCGTGAGCATCCTCAATTTTCATACCCAAATCGCTCGCCTTTTGCAATACATTCGATTTACCCGCCTGATCGCTAACTGGTACTCTACGTTCGTTTCCGACTAGTTCCGGGTTAAGATGCTCGTAAAGCTTGGGATTTTTGCGCACGGCTGAAACATGGATTCCGCCCTTATGTGTGTAGGCTCTATCGCCAACATAGGGAAGGTTCTCTTGGTGCGGTTTATTCGACAGCTCCGATACCAACCAGCTGAGGCGCGTCAACTCCACAATTTTCTCTGGAGCCAGAGTTTCATATCCCAGTTTCAAACTGAGGGTTGGAATAATGCTGCACAGATTGGCATTCCCACAGCGCTCCCCGAGTCCATTAATGGTGCCCTGAACCATTTTTGCGCCGAGTTCAACTGCGACAAGCGTATTCGCTAGAGACAGGTCTCCGTCATCATGCGTATGGATGCCAATAGGCTTATCGACTGCAGCAAAAGCCGCCTTGGAGGCAAAGTGAATCTCCTCGGGGAGAGCACCGCCATTTGTATCAGCCAAAACAATCCAGTCCGCCCCCGCAGAAGCCGCGGCTTTGAGGGTTTGAATGGCGTACTTGGGATTGGCCTTGAAACCATCGAAAAAATGCTCGGCATCGTATACAATCTCGTCGCAGCGCGGTTTTAAAAACGCTATCGTGGAATGAATCATCTCCAAGTTCTCTTCGAGAGAGGTTTCCAGGGATTCCTTAACATGCAAATCCCAGGACTTGCCGAAAATCGTGAACACCGGAGTTTCAACACGCAGGAGTTCAGCTAGAATTTTGTCTTTCTCCGGCCTGGTATCCTTCAAACGAGTAGACGAAAACGAAGAAAGCTTTGAATGCTTCAGCTTCACCTTCTTCATCTCTTCGAAATAACGAATATCCTTTGGGTTCGATCCGGGCCAGCCTCCCTCAATGTATTCAAAACCCATTTCATCCAGCTCCCGGCTGAGTTTAATCTTGTCCTCTACCGAAAAATGCACACCGCCGGTTTGACCCCCGTCGCGAAGGGTTGTATCAAAAAGTATAATCTTCCCTTTCTTAGACATAAATAGCTCTTTCCATCTAACATAATCCAGAACCCGATAATGAGCCACAGGTTTCCAGTAACTTTCGTGAATCCGGCTTCAAACAGCATGCGATATTTGGCTATTTCGAGCTAAAGCGAGTCATCAGATGCCCTCGGACGCAGTTTTCTCCTATTTTTGTAAGGCAAGCTTCTTGGTGTTTCGACACTTCGGAAATCCGGTACATGCCAAAAAAGGGCCCCGTTTGCTTAAACGGACTATCATCGCACTGCCACATTTCTCACACTTGACTCCATTGGCCTTGGGCAGGGAGACGGGTTTGCCATCTCGGATTGGAAGCTCCCTTCGACAATCGGGATTTGGGCACACCATCGCCGGTCCACGCATCTTGGATTTGACTTCCATCGGAGTATCACACTCGTCGCAGTCCAGCTTTATGTCTGGCAAAAAAACGGGCCGTCCTTCCGCGCTTAAATTTGCAGTCGTTTTACACTCTGGGTATCCGCTGCAAGAATAGAATTTCCCGAAACGGTTCGACTTGAGAAACATCAATCGCCCGCATTTCGGGCATGTCACAGGTTCCTCATCAATCTCGCCGTCATCATCGCCCTCTCCCGGAAAAGACATGACACCCTTGCACTTGGGATATCCCGAACAGCCCAGAAAGGCTCCAGATTTAGAGTAGCGAAGTACAAGCGACTTCCCACATGCCGGGCATTTCTGTTCACCCTCCCAAGTCCTGCCCTTCAGTGGTTCGGATTTTTCAATAGCCTCCTCCACTCGAATCGCGAAGGGCTTGTAGAAATTGTCCACCAATTCCCGCCAGTCAATCTCACCTCTTTCAACGGCATCGAGATTGGTCTCCATCTCAGCAGTGAAACGATAGTTTAAAATATTCGGGAATTCCTTGAAAAGGATATCGTTTACGGCAATACCCAACTCGCTCGCATGAAAGGCCCGCTTTTCTAAGCGGACATAGCCCCTCTCTCGAATCGTTTGAATAATTGCTGCATATGTGGAAGGTCTCCCTATGCCTTGTTTTTCAAGTGCTTTAACTAAGGATGCCTCGTTATAGCGATAGGGAGGATTTGTCCAGTTCTGTTCGTTCCTCAAAGCATCCAAAACCAAAGTTTCACCTTTAACCAGGGATGGCAAATCTTGATATTCTTCCTTCACTTTTCGAATCTCAGGGGCTAATACTGTGAAACCATCAAAAAGTGTAACTCTGCCCTTGGCTTCAAATTCTCCCTTAGCTGCCGTTAGTTTAATCGTGGTAACAGAATAACGTGCATTCTGCATCTGACTCGCGATGGTTCGCCTCCAGATAAGTTCATATAGTTTAAACTGCTCGTTGCTGAGAAAAGATTTCATCAGTTCGGGTGTACGATGCACCGAAGTAGGTCGGATAGCCTCGTGCGCATCCTGCGCCTTCACACCGCCCTTCGGCTTAGTTCCATATATCAATTCCGACTTGCGCAAATACTGGGGGTATTCCCGAGCAATCCAATTGCGAATTTCACTCACTGCCTCGTGATCGAGTCGATGTGAATCGGTTCGCATATAAGTAATCAAACCCACGGGGCCCTCATTGATTTCAATACCCTCGTAGAGCTTCTGGGCAACTTGCATAGTTTTGCGTATGCTAAATCGCAACTGACTCGAAGCTGTCTGCTGCAGGGTGCTTGTAATGAATGGCGGGGCAGGACGGGAGGAAGTTTCCTTGTTCTGCACCTCGAACACTGTATAATCGGCTCCTCGAAGAGCCTCCTCCACCCGCCTTGCCTCGCTCTCTGTTGAAGAAAATTTTCCCCCCAAACCAAAATTCTCACCCTCCCAAGTTGTAAGCGTCGCCACAAATGGACTCGCATCCTCCTTAGTCGAATGCAAGTCGGCCTCGATTTTCCAATACTCCTGGGGTACAAAAGCTCCAATCTCCCGTTCCTTCTCAACAATCATCCTCACCGCAACCGACTGGACTCGCCCAGCCGAAAGTTTCTTGGCAACCTTCTTCCACAAGAAGGGAGATAGATTGAATCCCACAATTCTATCCAGCACCCGCCGTCCTTTTTGAGCATCCACAAGCCTCATATCAATCTGTCGCGGATTGCCTAGCGCTGCGGTTACTGCCTTCTTGGTAACGGCCTGGTAAGTAATCCGCATAGCTCTTCTATCATCCAGCTCAAGGGCTTCCTTTAAATGCCAAGCAATCGCCTCACCTTCACGATCCGGATCCGGAGCCAGATAAATCTCATCGGCTTTCGCCACTGCCTTCAACAGCACGGCTACATTTTTCTTTTTGGCCGGAATAATTGTGTAACGCGGCTCATAACCATTCTCAAAATCTATACCGAAAGCCTTCTTCCCTCTGCCCTTGGATTCAATATCCCGTATATGTCCCACAGAAGCATGTACGGCATAGCTATGACCAAGAAGCTTACTGATCGTATTTGCCTTCGCCGGGCTCTCAACAATAATCAGCCTACGCTTGGAGATCGATTTCCCACTATATTTCTCAGTCATTTTTTTAACTGGCATCCGCCTCTCCTAATAATCTGAAATAATCATGCCGAATATACAGCAATTTTGCCAGAAATCAATCCCCCACCGTCCCTGCTGAATAATCAACTGTGAGAATGAAACAGCAGCACTGGCCTGCTAATCCTTAAACCAACGTGCTGACTCAGTCAACAGGACTGCCGTTAGTCTATGACAACCAGGAACTCCGTCCTCGCTGTGACGTTATCGAAATATTGCAAGACATCACAGTCCGGTGTTAGATTGCATCCTATGGGAAGAATGCCACTTGAATACTTGATACCAGTGCTAAGCCCCTTAAATATTCGCGGTGATACAAAGAAAACAATCTCCTCAATAGCTTTCAACTCCAAACAAGCCAGTTCAGGTACGCTCTTTTTCGCACTCAGCGGCATCCACGTTGACGGACACCAGTACATCGATAGCGCCATCGAAAAGGGTGCTCAGGCAATTATGCATTCCAAGGCTCTGGCCACCTATCAGCCAGGGATTACGTACATACAAGTGAAGAATGCCAAAAGGGCTTTATCCCGAGTTTCGTCGGCCTTCTACCAGCACCCCTCACAAGAGCTCACGACAATCGGAGTAACCGGAACCGATGGCAAAAGCACTACTGTCAGTCTGATAAGACAGCTACTGGAATATGCCGGCATCCCTACTGGTATCATATCCTCCACCACATTCAAAACTGGTGGTGAAGAGAAAATGAATTATCTTCGTCAGTCAACTCCTGAGGCGCCCTACATACATGCCATGCTTCGAGAGATGTTGAACAGAAATCAAAGTCACGTTGTAATAGAAGCTACAAGTCACGGTCTTTCTCCCATCAATTGTCGCCTGGATGATGTGAAATTTGACGTGGCGGTGTTTACGAACCTCAGTCGCGAACATCTTGAGTTTCACGGGAACATCGAGAACTACCGGGAAGACAAGACAAGACTTTTTCGAATGATGGCAAAGTCCAGAAATCCCAGAGCCTTTGGGGTGGTGAACGCAGATGATGAGGCAAGCGAATACTTTGTTCGAGCAGCCGGTAAGAGAACAGTTCTTCGCTACAGCATTAGAAATCAAAACGTCGATATTTTTGCCACAAGGCCTGTAGTCACACCTGACGGCACAGAATTCCTGCTCCATACGCCAGAACAAACCTCACAATGCAGAATCAGGCTCCCCGGCCTGTTTAACGTTGAAAACACCCTGGCAGCACTCTGCACCGCCGCTGAGTTAAAAGGCATAAACGTACATGAATTCACTTCCAAACTGCCCGAGCTGCGAGGTGTAAAGGGTAGAATGGAAACCATTAGGGGCAATATGGATTTTCACGTGTTTGTGGACTATGCACACTCTCTTGGAGGTTTCAAAAAAGTACTCCCCCTCCTGAAAACCTTCTGCACAGGCAGATTAATACTCATTTTTGGAACTGCCGGTGAGCGAGACCCGGAGAAACGACCCCATCAAGGCGCGGTTGCAGCTAAATATGCAGATATGGTTTTCCTTAGCGATGACGATCCTCACAGTGAAAACCCCGAGAAGATATTGACGGACATTGCCAGAGGCGTCGCCACCATGACTCTGGGAGAAAATCTTTTTCTGATTCCGGATAGAAGGCAGGCAATATTTGAGGCAATGAAGCGAGCGCGGAAAGGCGACGTAGTGGCGGCGCTGGGCAAGGGACATGAAAGCTCGATTATTTACGCAAACCACGTTCTGCCCTGGGATGAGGCAGAGGTATGCAGGGAGGCACTGCGCAGTTTGAATTTTGAAGCCTAAGAGAGTGAATCGGATGCAGGGTTCACTCCTGGATGTAGCGAACCAGGAACCCCATTGCGATTCCTATGCCGGAGCCAACCAATATCTGCGGATAGGTGTGCCCCAGCAGGGTTTTCAATGCCCTGGGTCTCTCCTCATCATTGAAGAGATGAGAGAATTGCTTTACCAGTTCGTTGAGAATCTCGGCATGTTTGCCCGCCGCCCTGCGCACACCGGCCGTATCGTAGACAACAATGACGCCGAACACAAGCGCAATGGCAAAATAAGCGCTTCCGACACCATGGTTCAGCCCGACTGAAGTGCAAAGAGCCGCCATTGTGGCTGAATGTGAAGAAGGCATGCCTCCTGTTTCAGTCAGGCGCTTAATCACCCAGCGCCGCTCGGTTGACAGAATAAACAGAACCTTCAAAATCTGTGCAACCAGAATCGCCAGAATAGGTGAAAGAATCATGGGATTGTTCAACAATATTGAATTCCTCAAAGATACTTGGCTTACTTGTTGCAAGACTTGTAACCTGGCGTTATGAGAAAGCTCTCCATATTCACTACGTTTGCTCTTGCACTGCCATCCCTTGTAGCCACCTTAGACAGCAAAACGATTATAACTGAATGGACTGGTGTTTTCTATACAGTAAATTTGGCTCATTTTGCCGATTGGCCGGACTTGGATGGGAGCATACCGATGGATGTTTCTGCTGTGGCTAATAGGATTTGGCTGATTTGGCCTCACACAGTAATCAATCTAAGCGCTGGTGGGATGTTAGATACTAAATCTCTGCTTTCGCTTTTTTCGAGCCAAACTGCAAACTGGAACGAAGGAAGGTGGTCTCCGGAAAATGGGATACTTTCCTCCAAAGGCGATTGGTTAGGATACCTTGAAGACAGATTCTACAGACTGGATTTGCTAAGCGCGAAGGTGTGGAGTACCGATTGGAAGGGGGGGCCGGTGGAATCCCTTTTAGCGGCTCCGGATGGAAACCTGATAGCGCTTATCGACGCAAAGGCATACTATGTGAACTTATCCAACCATAAACATATCTTAGTAAGCGCTTTGGATTTCAATGTCCCTCCGATATTAGCCGTGTCCACCCAAGAGCCTGAGCTTGCCTGGTTGGATAAAAAGGAAATCCACCTAGTCTCTTTAAAGGATGGAAGTGAAGAAATCATCCCGCTGGCAGCCGGTGCCCTGCCATCAGGAAATCCATGGGGCGCTTCCTGGTTTGGCGGCAGTCTCGTGCTCGCCTATCCCAGCACACTCTGCGCCGTGGATTTATCACTCGAAAGGCCGCCCCGAATATCCAAATTCGAAGCCGGGTGGCTGCCAAGGCGTTGGTACAGACTCCGCGGGGGAGGAAGCCTTTTGCTGGTTCACTCTCCGGAAAACGAGAAACTTCGGATATATGGAGCCGGGGAGCCCACCGCACCACTCCCCAGTTATAAGGATTTTCTCGCTGAGCATGCCATCCCTGCCGGTCGGCTCCTGGAGGAAAAGGAAGAATTCGAGGCCGCGGTGCAGTATTACAACTGGACACTGCCCCAAATTCGAGACTTCCGCTCCAAATACCCCCTTGAAAAAGTGTGGGCGGAACTTGAACACGAACTGGTTGAACGGCGATCAGTTTTACTTCAGATAGATTAATCTGCAGGTAACTTGGTTTACATCCCAGTCTTGCCACACTTGCTAGGAAGAAAACCTCATGCAATGATAATCACCATGGCCAAAATTGCACTTCTATATGGCGGACGCTCCAGTGAGCACGAGGTGTCTTGCTGTTCGGCGGCATCGGCACTTCGAAACCTGCAACCCAATCATAAACCGCTATTAATTGGCATAGACCGGGACGGAGGATGGTACTTCCAGAATACGCCATCACAAATTCCACGGGCCTTGGAGGTGAAGATTGATGCCGCTCGGCAGATATTGGTTAAACCCGGCAGTGGTTTCACCCTGCCGACCGGACAGGAATTGCCTGTCGACGTAGTAATCCCCCTGCTGCATGGTAAATTCGGAGAAGATGGCATCGTGCAAGGTGTCCTGGAAACAGCCAGACTACCCTATGCGGGTTCGGGCGTGCTTGCCAGCGCCATCGGGATGTGCAAGGAAACCACTAAGCGAATTTGGAGGGATGCGGGGCTGCCTGTAATCCCCTGGGAAACACTTCACAAAAATGCTTCTAAGCAGGGTATTGACGAGCTCAAGACAAACTTGTTCACGAAATTGGGTTCAAGGCTATTTGTCAAACCAGCCGCATCTGGCTCCTCACTGGGTGTCAGCCTGGTTGCGAACCCTCCGCAATTGGAAACGGCTTTGGAAAACGCCTGGAAGTACGATGAGAAAGCATTGGTGGAGAAGGCAATTCAAGGCCGCGAGTTAGAGTGCTCGGTGAGTGGCTACATGCATCCGAAGTCCTACCCGCCAGGCGAAATAATCCCAACGAACCAACACGGTTTTTACGATTATGATAGCAAATATATCGATCCCGACGGCGCGACGCTCATGGTTCCGGCAAAGCTGGATGCCGTCATGACAAGAAGAATAAAAGAAATCGCAATTCTTGCCTTTGAGGCCATCGGGGCAGGAGGTTTGGCGCGGGTGGATTTCCTATTGGAGGAGAAAGGCTCAACGCTCTACTTAAATGAGATAAACACCATGCCAGGCCTAACCCCAATAAGCCTATTTCCGCGCATGCTGGAAAAAGGGGGAGTGGATTTCACGAGCGCGCTGGAAAAACTAATCGATGGCGCGCTTGCCGAACACGTGCGAAAAGAAGTGCTGCTTTAGATATTAGAAATCCCAGTTATAGACAATCGCTAAACGTTCAAGCTCCACATACTTGTCACCCGTGGCATCAAAGCGTCTAAACCATCTGGCATATACTGTCTTCTCTGTATAGTGTAAACCGTTTCGGAATTGAAGTAGAAAAGCAAGATTGTGGCCCTCCTCAAATTCCAGATTGAGAATCGGGCCAAAACGCCAGTTATGTAAGTCCGAACCCCAAGCCTCCACCTCGGGTAAAGCAGACTTAGGCGGTTCTGCTGTCTGATAATCGGCGTTCATCGGAGCAAGCTCGCGAATACCCCTGGATAACCAGAACCAATGCTCCGCCATAAAACCGATGAAATTCACTTGCCAGGGAGGTTGATATCCAACGATGTAGTTTCCCCGATACTCCCAACCATTGAAATTCTCGCCCCTGTCAGCTCTCCAGTACCAGGCCTCCAGGGTGTTCGCCCGGGAATAGTGCATGTACCTAGTCTTTGCGTTCGCCGAAAACACGACGTGGTTCCATTTACCCGGCACCAGCGCCGCCAAATCGAATTGTATGGTTCCGCCAACAAAATAGAAACCCGCCCAGCCTAGCCTCTTCGTATTCGTAATATCATCTCTATCATTCAGAGCGAGCCCCTCCAAATTCAGGAAGTGCAAGGGCCAACCGAAACCTCCCGCCACTCCACCCGTTAACTTGAAAAACGCTATGGGGGTGAACTGTATTTCGGTTTCCAAATGCAGACTGACAGGGGATAAAATGGGCCTAACCGTGAAGGCGATATTGTTGTCTTTCATGAGGGGGCCTTCAGCAGCAAATACTTTCTGCTTCATCCGAAGCTGATAATAAAATTCAAATTCAACAGCACCCCAGCCATTTCCCAGCCTTCGTGAAGCAGGATTTGAATTTGACCAACCATAGTATCCACCGTTCCACTGGGTGCTGTCTCCGGGAGATTTTGGATTATATGAAGGCGGCAAAAAACCGGATGCACTGAAGGCGTCGCTCTTATTATCATCCAGATAATAGGCGAATTTAGAACCGAAGCCGTGGCTGAACTCCCATCCTGCAAGATCTGCCAAAAGGAATAGATGCATCGTAAGCACAAGACTTCGAAATACTATATGCCCTCTTTTCATAGGCTATGTTACAATTACATCCCCATCTGAAACAAGACTCAAATCCAAGTTATTCCAGTCTCCGTCGACTATTTTGGCCAGAGTTTCCAACCAGATAGGTAAATGGGGCCTCCCAGCATCGAGAATTACATCACCCTGATAATCCAAGCCATTCAAGAATTCTGTCTCTGGCGTGAAGCCTTGCGTCAAACCAGAAAACACGGCGGAAAAAATTCGTCCACTTCGAATTTCAAGCTCCAATGGAAAACCTTCAGGCAGGCCATCGTAGGCGAAACGCTCTCGAAATGCGGGCGTTTTACGCCAAATCCAAGTCGTCGATTCATGCTTCTCCAGTGCGGATTCAAATACCGGTTCGCCCAGAAAAGTTAGTGGATCTATCGTAATTGGGCCAATCTCTGTTTCCCACTGGGCCGCCAGGGCGTCTATCACCATCGAAACTGTTATTTCAGGCATCAGCTGCGCGAGGTTCATTACAGGTGAAGGGAGCGACTGTACTCCGCGAACCTCCAGTCCTCGGGGTGAACGCATCAGAAGCCGCTTGATTTGCTGCGTACCGGCGTTTACAAGCAGGGTACCATGATGCATGGTGCGCCCGCCGCTTTGACGAAACGCGCTGCCGCTCACTTTGAATTCCGTGCCGTAATAAGAAGCGGGCCTAGCTATTAAATCGTAGCGGCTATTTATGCTCAGCTCGAAACCAAGCCCATACAACGCGGCCACAATATCATTCAGATTTTCCTCTCGACGCAAATCTGGAGATCCGCTTAGAATCGAAAAGTTAAGATTGCCAGGTCCGTGGACTACGGTCCCCCCGCCGGAAATCCTGCGATAGACGCCAATTCCTTCCCTCCGCGCCAAACCGGTTCTGCATTCGTTCCAGGGATTTTGGAAACGTCCCACCACTATGCATGGTTCGTTTTGATAGAAAAACAGTAGTCGATCGCCGTCCTCCACTTTGGACAGCAAGCACTCCTCCAAGGCGAAGTTCAAGGCCGGTTTTCTGCTTAAGGAAGTATATATTTCACCCATCCGAAGCACTCAACTCCAGCCGGTTTAAAGGCGGGGAACCCATGATAAGGATAAGCTTTCCGGCCTTAACGATCCTTACTTCGAGATTAGCCGTTAGAGCCGGCCTTGCTCATACAGCAGAGGCAAGGAGGACGGCATTTATGAGAAACAGCCTTTTCCCCTCTCACCTGGTGGCGGCGCATCCCAGGGCGCCGTCTCTTACACGGACAAATTCGCATGGACGACATCTTCATCGAGGCCGTGACATGCCTTTCGGACACTGCCGGTATCTGCCACACGGCGTAAGAGCGGGATGCCGGATGTTCCGACACCGTCAAGGACATCCAGCCTGGTGTTTCGAGCACAGCACTCTTAGCGGAAAAAACAGGTTTCCATCACAGGCAACACAGTGAAACAGAATGCTGTGCAAGCTACCAGGTATTCCAGCATAGCTCAAATCTTCTCACCTGGACGCCGCAGGCTCATAGCCCTTGCGATATTAGTGACAATCGCCAAAAGGCTCAATACCTGATAGCCGCCAGTCCTTTGCCTGGGCGCCTTCTTTCCCATCCACCCGGTTGTGTCACACCATCTTCGGTGGAGCGGATTCATCCAGGCTCTGCCTGAAAATTCCCTGCGGGAGGAAACAGCACAAACCTCAAGGACAACGAAAAACGGCTATGCAATCCTGAAGTTGCGCAATTTCATGGAGTTTTTGAACACCAAGTGAAGAAAAAACTACTTCCATGCTAAGAATTTTGTGAAGTTGGGCTGTTATAAGCTGTATGAAAACTTTTGCGTATAAGGACATCGCCGATATGCCCGTAAACGAGCGGCCCAGGGAGAGGTTTGCGGCGCGGGGCGTAAATGTTCTTTCCGATGTTGAACTCCTCGCACTGATGCTGGGTTCGGGTTCGGGCAAGAAAAATGTGAATCGACTGGCGGTGGAACTCCTCAGAGTTGTCGAAAATTCGGGAGATGATGTTAACCTGGATGACCTTGTTGCGATTAATGGAATCGGGCTCGCTCGGGCGGCGATGATTTCGGCCTCCCTGGAATTCGCCAGACGAAGACTGCGGCCCGCTAGAAGAAAAATTGGCCAACCAAGCGATGTGATACCACTTCTTACTCATTGGGCCGATAGACCTCAGGAACATTTCCTTGTACTCAGCTTGAACGGCGCACACGAGGTGATTAGAATCAGGGTTATCAGTCAGGGTATTCTGGATCGTACCGTGGTGCATCCCAGAGAGGTTTTTGTCGACCCTTTGCGCGACAGGGCAGCGGCGATTGTTTGTGCACATAATCATCCTTCCGGCAATAAGGATCCAAGTTCAGAGGATAAGAAACTAACCAAGCAACTTCGACAATCTGGAGATCTGCTTGGAATTCCCTTGCTGGATCACATTATCTTCACTGAGGAAGGGTATTTCAGTTTTCTCGAGAGCGGTATCGTATAGGATGCTGAACCTTGTTGGAGGCCAGTCTGGGCAAAACTAGTTTTATCATCTAAGCTCTGGAATTATGGGAAAAACTTGGGAGCGCAGCCTGGTTCTGGTTAAACCTGATGGTGTAAAAAGAGCGCTTATTGGCGCTATTCTTAGCAAGTTTGAAAACGTTGGACTGACTGTTACCGGTATTAAGCTGATATGGCCCGACTCATCAAGAGCGGAGAAACACTGTGAGAGCCATCGGGACAAACCTTTCTTTGAGGGCCTCGTTGGACTTCTAACCTCGGGACCTGTCGTTGCCCTCGTTTTGGAAGGTGCGCATGCTGTTTCTGTTATAAGGAAAATTGTCGGGGCGACAGAACCCAAAGAGGCGATTCCCGGGACCATCCGTGGGGATTACTGTCATATGAGTTACGAACGGAGCAGGGAGCGCCTGGGTGTTATCCCGAACTTGATTCATGCTTCTGAAAATTCGACCAGCGCGACTGCTGAAATTGCTGTTTGGTTTACTGAAGACGAAATAGTGGAAGGCTATGCGCGTTTTGATGAAGGGGTTATGTGACTCAGTCTTAACTGGTTTCTTCCCGGAAGTTTTCATAAGGTCTTTCCCGACTATGGATTTTTCCGGTCTGCCAATATCCTTGTTCTTCCAGGTTTGCAATTGCTTCTTCCAAGCCGGGCAACCTTGGAGAAAGTTCATGGGCTTCAAAAAGTTTTTTGGCGGCCTCCTGGTAGCGACCAATCGATAGTAGCAATTCTGATAGAAGCTTACGCAAGCGGGCCGCCTCTTTGGGGGGGTAGGAAAGGTGTATCATGTCATTGAGGAAGGTAATCCTCAGGTGATTATCTTGATCTCCCGGGAGTTGGTGTTTCACGATTAATGACATTCTCTCCAGCACTTCCACAAAGAAGTGTCTAAAATATGGGCGTTCCTCTTCCAGCCGCGCTATTCCCCTTAACAATCTGTAGGCTTTTACAAAGGAATTCTGTTCAAGGTATACTTCGGCCAGCAGGAAGGCGTAGTCCATGAAATCCTCTCTGCCAATATGCTGCAATAGGGAGAAGCATCCGCTGCTTTGAGCCTCTTCAAATAGTTTGACGGCTTGAGTGCCCTCATCATGCAGCAAATCGAAGCAGATTAACCGGGCCAGGCTTTCGGGATTATCCTTTCGGGCGTTTAGAAAGCTTCTATAATCCCAATCCCACTTCGAGCTGGTTTTTTGGCTACTTCGACGGCTTTGATTGTAGGCATCTCGGGTTATTTGGTTGGAAAGAACCTCATAGGCCTCCTTGAGGGCGAGAAATTTCGCTGTTTGATCGTTGTTGCAAAGGTCGGGATGTACCTCTTTGGCTTTGAGCCGATATGACCTGTGAATTTCCGCTTTGCTGCAGTTTGGGCATAGCCCTAGGATGTTATAGTAGTCTTTCATGTTGTTTTGACGCTTTGTCTTGCCCAAGGAACCGAGTCATTGAGTTGCTTGATCAGATTTGATTCCTCTTGGTTGCATAGACTGGCGAAATGGCTGAAGTACTCACGCACTGCCTTGTTCGTATAATCATGGTAGCTGTTGAAGCAGTAGCTCCGGAATCCTCTTCTTGCCTTATGGCGTGAGCCCATGCCAGGGTCGTAATCGCTTATCCGCTGTGTTATCGCGTATTCGATCGGCGTGTAATAGCAAAGTTCAAAATGAAGATTCGGGATATAGAACATATCTCCCCAGTAACGACCGTAAAGATGCCGATTTTTACGAATCAACATACTCATTGCAATAGGTATTTCGTACTTAGGCATGTAGGCGGCTATAAGAACGATGCGGTGAGCCCAAACCTTGGCTATGTAACAAAACCATTCCTCGTTTAGGAAGAATGCGCCCC
Source organism: Olavius algarvensis spirochete endosymbiont (assembly GCA_900608495.1). Classification (GTDB taxonomy): domain Bacteria; phylum Spirochaetota; class Spirochaetia; order DSM-2461; family DSM-2461; genus UBA2779. The sequence continues at coordinate 23,277 of UWYT01000029.1, read as the reverse complement.
AGAGACCAAAATTCCGATTTGTATTGTGGTAGAATTTGAACATCAAACTCATCAGATAGCTATCGATTTCTTCGCCTGTATATATGCGAACTGTAATGCCTTGATTTCGAATGGATGCACGCTCTCGGACTATGTTGCGGCGCTGATTTTTGTTGAAAGAACATAGATAATCGTCAAAGGTTTCGTAATCCTGGTTTAGCCAGAGGAAGTATTGATGACTCCATGAATTTAGATTTTCCACTTCCTGAAGTCTTTTGTCAAAACATGAGCTCGGAAAGAGGATAGAGGCCGAACCGTATTTGCTCTGGTAGGTGAATTCTCTCATTCCCTCCATAATGCATGAGTTCTGTTCCTCGATGTCGGCTTTGTCGCTGGTTAGGAATTGATATCCAGGACAGGGAGTAAACGGCAGGGTTGCTACGAGCTTCGGGTAGTAATTAAGCCCTGCTCCAATTACCTGGGCGGCTATAGCGTGATCGAAGATAAACTCGCCGCTGCTGTTTGTTTTCACATAGGCAGGGGCGGCGCCAATTAGTCCATCTGGGCCATTTAGAACGAAATGATTTGGATGCCAACCAGCGTTCGGGGCTGCGCAACCTGCTAATTCGACAGAATGAAGAAACTGATATTCAAGGAAGGGCGAATACTCATCCTGTTCCGCAATCTGGTTCCACTCCTGCTGTTTTATGGAATCAATGCGGTCCGCTATGGAAAGTTGCATGCTCCTTTTCGCATCAGAGGTCAACTGGAACTCCTAATGGCTCGGTGGAAAACATTATCATTCATATACTGTTGACAGACTAGTCGTCTAATCATGTCCGAATTAAAAAAAGTCAGTTTGGGGATTGTTGAGGGGGGATTAATTGTAGACATAATAATTGCATGGATGCGGAAATTGCGGATCGGCATGGTTTTTCACTGAGATATCAGGACGGGATGGCTGTGCTCATTGTGTCACCCAGGAGAGAGGGACAACGGCAAATCTATGTGGACGACGTTATGGCCCGTATGAAGCTACTGGGCATTCCTTCGGTGCCTGCAAAAAGAATTCGAGAGATTGTCGATAGAGGCAGCGGAATACCGGAGAAATTGGTTGAATGGCCGGCGGGGAAAAGGCTCTGTGCGAAGGTAGAGATTTGGGTGAGTGAGGATGGGATGGAGGCGGTTGCGAAAACTGAGGAAGCAAAATCGGGGGGAGCCGGTATCGATGCTCGAATGATGGATGAGGCTTTGAAATCGGCTGGAGTTGTGCGAGGCGTAGATGAGGCCGCGATGCGAGTTCTGCTGGAGGGGAAGACAGGGGGGAGAAGCATTGTTATCGCAAGGGGAAAAGAGAAGGTGCCGGGAAGCATGGAAACCATGAAATGCCTTTTCATTACCGATAGGGGCAAACCCTGGAAACAACTTGACGGCGGACAGATAGATCTTAAAGAGCTCAATTACATTCAAAATCGTAAGGTGGGAGATCTATTGGCTCATATAGTAAAGGCTATCCCATCAAAGAATGGTTTTGACGTGTACGGCAGGGTAATCGAGGCTGAACCAATAACACCGGGTAGACTTTTCAGCGCCGGATATGGCGTGAGCGAGACGGATGAGGGACTGGTGGCGAATATAGACGGCAATGTACGACTGCTGCAGAATTCCATAGTGATGGAGAGATCCATCCAAATTGAAAATGTCGACTATTCGGTTGGAAATATCGATTTTGACGGTTCGGTGACGATTACTGGAAAAGTAGCTGACGGCTTCTCAGTTCGCGCAAGCGGGGATTTGTATATTCGCAAAACCGTGAGTCGTGCCTATCTGGAAACAGAGAGAAACTTGATTATCAGAGGCGGCCTCGTGGGAGGCGATGGAGAGAGTTGTCATGTTGGCGGAAATTTGTTCACCGGCTTTCTTGAGAATTCGACCGTCAGAGTAGGGGGTGATTTGTTTGTCACCGAGGCTATTCTTCATTCCAACATCGAGGTGGATGGCAATGTTTACCTCAATCGAGGACGCGGGGAAATCATTGGAGGCGTTGCGATAGTGGGAGGCAGTATCAGTTGCCGGCACATCGGCGGTTTACGCGCGGGCCTAACGCGCATATACGTGGGCTGCCAACCAAAACAGCTAAAAACCTTTCGAATTCAGGGCGTTGAACTCAAAGCGCTTCAGGAAAAGATGGAAAATTTGAGCAAGCAGATTAAATACTTGCGTTCCAAACGCAATCCGGATTTGCAAGAGATTTTCGGCCTAACCTCATTAATTACCCAACACCGAAAAAGCTTGAGGAATAAGGCCTTGGAATTCAAGAAAACGCAAAGGAGTTTGAAGGCACCGCCGGAAACGATATTGGCGGTTAGAGGGGGAATAAATTCGGACACTATCATATCTTTCGCACTGGATGAATACCACCTCGCGGGCAAGAATCTGGAGTATGTAATCTTCAAACGGGAAAATGGTCAAACGATAGTGCAGAAACTGCGCCACGGTGAGGATGTGACACTGCCTGAGGCGCCAGGGCATGAAGGGTAAGGGGGCAAGTTTTTCTAATCGACATCACTTTCCTGAACGACGATATTCGAATCAGGTATGCAAGCTCTGTTTCCATCAGGCAGTTCGAAGATATGGAAGCTTACGAAATATCTTCTCTAGTTGTTTGGCTTCCTTTTTACTGAGCTGCGAACGAGCCAGTATGTCCCTGAAAAAGATTCGCGTGTGCTGCCTATCGGCAGATTTGAAATAGTTTAGAGCTTCCAGCGCATCATGAATTGCGGCAACAAGTATCTCAATTTGATCCCGCGTGATGGGCGTGAAAGAACCGACATAATCCCCAATTGACTCACGATAGAGATATGCGGCGACTATCTGAACCGCATGTGATAAATTCAATGATGGAAAATCCGGCGAGCTGGGTATGTGGCAGGCGATATCACACTGATTGAGTTCCTTGTCGCTTAAGCCGGATTGTTCATTTCCGAATACAATCGCACACTTCCCACTAGCGGTTGATGCAATCTTCTTCGCTAAAACTTCAGGTGGCACGCTAGACCATTTTCGTCTGACGCCACGCCTGCGTGTGATTCCGGCTGCAAGCGTGACGCTTCTGAGGGCCTCTTCAAGGCTGGCATATACAAGCGAGCCATCATAGACATCCCTGGCGTGGATAGCCATCTTGTAGACTTCATCTTCATCGAACTCAGCGGGATTAACTAGAGCCAGCTCCAAAATGCCCATTGACTTCATTGAACGGCATACCGCACCGACGTTGAGTGCTCCTTCGGGACGGCAAAGTATTATTCTCAATCTATCGAGGAAGCTGTTCATAAACGGTGATTTCCTGGAGCATAGTCTCCATAACCCTTGCTGCGCCGTCTTGGTCTGCGCTTAAGGTGATGCGGTTTGGAGGAAATTTCGCCATTAGTGCCTGAGGTGCTCCTCCCATTATCCAGGCATCTCCGGTTGCTTCCAACATGGCAAGATCGTTCCAGCCATCGCCGATGGCAGCAGTAGCCTCCCTGGCAATATTGAGAATTCCACATACTTCCATCAGCCCCTTACCCTTATCAATTTCGCCGGCCATCAGTTCCAGAAACCGCGAGTTCGAAAAGGTGATGCTTAACACTTCGTTCGAAAATTGGTTTCCCAATAAAAGTTTGAGTCGCGCCAGTGTATTCTGATTCGACAGCACAATTATTTTCGTGAACTCAAGCGTATGCAGGCTGTCAAAATCGACAATCTTGCCTGGTAGTTTTGTACGAACATTGTAGGCCTTTATCTCCGGCCCCCTTCTCTCGAAGATGAGTTCCCTATGACGATAGGCTATCATCTCACAGCCGCTTGTTCGCACCTCGGCTATCACGAAACTGGCAACGGCTTCGTTCATTGTACTCTCGAAGACGCAGTCACCCACGGGGTTGCCGATTACTACGGCTCCGTTGTAGCATATTGTTGGACCACTTAGCTCCAGAATATCGTAGATTGGTTTGACTGATTCCCAACTCCTACCCGTGGCCAGGCAAACAATGCACCCAGTGCTGCTGATGGACTTCACGGCTCTGATAGTTCTTGGCGCCAAACTGTGATCGGACCTTAGAATAGTTCCGTCCATGTCCAGAAACAATGCCTTTGGCAAATTCATACACTATTTGATATACGCCTGTATCTCCGACTCCGCATTTTCTGTCGTAAATAGAGTAGTCCAAACATGGTTAATAAAATCGCCCCTACCAATATGGTTCCACTCCTGTTCTCTCCGAACCGCGGGATAAGCGGACTAAGCAAATTCTCAGCAATAAACGACGGCATTAAAAGACCAAAACTTATACCCGCCATCAAAACGTATTCCCACCACTTAAGCGATGTTATCATCCAACCCTGTGTAAGTACCGCAAAGGCGAACATAGCGAACATGGCAGTGATGAAAACCCACGTAGCATAAAGCGGATTGTTTATTTCGTATAATAAAAGATCTGTATTGAACATAAAAATAAACGGGAGAATGGCCGTTCTGATGTCGTAGCTGAAACCCTGAACACCGGTTTTTATTGGGTTTGACTTTGCAATGGCGGCAGCCGCATAGGCGGCCAAACCCACCGGGGGTGTATCATCGGCCAAAATGCCGAAAAAGAACACAAAGAGGTGCGCAGCTATCAAGGGAAAAACAACGCCGCTTTTGGCTCCAAGTGCCACTATTACCGGAGCTGTCAGTGTTGCCATAACTATATAGGTGGCCGTGGTGGGCAAGCCCATTCCCAGTAATAAGGATGCAAATGCGGTAATAATCAAAATTAGAAAAAATCTTCCGCCTGAGAGTATTTCTATGGCTTCGGTTATGATTCCGCCAAGTCCAAAAGTAACCACGCCAACGATAATACCGGCCGCGGCCACCGCAACGCTGATTCCCATCATGTTCATTCCGCCGCTAATCAGCGCATCTCGAATTTGAAAAAAGGTTTTCCTGAGCACACCCTTCCATCCAGTCCTTAAGCTCCTTCCGTCTCGATGCACTCTCCAAAGATTTTCAAGCGGAATCAAGATGGCCTGGGCGATTATTGCTCGAAAGGCCGCAAGCGCCGGGGATGTGCGGAACACCACCAGGGATACAACCAGAAAAGTTATAGGAATCAGATAATGGAAGCCACCACTCAGAGTAGACCAAAAACCTGGAATTTCGGACTTGACCATACCCCTTATCCCAAGCTTCAAAGCCTCCAGATGAACTATGCAGAACAGGGCGATATAACTGATAATCGCTGGAATGAAAGCAGCGCGAATAACCTCCACATAGGATATGTTCACGGTTTCGGCAATAATGAAGGCGGCTGCTCCCATAATTGGGGGCATTAACTGCCCGTTCGTCGAAACTGCCACCTCAACAGCGCCTGCCTTATAATCGGGATACCCCACCTTCTTCATCAGGGGGATGGTAAATGTTCCAGTAGTTACGGTATTCGCAATGCTGGAGCCCGATACCATGCCTGTCAGGCCGCTCGCTAAAACCGCGGCTTTTGCCGGCCCCCCTCGAAATCGCCCCGTCAGACTAAAAGCCAAATCGACAAAGTATTTTCCTGCACCCGCCTTCTCCAACAAAGCGCCAAACAGCACAAACAAAAATACTATATTTGCCGATACATGCAGCGGAATTCCGTATATTCCCTCGGTCGACATAGTTATTTTGCTGACAAATTTTGAGAGTGTTACGCTGCGAAAATCCAACCCCGCGGGCATATACTCCGCAAAAAAGCTATAGAAAACAAAAAACAAGACCACCAACATCAACGCCGGGCCCAGGGAACGACGTGCGGCCTCCAAGAGCATAAGTGTCAGTGTAACTCCGAATACTATATCGCGGACAATGGGGCGACCTTGTCTTGAAAAAATCCCATAATAATCCGGATTGATTTTCAATATAAGCAATTCAAATGCTATGTAGAATGCGGCAAGGCCGGCTATCAGGGCCATCACATAGTCTAGAATGGTAACTCTGTTCCTGGTTCCAAGATAGGCCCACAACTTACCCTTCCTTGGTTTCTTTAACATCGGGTGCGTAAGAAAAACCAGAACTATGGCAAAAGTAAGATGTATCGATCGAACGATAGTGCTATTCAGGAGAATAGCACTTGGCAATAAAAGCTGAAAAACCGACCAGAGAACGGCGATAGTCGGCACTAACCATCGCCCCGAGCCTATCTCAATCTTCCGAGCGCTCCCCTCTGCCTCTTCGGCGATACGTCTCGCCTCTGTGAGTTTCTTTTCTTGCATCCCGGCCTTGTCCTCATCATATATAAAAGAGGGCGATTGATTCCCGACTCCCCGGAATTAATCAAATCCTAAGTTATTCGATTAGGCCAACTTCCCGGTAGTATTTCAATGCTCCGGGGTGGATGGGTGCAGAGAGACCTTCAAGCATGCTTTCGTCTGACAATATAGCAAACGCAGGATGAAGTTCCTTAAACTCAGCAAGGTTCTCGAAAACTTCCTTTACGAGCGAATAGACGATTTCTTCGGACACCTTGGCCGAAGTACACAGGGTTGCCTTGACACCGAAAGTCCGGATATCTCCAGTATTGTTTGCGGCAGGATAGTTCGCTTTCACCGGAATCACCGACTTGGCATAAAATGGACGGGAAGCAACAAAATCGTCAACGGCAGGGCCGTGTATCGAAACAAAATGTACCTTTTTGGCACCGGCAGTGGCTTCCTTAAACGAGCCATTGGGATGGCCAACTGTATAAAAGTATGCGTCAATTCGACCGTCCTGAATCATTGCGGCAGCTTCAACCGCCTGCAAACCCTCGGCCTGAATATCCCTGTCGGGGTCAATCCCAGCTAGCATGAGAACATCGATTGCGTTTTTGCGATTCCCTGAACCGGGATTGCCGATATTCACCACCTTACCCCTTAAATCAGCAAGTGTCCAAATCCCGGACTCGTCAGAAGCCAGTAATGATATAGATTCAGGGTGAATCGCAAAGACGGCTCGTAAATCTTCTTGAGGTTCCCCTTCCCACTCTTCCAGGCCTTTGTAGGCCTGATATTGAAGATCGGACTGTACAATGCCAAATTCAAGATCACCTGACATTATCGCGTTTACATTGTACACTGATCCACCAGTCGTTTCTACGGTCGCCTTCAGGTTATACTCATCGCTCTTCCTGTTAACCATTTTGGAGATTGCGCCGCCAGTGGGGTAATAAACCCCGGTGACCCCACCTGTGCCGATAGTAACATAACTGCGCTCTTTCTCGCCATCCCCGTTGCCAAAGACAGCAGCAGAGGCTAAAATCCCCACAATTAAGAATAAGAACACTCGCTTCATAAACTCTCCTTGTATCTTTTTATTTTCTAAATATATATCAGATATCGACGGAGTGCAATACTTTTGCGGAATGCCTTTTGAATGAATTCACCTCATCGGCAGGGTTTTCAAGTTCGATGCAAAGTCATCGGTCGCTACTACGCTATGAATCGGGGAAACGCCGACGAATATCCTGAAGTGTTGGCAGTATACGCAGAAAAACATCGAATAACTCCGGATCGAACTTCCTTCCCCTATCCTTCTTCATTGTTTCAATCACCTTCTCTTCAGCCCAGGCATTCTTATACGCGCGATTCGAGTGAAGGGCATCATAGACATCGGCTATGGCCACTATTCGGGCAAAAAGAGGGATTGCATTCCCCTTTAATCCAGGGTGCTTCTTCTCTTTATCACCAGCAGAACTTCCCGTTAGATTGGTAATCCTTCCCGGATAACCGGACCCATCCCAGTTTTCATGGTGGGAAAGGGCAACCTCCTTGGCAGTGAGATCCAAGTCACTATTGCCCAGAAACTGTCTCGCACCCAGCCAAGTGTGGGATTCCATAGTTTTTCTTTCACTGGAATCGAAAGCGGATTCCTTCTTGAGTATCGTATCGCTGATGCCAACCTTCCCAACATCGTGAAGCATGGCCGCAATTCGCAGATTATCTTTATTCTTATCTATGCTGCCGGATGCTATTCCCCTTTGATTTGCCCAGGCCTCATATATCTCAGTAGCATAGGTTCCAACCCGATTCACATGTGCCGCAGTTTCCTTAGGGTCGCGCAAGCAGGCAAAACCAGTGATGGTGATAAGGAGGTTGCGGGTCATTTGTGCACGTTGAATAGCATTAGTTCCGATTAGGCATAACATCTTGTAGAACGACTCATCTTCTCTGCTAAATGGGATGAACTTCCCATCATCGTCGCATGCATTTAGCAATTGCATAATTCCCAGCAGTTTTCCATCACTGGAAATCAGCGGAATCGTTAGACTGGAAACAGTCTTATAACCTATGCGCCTGTCAAAGGATGGATCGAAATGATAGGGTGCCTCCTTATCGATTGCATACATATTCGGAATATTGAGTGTCTTCTTGTGTTTGGCAGCAAATCCCGCGATGGATTTTTCGTTGATGGGAATTGAAAAAGCAGAATACGGTAGTTTTCGACCATTTCTGAGTTTCGCCTCAAGAGTATTATTTTGAGTGTATTTGAATTCCAGTTCATCATCTTTACGAATATAGATAGTCCCGGCATCGGCGCTGGATTCTCGACGCGCCCGGTATAGAAAGCGTTCCAGAAGCAAATCCAAATCCTTGATACGGCTTAGTTCGTTGTTTACTCCAAGTATTTTGTCGACCAGGAGTTCTAATTGCCTCTCAGTCTTAATTAACCCCTTCATTTGTGTAGAATATTAAGGGAAAAATTCAATTAGTTCTACAGATTGTGTATGTTTAGTTATTTAAGTGTTTCCCTCCCAAGCAACGATCGTTGTAAAATAATCATTAATTCTACATGTCAAACAATGAGCTGGATATTGAGAGTTTTCTGGAGCTCTCATATGAAAAACCAACGAAAATAATAGAAACAGCCCAACGCTTGCTACCGAGAATTATTGTCGCGAAGATGGTTAAAGAACAGAGCCTGGTTTTCTACCGACTTGCCCGCGCCAGAATTCAAAGATGCGAATACGAACCAGCCTTCCTTGCGTTGAGGGAAGCTAGAAAGATTAGAGAGGAACTCAGTGATGCCGCGGGTGTTCTTGAATGTCAACTGGCCTTTGGGCACATCTACAGTCTGACAGAACGTCCGGAGGCGGCCTTTGAACTCTTCCTATCCATACGCGAAAGGGCTCAAAATCTGGGCCTAATAGAAATTGAAGTTGTGGTTAACTCTTACTTGGCTCGAATCTGCATCAATCAGGGTCAGTACAAAGAAGCCCGAGCCTTTCTCGAAGAAGCTCTCGCACTGAATTCCAGTAATAAAACCCATCTGGCACGCCTGTGGCATGAGATGGGGTACATCGAGTTAAAAGAAGGCAATCTGAATAAGGCTGAGGATTGGCTTGAGCGAGCCAATGAACCTCCATACTACGAGTATCAGATTACCCAGGCTGAACTGGATATTCGCCGAGGGGAGTTTGAGACAGCCGAAACGTTACTTGATAAGACACTTGAAACCTGCAGCGAAAACGAGATTGTCTACGGTGAAATCTTAGCGTATTACCAACTTGGAATGTTTTATAACAAAACTGAGAATGCCGAAAAAGCTTTTGATTCCTGGGAAAAATGCTACAAGTTGTGTGAATCCGCGGGGGTTAGATATTTTCGGATTCTTAGTGGAGAAGGTTTGGTGGAGCTCTACCGCGCCAAGGAAGACAACCTAAAGGCTCTAACCTATCTGCTCGCCATCCGCAGGGAGGAGCATCGCTATCTTGCCGAGGGGCTTCATCATCTGATAAGCACATACGACCACGGCAACAGAATTGGCCAACTGAAAAAACAGATGGGAAGCTGGCGCCGGCGGACCGGCGAATTAGAAAAAATTCGCAGTAGCAAAGACAAATCCATACTGGATCTTGAAACGATAAGAAAGATCGGTCAGGAAATCACCTCTTCTTTGGATCCCGATGAGATAGTAAAAGTGATTTATAAGCGCCTAACCCAGCTCATGACCGTAGACGAACTTATTATAGCATTCTGCTTAAACGAAGAAGAGATAGATCTTCGTTATATGATAAAGAATGGAGTTTATGCGGAACCCTCCCGTGCCCCTGTCGATCCCGAGGATTCGCTGATTTCATGGGTTGCTCTAAATGACAAAGACCTTCTGATAAATTCGAGAGAAGAAAGCTATAATTATATCAAGAGCGAGTCTGCGGTTGGGGAAACAAATGAATCTTGCCTGGTTGTACGGTTGAAAATCGAAAGACGAATCATCGGTGTTCTCTCAATCCAGGGGAAAGGGGCCCATTGCTATGTGAATAGACACCTAAGAGTATTGGAAGCCCTTGCGGGATTTATTGCAATCGCTCTTTCCAATTCGAATTCTCATCAGAGTTTGGTTCTAGCCAATGAGAAGATATCCTATATGGCTACCCACGATCCCTTAACCCATCTGCCGAATCGCCTGCAGACCATGGAGCGATTGGATTTAGAGATTAAGAGATGTCAGCGCTATGGCAAGACACTCACCGTTTTGTTTGTCGATTTGGACGGATTTAAGCAGATAAATGACAACTATGGACATATGATTGGTGACAAGATTTTAACGGAAACTGGGAAACGACTCAAAAGGGATATACGATCCATTGATGCCGTCGGGCGCCTAGCCGGCGATGAGTTTTTTTTGATCATCACGGACGATTGTACGCCGGAGAATGGGTTTCAGTTGGCCGAGCAACTGCGATTGAATTTAGCGGAACCAATCGAGCTGGAGTCTGGAAAGCCACTAAGCATTACGGGCAGTATTGGCTTGGCGTTTTATCCGATGGACGGCGAGAATTCCGCAGCTCTGGTTAGTGCGGCCGATACAGCCATGTATGATGCGAAGTCATCGGGAAAGAATAGGACAGCATCGTATTCCCGGCATAATGAGTCCTAGGCCGCACCGAGTTGAACATCTGTATCAGTGTTTTCTTGGCTCGCACTCACTCGGTGTTTTTCGACAATGTGGTAAAGAGTCGGAATCAGGAAAAGTGTTACCAGCGTGGAAGTTATAAGTCCGCCGGCGATGCTTTGCCCCAGCGGCGCGTATAACTGCGCGCCGGGACCTTTGGCTAATGCAAGAGGCAAGATGCCGAAGAAAGTTGTCAGCGTGGTCATCAGGATAGGACGCAGTCTTGACACCGACCCCTTTATCAACGCCTCGTTCAGTCTCATGCCATCCTTGCGCAGTTGATTGATTCGATCAACTTGCACAATGGCGTTGTTCACCACCATTCCCGACAGTGCTATAATTCCAAGGAAGGAAATCAGCGAGACGTCCGAACCGAATATTGCTAAGCCAAGCACCACTCCAATGAAGCAAAAAGGAACCGATACCATAATAATCAGTGGCTGAATGAGTTTCTCGAACTGGATGGCCATAACTACATATACAAGCAGCAAGGATATTATCAGAACTATCACAAGATTCACTATGGACTGGCTGATTAACCCCATAATCCCTTGTTGACGCCACTCGACGCCTTCCTTCAATGGTGAGTCGGCAAGAGCTTCCTTCATCTGGCGGTTGATGTTTCTGAAATCTTCGGTTTTTGTATAACCTATAACTGTGAGCATGCGAGCTCTATTATGCCGCTGGTACTGAGAGAAGCCCCTGTTCTCTTCCACGAAGGTAAAAGCGTGTAAATCGGTTATATGGCCACCGGCACCGCGCATTGGAATTGAACTTAGAGACTGTGAATTAGGAGTAGATGATTCAAAATCGGAGCTCAGTCTGATATTTCTGTTTTCGCCTTTCGGAGGGCGATAAACACCGACATCAATTCCTTCGAAAGCAATTCTGGCGTTTCGAGCGGCATTGCCAGCGCTGATACCAAGGGTCCCCATGGTTTCTTGATCGAACTGAGCATTTACGAAACGTCGATTGGCTCTTACATCGCGAGTCGTACTGATAATCTCGGGATTCTCCAGCAGTATAGCCTCAACTCTATCTGCTTCGCTTCTCAAATCCTCAAGCGATTCGGAAAATAACTCAACACGATATCCGGCCCCCTCAGTGCTCAGACTCAGCATCCTGTCGAAACCGCCATTGAATATCGTAACGGCAATTCCCGGCAATTCCGGAGGGAGAGCTTCGTTGAGGTTCACCATCAGTTCTCGGAAGTCTCTCTTCCGCTTATTACGATTCTTCAGCAGTATGTGTCCCCAAACTGTCTCTCGTTTTTTGAAGGAACTCGAGATATTATCCTCCATCCCCACAAAGAAAATCAAATTCTCAAGTTCTGGAATCTCTTCTCTGATAATCGCCTCTGCCATATCGGCTGCATCGACGCCATCCTCGATCGATGCACCTGGTCTAAGCTCAAGCGAGACGAACAGCTCATTGTAATCTGCCGCGGGCAGGAAGGATACTCCCATTAAATCGGCGGCAATAACGCTGATACACAACACCGCCGCGGCCGCTATTAGACAGATATCGCTCAAACGAAGCACCTGTTTAAGACTTGATTCATAACTCTTTTCGATTTTGGTCATTAAGCGACTGCGAAACTTGCGCTTTGAACTGCCGAATTCATCCCGGTGAGCCAGAAGAGGAACCAGGAAGAGCGCCGCACATATAGAGGCGGCGAGGCATAGCACAATCGTTGCGGAAAGATCTTTTAAAATGATACCCACTATACCGGCAAGAAATATCATAGGAACAAAAACACTCACCGAAGTTGTGACAGACGCCGTAACCGCCCCGGCAACCGCGGTTGAGCCGCTAAGTGCTGCATTGTGCATGCTCTCTCCCATCAATCGCCGTCTATGGATACTCTCCAACACTACAATCGAGGCATCAACCACCATACCTAGAGAAACCGTTATACCCGCCAGCGTGAGTACATTCAGGGAAAGTCCCGCTAATTTCATGCCGGCAAAGGCGATAAATAGTGAGATTGGAAGAGATACTGCAATAACAAGGGTATATTTCCAACTCCGAAGGAAAAGGAAAATAACCGCGATAGCCATACAAATTCCCAGAATGGCCGAGCGCATCACCGTGTTCAAGGCGAGTTTGACAGTCTCGCTATCATCGTGCAGAACAGCGAAGCGATAATCTCCCACTTCTTCCAGGTAGGCCAGGCGCTTGCGAATCTCCCTGCTAATCTTGATAGCATCTCCCGATCCTCGTTTCATAACCTGAACCACCAGCATATCCTGCAATTCGGAACGAACCCTTAGATCGGTGGACTCATAGTCCAGGGACACTGTACTAATATCCCTCAAACGAATCGGAACACGAGCATTGCTGCCCACAACAAGATTTTCGATTTCATTTATTCTGGTGAATTCACCGCTCATCCGCAGAGACCACTCCTCGCCACCCCAGTCAACCAGTCCGGCAGGCAGGGTGACATTGCGATTTTTGATGGCAGCGGCAATTTCAAGTGGGGTAAGATTGCTGTTGGCAATCGCCTGGGGATTCAAACTTATTCTGATTTCCTTCTTCCTTCCGCCGAGGATGTCGGCTTTGGCAACATCCTCAATCTCATATATCTCCTGTAGCACCACATCCTCGGCATAACGAGTTATTTCATCTGAATCCCATGGACCGGATATGGCGAAACTAAACACGGGAATGTCGGATGCTCCCCATGTTGAAACAATCGGCGCACTGGCCAAATTGTCGGGTAGTTCCGGGGAAGCTATTTCCACCCTGTTTCGCACCTCCTGAATCAACTCATTTGCATTAGCCTTCTCGTCGAAATCGAGTTTGATTATGCTGATGCCCTCCCTGCTCTCGGAATAAATATCGTTTACACCCGAAAGGGACGCTAACTGTTCCTCCAGAATCTCTGTTACATCCTCATCAACATTTTCAGCGCTAACACCCGGCCAGAGAGTTATCACTCTGATGCTTGGCATGATAATGGAAGGAATGAATTCTCTTTTCAGAAAGATTAGAGCGAGAATGCCGAAGACTAGGATGGCCATCGTAATGACAAATACCGGAATCGGATGGCGAATCGCCAGGGCACTCGGTTTCATTTCTCACTCCCAGAATATTCGACGATCCGGCCTTCTCTCAATAGATGCCGCCCCCCCAGAACAAATATCTCAGACGCCCAGGTTTCAGGAACCGAAAACCGCGCGGCATCCCTATACATTGCCGGCGCCTCCACGCGACTGACAGTGTTGTCGTTTGGATTGACTCGCCAGAGTCCGTTGTCATTGTCCAGAACACGAAGGGGCAAACTCAGTGTATCCAGCCTCTCACTCAGAACAAACTCCACCTGCAGACTTGCGCCAATTGGCCAGAACGGTTCAGACTGCTTTAGCAGGCAAACTACCTCGAATTTTTTTTTCTCCGGACTGATACTCGGGTTGATTCTGATTATTTCTCCTAGACGCACGGAATCATCACCACCTGCTGGAAACGACAAGAATACTTTAATCGCTTCCAATCTCTGAAACTGACTCCAGTATTTCTCTGGAACTTGCACCTTTAGCTGCGGAGCTTCCGTATTTCCGATAGTTAATAAAGCCGATTGAGGCATTACTATATTTCCAGGATCCAAATAACGGTAGAGCACCGATCCAGAAACGGGAGTGGTAATATCAGTGTAACCAAATTTCATTTTGGCCAGCTCATAGTCAGAATAAGCCAAATCCCGCTGGGTTTGTGCCTCGTCAAGTTGGTGCATGGATGTTCCGGAGCTTTCAAACACCTGCTTTGTCCTTGTTAAACTCGCCTCAGCGAGGCGCCATAGTGATTCAGCGGCCTCCATTTCCAATCGGTATGGCTCAGAATCAATGCGAGCCAACAAATCCCCTTTTGAGACTACCGAGCCTTCCACAACTAGGATTTCCTGCACACTCCCCCCTACTTTAGGCGAAATTACCACTGTACGCCCTGCTTCCAAGAAAGCTGAAACAACCAAGGTTTCTCTCAAATCACTGATTTGAGGACTTATCACAGAAACCGATGTGTTACGCGTCTCTGAAAACTCATCACCACCAAATCTGGAGCGCAGCCAAAACAGCATAAACACAATTAAAATGGCAAAAACTATGGAGAGAATCGTTACTCTATCTCTGGTTGACGCAATCATAGTCATATTCTCGGAGAAAGCAGACACAAGCGCCAGTTACAGCAGTAATAAAAGCCCCTGAAAATGTTCACTATTTTTCGTTGATATTTGTAAGTTTGTTTAGGCGTACTTCATTACACAAATCATGTTAAACTTAGTTGAATGTCTCTGATATCTATCTTCCGAACCGATAGCGGGCTTATTAGAAATTTTCGCTTTTTTTCCGGTGGGGGTTCTCTTGTCTTCTTCTTCCTGCTGATAGACCCCCTTTCACCTGGAATAAACGATCCAAGCACAAAAAGAACCATATTGCTATTTGCGGTGACATACGGATTGATATTTGTCTATCTAATGATCCCCAGGCTGGAAACCTGGCTTAAGAAGTACCACCTACCTCCCGTATTAATTGCTGCCAGTGTAATCCCCATTGCGATTATTAACGCCAAGTATCGCGCTCTTCTTGAAATCGGGAAGCCAATCAACACCCTGGATGATACGATGACATTGACTATTCTTCTTATCTTCCCGCTCATCACAACAGCCTGGCGTTATAGTTTTCCAATTGTATTCCTGTTCTTTGTCGTACTTGGTTTTCTGGATCCACTTCTGATTATCCTGATAAATGAAAGTGTTACTCCAGAGCTTCTCAACGCGATTGACGCATCATTTGTTAGAATTCTAGCTCTTGGCGCGGTTGGTTTCATGATTACGGAACTGCGAAATCAGCAGAGGACTGAAAGGCAAGCATTGCAGGAAGCAAACAAGAAACTCGAGAAATATACGTTGGACAAGGAGAAACTCGCGGCAAGCAGAGAAAGAAATCGCATCGCTCGCGATCTTCACGACACGCTTGCCCACACTCTGAGCGGGCTTTCGATTCAACTCGAAGCGGCTGTAACTATTGTCGATAAGGAGAACAAACAATTAAGAACTCTGCTGGATAAGGCGCGCAAGACGATTCGGATTGGATTGAACGAAACTCGCCGCTCGCTGGAGGCTCTGCGAGCGAGCCCACTTGAAGATTTTGGGCTTTTCCTTGCACTCCAGCGCTTAATTGAAAATGCACACGATAGAACCGATATTCCGATGAGTTTTTCCTTGCCAGCGAAAAAACTTGACTGGAGCAAGCCACTGGAGGAAGTCGCTTATCGTATCGCCCAGGAAGCATTGGAGAACACGATTAGACATTCGAATGCCACCGAGGTTAAATTGGAACTGAAGGGTGATAGCGAAAACCTGTACATGGAAATTGAGGATAACGGTAAAGGCTTCAATGCTGATTTTTTTGAGGACGGGAGCCATTTCGGATTAAAAGGCATGCGGGAGAGGGCGCTTGCAATTGACGGAAAGCTCGTGATACACAGTCAACCTGACAGAGGTTGCGTGATTCGATTTACATGGAAGACTCAGAATGAAAACGGGAATTAAGCTAATCATCTGCGACGATCAGGAAATCGTCCGGGAAGGATTGAAAACTATTTTTGAGAGTGACGATTCCTTTGAGATGGTTACTACGGCTGAAGATGGTGTGGACTTATTTTACAAGATTGATTCGTTGGGTATCCCCGACTTGGTGCTGATGGATTTGAAGATGCCTCATAGAAACGGAATTCAGGCAACCAGACAACTGCGGTCTACATATCCAGAATCCAAGGTTCTGATTCTCACTACCTATGACGACGATCATTGGGTGATAGACGCGATAAAGGCCGGAGCCTCTGGCTACCTGTTGAAAGATACCACGAGGATAAATTTGATAGATGCCGTCAAGGGCACCATATTGATGGATCAGACTTTCATCGATCCCTCGGTAGCCGGAAAGGTGCTGGCCATGGCAGCGAACACAATGTCTCGTCCCATTGAATCTTCCACACCCGATATTAAACCTAGAGACAGGCAATTGCTGACACTGATTGCCCGAGGATTGTCGAACGCTGATATCGCTGGCAAGCTTTATCTTTCGGAAGGGACTGTGCGCAACTATGCAAGCGCGCTGTTTAATAGAATTGGCGTGGCAGATCGAACTCAGGCGGCAGTTACCGCTCTTAGGTGCGGCATTATCAATCTGAATGACATCTAAATCGGATAACTCCTGCCCTGTTTTGGCTGTGGCTTCGGGTAAGGGCGGAGTTGGTAAAACTCTTTGCGCAGTGAATCTGGCTCTTTGCTCAACTAGGGATGGTTTACGCACCGCGCTCATCGATGCCGATCCACTTTCCAATACTCTTGTCATGCTTGATTATACACTTCCGAAACGGACCTTACTTGATGCCACCCCCGAGAATTCGACTTTCAGAGTGGCTCCAAATTTTGAGGTTATTTTTCCTCAAAAGAAAAAATCCGAAGAACAGGCGGCTCAACTCGTAACTGACTTGATGCGTTCACACCGCGACTGGCTAAACAGCAGGTACGATTTAGCTATTATTGATATGCCGGCCAACGTCGAGGAAGACTCATTTCTCTCCTATCTGCCGGACGCAGATTTTCTCCTGCTGGTAACTAATCCTGAACCGACTGCCCATGTCGCGGCCGGCGCCCTGCTTAGGAGGATTCAAGGGTTATGGCGGGAAAAACCCATTTATCTTTGGCACAATAAGTACATCCCTCATCCGGAGAAAGAATTCAATCCGGACGATCTAATCGGTAATTACAACAGAAACGTGAATGAATCAGAGCGGATTAGTGGGAAAAAACTGATTTCGATTGCCTATGTCCCACACGATCCCTCGCTGGATTTGACAAAAGTGAATCCACCACTGCTTATAAACCTTCATCGCGACCTTATCGAAACACTCAGAGCTCTATTTGACGACTCCATTCCAAAAATTGAAGGGCTTACAGATTCGCAGTCCAAATCGGAGGCGCTGCTGCGATATTTCCTTCATAAGAGCTCAGGAAAGGAGGATGCCGAGGAATTTCTTGCGCACTTTGAAAAATTCCTTGCAACCAGCGCAACGAGGGTAGCGATGCCTTCAGAAAAGATGAGGAGTGAGCTGCGAAAATGGTTAATTTCCAGTTTGAATGCCCCGCTAAGGAGGCAAATCCAGCAAGTTATTGAAGCTGTAGATGAGCATATTGTGAGTTTGGAGGCCGAAGCAAATACATTTAGTTCGAAGTATCGGAAGGTTTCAGCAGGTTCTGTCGAAAGAGAAATAACGCTCCTGCTAAAGAATCTCGCTCATCTGTCTACCCGTTCTTTTTCTCTCCAGATGTCAGGTTTACTGCTGTTTCACTTTGCCCTGATTCGATTTTTCTCGAGCGAGGTGGTACAGAAGATAGTGAATGCATTCATTCCCAGTCGCCAGGAGTCCGGTGTTTCAATTCGGGATAGACGGCGGCAGATTGCAAGACTGCTGGGAAAGGAAGCGATTTATCAAGAACAGTTCTTCGCGATGGTAAAAAAATTGTACCCCGTGATGAGCCGTCAACTGGACTATCTGGTGCATACTTTCAAGTTACGAAAACTCTTATTTCGAGATGCCTCCGGAGATGTGGCCAAGAGTGCCTATGTCCGACTGTTTCACGCCGCAATTTACGAAATTGTCAACAGCGGCTTGGGAGTTGTGGCTGGTTTTCGCTTCCGACCGGCCTCCAGAGAGTTCAACCTAGGTTATCAGAAGTTGAGAAGTCTATTATTATAAAAATATGCATCTCATCGACCGAGCCAGGAAGGCTAAGAAGGCGAGCCGTGAGATTTTATCTCAGAAAGGCGAAACCCGCACGGCTGCTCTGAAAAATGTGCGTTTGGCCTTAAAAGCCAGTGGCAGCGAAATTTTCGAGGCCAACAAGGCAGATGTGAAACGCTCCGCCAGAGCGGGTGTTTCCGATGCACTTCTTGCACGGCTGAAGTTTGATGATGCTAAGCTGCTCCGTGTCTGCGATGGAATCAAAACTCTGGAACGCAGATCGGATCCGATAGGGCGGGTTCTGGAAAAGCGTGAACTAGATAGGAAATTGATTTTAAGCCGTGTTGCCGGTCCTATTGGTGTGATTGGCATGATTTTCGAATCGCGACCGGATGCCCTCATTCAAATGGCCACTCTCTGCATACGCTCAGGCAATGCGGTGATTCTAAAGGGTGGCTCGGAGGCCTTGGAAACAAATCGTATCCTGGCAAGGATTATAGCGAAGGCTTCGGCGTCGCAACTGCCGGAAGGTTGGATTGGATTGGTGGAAACCAGAGAAGATGTTGGCAAAATGCTTACACTTAATTCTTTGATAGACCTTTTGGTGCCACGAGGTTCTAGCAAATTTGTCGCAAATATTATGAAGAATTCCTCAATACCCGTTCTTGGTCACGCTGATGGTATTTGCCACATCTACTTGGATGAGTCGGCGAGTGCAGCCAAGGCAATCCCCATCGTCTTAGATTCAAAGATGCAGTATCAGGCGGTCTGCAACGCGGCCGAAACGCTGCTGATTCATCAGAATTCCACTGAAGCTCTACTTCCGCTCATTAAAGACGCGCTCCAAGCCGCTGGCTGTGAGATTCGTGGCTGCACTCGCACTCGAACAATTATCAATGCCGTCCGAGCCACGGATGAAGACTGGGACAGCGAATATCTCGATGCAATAATTTCGATCAAAGTGGTAGACGATATCGAACAGGCAATCGAGCATATTCACGTTCATGGCTCCGGACACACAGAGGCAATAGTTAGCGAGGATACGCAAGCTGCTGAGATATTCCTGGCCCGGGTGGATGCCGCGAATGTTTTTCACAACTGCTCAACTCGCTTCTCAGATGGTTTTGTATTCGGCCTTGGCGCCGAGGTTGGAATTTCAACCTCAAAAATTCATGCACGGGGACCAGTAGGAGTGGAGGGACTTCTGAGTTACAGATGGCAATTGCGCGGTTCAGGACAGATTATCGCAGACTATAGCGAAGGTAGAAAATCCTTCACCCATAAGAATTTGTGAACCACCGCAGGCATACCGTTTTGGTCGGAATCGGTGTGAGCTTGTCGCCGTGAAGGAAGCTGCTGAGTCTCAAAAACGCCTGGATTGGCGAGGCTAAGAACGATGAGAGATCTAAGCAACATCGGAAGAGTCGTAATCAAGGTTGGCACAAATGTGCTAGCCTCCGGAGACAACATCCCCCGAAGAATCAAAACCATCGCTGAAGGCTTGGCAGACTTGCGTGCCAAAGGCCTTAGTCCCCTTTTGGTAAGCTCTGGCGCAATCGGATTTGGGGCAATGGCTCTCAATTTGGAAGGCCGGCCCAAAAAGATAGAGATGCGTCAGGCCTGTGCCGCCCTGGGGCAACCGATACTGATGGAACATTGGCGCAGGGCGCTTGAAAAACATCGAATCAAGGCGGCTCAGATTCTGCTTAGCAGAGAGAGTTTTGACGATAGGCGTTCGTATTTAAATTTACGCAATGTCGTGGAAAATTTGCTTGCCATCGGCGCAGTGCCTGTTTTGAACGAGAACGATAGCGTTTCAACCACGGAAATTGGAGATTTGTTTGGCGATAATGATTCCCTTAGCGCCCATGTCGCCAGCAAACTGGATGCTGGACTGCTTGTCCTTCTTACAGACACTGACGCCTTCTATGAGAGCGATCCGAAACTAAATCCGAATGCTCGACCAATGTCAATTGTCGAGCAGGTTACGAAGGAAATCAAAGCGGCCGCGGGTAAGTCCGGAAGTGAACATTCCAGTGGCGGGATGATCACCAAGCTTCAGGCCATTGAAGTGGCCTATAGGGCCGGATGTAAAACCATCCTCGCCGATGGACGCCGCGATGACATTCTTAGACGCATCTTCGAGGGTGAAGATGTAGGTACGCTCTTTCTCGCCGGCCCAAAAATGGGCGCAAAGGCAAGATGGATACTAGGCGCCAGACCCAAAGGAAATGTCAGTATCGATGCCGGCGCTTTCGAAGCCCTGGCGAAGCGCAAGAGTCTTCTGCCAAAAGGTGTTACAGCTGTGGATGGAATTTTTGGCATAGGCGATGTTATTCTTATTGATTCGTTTTATCAGGCACAAAGCTCGATGGCCAGTGAGGAAATTCGACAAATCATGGGACTGCACTCGAAAGAAGTTCGAGCTTTGCTGGGTAGGGGGCGACGGACAGAGGTGGCACGGGCAGAGGATATCGTAGCTCTGCGAGGAGTAGATGCAGGATAGATAATGGGGAATGCTATATGTAAGATAATACCGCAAAAGACTGTGCCTGAATTGAGGAAATGAATCGGGTGATTCATGCGAAAGTAAGGGAGGTGTTTCATGAGAAACAAAATCAATCTGGATAGAACGCAACTTGCCACAATATGCGGAAAAGGCATAATATTACATGTCTTAACAGACGAGAAAGATCGGGTTTTGATTCGAGCTGAATCGGAAGATGGAGGCCGCCGGATTCGAGTCAGGCTTCACGAAAACTATCCTGGCGTAATAGTCTACTCCCTGGATGAACCAGTCGAACCAAAAAAGTCACATCTCAAACTTGTGAAATAGCAGGAGGTTAAACATGAGATACAGGATGCTGATCCTGCTAATCTGCGTAACGGGCTTTGCATGGGGTCAGAGTGACTGGTTAAAAACCACTTATGTGGGAATTGCGGTGGAGGACGTGGAAAACGCTTCATTGCTGAACATGGCAGCGCTTGGGGTGAAGAATGCATCCGGCATTGGTCTTAGCGGACATTGGCAAGGTGTTCATTTTGAAACCGGCATGGCTCACCTCGCACTGGGTCCCTTCGCATACAACTTCCGAAGCTTTTCGAAGGATGAAACTTTTATTAGTGATCACGAAGTTGGGCTTGGCTTTCGAATTAATAATGGTATTTACGCAGGCACCAGTTTCCGTTGGAACAACGAGAAGATTTTTGGATGGAATATTCACACACTTTTTCGGCCCACAAAGTGGGTTTCCTTGGCGATAAACACCAATTCGCTAGTTTCCAAATTGCCCTACTCCTTAGATCTGGGTGTTGGGTTTCGTCCGTTCTCTTCTAACGATTACTGGGGAACGCGCCTAACTCTTTTCTACGACGGGGCAGTTAGTGGCACTTCCTATCAAAACGGCGCTGTCGGACTGCGCAGCTCACCAATCGACGGCTTGGATATCTACGGACATTGGAATTTCCGTTCCGAGAATTTTGTTGTTGGTGTGAAACTCTCCTGGAATCGCCTTCTAATCGGCGCGGAAATGCCGATGACCGGCAACATGCTTGGGAAGAGCGCTACAACACAGATTTTTGTATCCGCGAACCAATTGCGTTCCTTGCCGCTGAAATCAAAACCTAAGATGATAATCTACGATTGGGCACAAATGCTTAAGGACACACCAACATCTTCTTCTTTCGCCAACTCATTCAGGAGTGGGAAAACGCTCTCTGTTTACGACTTCCTTGTTGATATGGATGAATTATCGTCCATGCGCAATGTCGATGCGGTTTTATTCAGGAATCAGGATTTTGAAACCTCATTCTCGAATCTTTATGAGATTGAAATGGCCATTAAACGCGTAAAGGAATCGGGCAAGAAAATTTATTTTTACTCTGACAATTACAAGCCTCTGCAATACGCGCTAGCGGCCGGAGTTGCAGATGAGATTATTATCAATCCTCACGGTTCGCTCTCAGTGCAAGGTTTTGCGCAAAACAAGCTATACTTCAAGAACTTCCTCGCCAAATACGGAATAGCTTTCCACAACTTTCAATCGCACGAGTACAAAACCACTTTCAATGCGCTCTCGGAATCATCGATGACCAACGCAGAAAGGGAATCCCTGGAATATGTCTATGAAGCTCTTCAAAACGAAATGGACCGAATGATAGAAGAAGGACGGGAAGATAAACTGAACGAGGAACTCGAGGACATTTATGCAAAGGGATTTTGGATGAACGCAAACCGGGCCCAACAGGCGGGACTTGTTGATTCACAGATGTATCCGGATGAGCTGGATAAGATGATAGAAGATGATTTCAGACTCTCCTCATACCATGAAAGGGGCGTTGTGCAATATGACTGGGAACCTGCAGTTATACCAGTAATAGCTGTTATCTATGCAAATGGATATATTTATCAGGGTGAGGGCTGGAAGGGTAAGAACATTGGCGCAGAAAGCCTGGTGGAGGCAATAAGAGCGGCGCGAAAGAATCCTCTCATAAAGGCGATTGTTCTCAGGATTAATTCGGGCGGTGGCTCTGCCCTGGCATCAAATCTGATAGCACGTGAGATCGCACTGTGCGTAAGCGACGAGAAAAATAGAAAACCTGTTGTGATTTCTATGGCGGGG
>UWYT01000104.1 GCA_900608495.1 Olavius algarvensis spirochete endosymbiont | reverse complement strand
CCTTATTTTTTGTAGGCAGGAGGCCTACTGAAAATAAGGGGTATTCTGTTCACCTGCCTCGGGCTTAAGGCACGGCCAGTGCTGTGGCCCGTTTCTTCACGGTGGAATTCCTATCCTCCTCCCTTTACCAGCAACCCTCTGTCATTCAGCTTAAGTGGCCTTTTGAATCTTAATCCAAGGGAAGAGTCTTCCTCACTGTATCCGACACTCTCATTCTAAGCCGCCTTTAGGG
>UWYT01000100.1 GCA_900608495.1 Olavius algarvensis spirochete endosymbiont | reverse complement strand
ATCGGCCTGAGTATTCCAGCCATCAAAGCTCTTGCCAGCGGGATGCGTAAGTCCCCCGGGTTTCACTGCAGCCGTCACGTCTTGGCCAGCAGCATAAACAACGGAATCTGTCGGAACAGTTGCACCGCTCCCTCCATTTAAATCGTAGGTAACTGAGTACTTGACAACCCATTGGGCATAGAGCGTCAAACCACCACTGGGCATAGATATGGTTCCGCCTGCCGCAACA
>UWYT01000099.1 GCA_900608495.1 Olavius algarvensis spirochete endosymbiont | reverse complement strand
ACTCAGAGGGCAATGTCTATGTGGCAGACCATGTCAACCACCGCATCCGGAAGATCACGCCGGCGGGGATGGTAAGCACCATAGCCGGCACTGGCGCAGCGGCTTTTGCGAATGGCGCCGGCAACGCGACACAGTTCAACTTTCCCTATGGAGTGGCTGTGGACTCATCAGGCAATGTCTATGTGGCAGATGCATTCAACCACCGCATCCGGAAGATCACGCCGG
>UWYT01000109.1 GCA_900608495.1 Olavius algarvensis spirochete endosymbiont | reverse complement strand
AGATTATCGGGGAAAATATAGGAGATCCGTTTCAGAAGGGCGAGCCGGTAGCGGAGTGGATTAAGAGAATTGTAAACTCACTGGCAAAAGAAGATAGCAGCTACGGATACACAGATTCGGCGGGCAATCTCGATACTCGGTCTTTTCTGGCGGAGGAAGTAAACAAGAGGGGCGGCACCCAGGTTGGCGCGGAGGATATTCTCTTTTTCAATGGGCTCGGAGATGCGGTGTCCACCTTGTTCGCTCATCTGCGAAGGGAGGCTCGGGTTCTGGGCCCTTCGCCTGCCTATTCTACTTTTTCCTCGGGAGAGGCTTCGCATTCGGGTTATGAGCATCTCACTTACAGGCTGGATCCGGAAAACGGTTGGCAGCCAGATCTTGAAGACATTCGATTAAAAGTGAAATACAACGATTCGGTGGCAGGCATTTTGCTGATTAATCCGGACAATCCAACAGGTGCGGTTTATCCAATTTCCACATTGGAAGCTATTATCGAGGTGGCTCGTGAACACGATCTTTTCGTACTATGCGATGAAACTTATGCAAATATTATTTATCCGGGAATAAAAACCGCGGCACTGAGTCAAGTGATTGGAAGTGTGCCGGGGATTGCATTCCGCAGCATTTCCAAGGAAATACCGTGGCCTGGCGCTCGTTGTGGCTGGATGGAGGTGTTTAACCAGGAGAGAGACGAAGTTTTCCGCCGCTATATCACGAGTCTCCTGGATGCGAAGCGTTTGGAAGTTTGCTCCACAACGCTCCCCCAGATGGCAGTGCCCAAAATTTTCTCCGACAGCCGTTATCCGGGCCACCTCGAAAGACGCGCGGCGATGTTTTCCAAACGAGCCGATGAAGCAGTATCCATACTTTCAGGAATTCCGAAGATTACCGTTCAGAAACCGGGCGGCGCCTTCTACCTGACGGTTGTTTTCAACCAGAAACTCCCTACCGGTGAATTGCCTCCAATTGCGAACTCAGCCGTGGCCGCCAAGGTGGAAGCGCTTGCCAGCAGCGTGGCTCCCGACAAGCGTTTTGTTTACTGGCTTTTAGGCGCGACGGGTATTTGTTCTGTGCCGCTAAGCGGTTTTTGCAGCCAGCTCCCGGGGTTCCGAGTAACCCTCTTGGATAATGATGATAGAAGGAGAGTTTCAACCTACCAGCTCCTTGCAGAGGCCATCAGAACCTACCTTCAGACTTCCAACTTCATTCGCAACGAATCGTATTCTGACGACTTCCAAAGGGAACCCTGTCTCGCAGAAAAAAACAACTCAGCTTAACCGCAGAATCGAGCTCTACGGCAGAAATCCATAGAGCACCCCCGAATTTAGACTCTTGTTTTTTTTAGCGGAGGCCTGTATTTTGTTTGTAATCGCGTCTTAGTGGAGATACAACTCGCTGCCGTGGGCTGATGGAGGGGCAAAATGCGGTACCGCGGCGTGATTTGATTCGGAACTGAAGAGATGAGCCTCAAGTCAATCTGAGGTTAGATAAGGAATTTGAAATGGCAGAAAATTTGACGACGGAGACTTTTAAAGAGAAAGTGTTCGACTACAAAAACGAGAAGAAGTGGAAATATAAGGGCAAAATTCCCGGTATCATCGATTTCTATGCAGACTGGTGCGCCCCCTGCAAGATGGTGGCTCCAATCATCGAGGAGTTGTCAAATGACTATGAGGGCAAACTGAATGTCTGGAAGGTAGACACCGACGCTCAGGCAGAGATTGCTCGCGAATTCAATATTCAAAGCATTCCGTCAATCCTGTTCATCCCTCTTATCGGGGAGCCCAAGATGCTCACCGGAGCTCTTCCCAAGGCGACTTTTCAGAAGCTTATCAAGGAAGAACTTGGCTTAGGCTAAGAATGGGCTTTGCTCAACCGGGGCAATTCATTGACAGGAGAGTCACATTTAAGAAGTCGGACTCCAAATCGCTATTGTAGGATTCGCAGGATTGGTTGGTTATTGATAGTTCAAGTTCGTCCTGGGAACTATCCTAGAGCAAACCGATGCATTCCGGGAGAATAACTATGAGAGTCGATTGTCAAGGCAACCAAAAAATCCGAGGCGGGTATGATGCCCGACGAGAAGCTCCTGGCTGAAATGGGGAAGTTCAATGAAGAACTAACCAAAGCCGGTGTGATGCTTGCCGGAGATGGACTTCATCCCAGTAGCAAGGGCAAACACCTGCGCTTCGCCGGCAACAGGAAAACCTTTATCGACGCCCCTTCGCAGAAATCAAGGAACTCATTTCCGGCTACTGGATATGGAAGGTGAAATCAATGGAAGAGGCAATCGAATGGGTTCGGCGCTGTCCCAATCCGATGGGTGCCGAAGAATCAGAAATCGAAATTCGCCCCTTGCTCGAAGCCGATAACTCTGGCAAGGAGATGCCCTATTGATTGTTCGGGCTCTTCAAGGAGTCTAACTTGCATAAAACTTCTTTCTGTTACATTGTGGTTCACGAGAGAATTTATCGGAGTGGCATGGCTTTGAGTTTGAATGCGGAGAACAATAAGGCAGCCTGTGAGCGGCTAGGTCGCCTGCAAAAGAATCTCGATGCCAGGGCCACCGCAAAATCCAGGAACTTTTGGCAGAAATACCTCAAAGGCAGAGCAACTTTTCGCGGAGTCCCGATGAATGGCATTCGGGAGACGGTTCATGCCTGGTGGCGCGACGAAGGACTTCACAACCTATCCATTGCTGCACAGAAGCAAATAGCCCTGCGCCTGTTCGAAGAGGAGCATACCGAGGACAAGCTGGCCGGTGTGCTGGCGTTCTCTGAGATACTGCTCCCTCACCTGTCGAAAAAAGATCTGCCAGCCTTTGAGCGCTTGTTTGCCAGCACTCATATATCTGATTGGAATCTTTGCGACTGGTTCTGCATAAAAGTGCTCGGTAAAATGGTGGAACAAAGCCCTGATTCGTTTTCTCTGGCAAAAACCATTTCTGCCTGGCGAACATCCAGACCCCTCTGGCAGCGCAGGGCATCCTGCGTGGCTTTCGTGAACCATGCAAAGCACGGTGATAAGGTAGTACCCGGACTACCCGACATTCTAATAAAAAATTGTGAAGCACTGGTTCGCGATTCGGAACGTTTTGCGCAAACCGGCGCGGGCTGGGTGTTGCGGGAACTCTCGCTGCATGACAAACCCAGAGTAATCCAGTTTGCCAAAAATCACGCCAAGCTGCTATCGCGCGAGGGCATCAAAAGGATTGTCGAGAAGATGCCGGCTGACGATAAGAAACGCCTGCTTGATTTTCACGACAAACGGGGTGATGGAGCAAAAAAAGATGATCAGCATAACCAGGAGTCTAAATAAGCTGAAATGCGCCCGCAACCGATGCCTGGCTTCGCCGCGCTTGAAGAAACCAGGTTGATTGAGGCCTGCGAGCGGCGTCTGCCTTATCAGTAAAACGACAACGAATAGATGAGGTAAACTAATCAAGCCCGATTCAGTACGACAAGCCTCAAGGTACGCACATGTCTCTGATTTGACGGAAATGGCGAGGAGGCAGCGAAATTCTATGTGTCGTTGATGCCCGGCAGCTTCACTTGAAACCATGTCGCGGCCGAATCCGAACGAACCTGCTCTGGCAGTGTAGCTTAGTCTGGCTGGCACTTCATACATGTTTCTCATAAATGGCGAGTCTCAAGACTTTTGCCAGCAACTTCCACAGTCGTCCAAACAACCTATCAAGCAGAAGCGAATCGATTCCGGGATGCTCTGTTAGCCGGCGATGGAAAAGAGAGCATGTGCGCCTGACTCAAAGACCGTCTGGCAAATCGTTCCCGAAGCTCTGCCCAGGCTGATGGCCGCCGAAGACAAGGTTGCCGCCAAGCGCGTGATGCCAGGCCATGCTCCAAATGAGGAAGATAGATATCGCTGCACTTGATAAGGAAACAAAGATAATGCCTGACAAGCAGATGAACGATAAAACGACAACGAAAGATTGCGGACAAGAAGTCGTCGGAGCCGGTGCTTCTCGCCGCGGCAATCCACAAATAGCCAAGGCCGAAGGAGACGTCCCCGTACAGGCCTACATCGCGGCCATGCCAAACTGGAAAAGCGACTTGGGTCGCCGCTTCGATGTGCTCATCGCGTGCGCAAGGCGACAAAGTGGAATTCTCATCATGGCATAGATGCCCAGGGTTGGTTCCTCAAGCTTTCGCTGCTACACCAAAATACGTCAAAGTGGCTTTCTTTTGCAGCTCGTCACTAAAGTCTCCCCCCCTGGCAAGTCCAAGCACGAGGAAGTGCGCTCATCGACATCCACGAACATAATCAACTCGACGAGGCGCAGATAACAACCTGGATTCAACAGGCGGCCGCCCTGCCCGGATGGACTACGTGACGACTGCAGTGTTTCATAATGATGGGCTTCACGGTCTAAGACAGCATCGCAACCATTGACTATGCATTCCTCGCCAATGGCCGGACACGCTGATACCGAGGATTGCGAGCGAAGGCCAAAAGGGAGACAAAGACATCACTTTGTTGCTATTCATTGACACAAAACTGCGATTTGAATATTGTTAGCCCAATCCCCTGTAGCTCAGTTGGGAGAGCGGGTGGCTGTTAACCACTAGGTCGGCAGTTCGAGTCTGTCCGGGGGAGAGTCATACAAAACCTGGACGAACCGACGCCCAGTTTGGTTCACAGAAAGCCTTGGAGGTATCCCCTCCGGGGCTTTCACTTATAAGGGCCAGGAAAATCGCGGCCTTTTGCGCCTGCGCCTCACGAGAGCACTGTCATCCTGGCTCTCGACGCTCGACCGCAGAGATCACTCTTCGATGCGCTCGGCACCCTTCTCAGCCCCGATCGTGCTCTCCGAGGCCGAGAGCGGGGACAGAGCACGGCCCGTTGGTTTACACAACTCGGCGGCGCGGAGATTTGGTTTACAGCAGAATCCAACTACCGATAATCGTTGGAAGAGGAGGACACGGTTTCGATGGCGACTCTGTCGGTCGAGAAGCTCTACGAGAAGCACTACGCAGGCGAAAAGGCGCGGCGTGGCTTCTTCGATGCGCTCGCAGCCTGGCGCCAACCAAACAGAGTCCTCTACCCCGGCAGCTTCATCCAAGTGACCGCGTCCCTCGTGTTCCCCTCCGTCGTGTACGTGGACAACGACCGCAACGCCAAGCGGTTCTTCTCCAAGATGGACGATGTCGTTTCCTTCGTGACCCGTCACAAGGTCTACCGCGAGAAGCCCGAGATGGTCTTCCATGGCTCGAGCTACGAGGCCCACATCCCCGAGCCAGACGGATCCTTTGACTTGCTCATCTCCCTCTACGCCGGCTTCATCTCGAAGCCCTGCAAGCGCTACCTGAAGCTCGGTGGCATCCTCGCCGTGAACAACAGCCACGGCGACGCCAGCCTTGTCTCCATCGATCCCGACTACGAGCTCATCGGCGTGATTCAGGGTCGCGGTGATCGACTTCGCGTGGTGGAGGAAAAGCTGGATGCCTACTTCAAGCCGAAGAAGCAAACGGTGGTGACCGAGGAGCTGCTCCGCAAGGCGAACCGGGGCATCGGCTACACCAAGACGGCGCCAGCCTACTTGTTCAAGAGAGCGCGGTAGCGTCTACTGAATCAGCTCGAAGAAATCGAAGGTGAGCGTCACGGACTCGATGACGTTCTTGTCGGACTCGTTGTCCCAGTCGCCGGCCACGAACTTCACGGGCCAGGCGTGGGACAGGGACCAGCGGCGTAGCGTGGTGCCGTCGCGGTCCTGCTGCACGATGTCGATGTTGCGCTTGTAGTTGACGTCGGTGAGGCCGGGGCCGCTCGAGGTGATCGCCACGTCCTGGAACCAGTCGAACAGATCCCGGTCCTGGGTAGCGCCTCTTTCGAGGGTCACGTCTGCAAAGGTCAGACGACCAGGGCTCTTGTTGGGGATGAGCGAACCGCCCTCGAAGTACTGGACGTTCGCCACCTCCACCGAGAGCTCGCTGCACTTCTGAAAGCCGGCGTGGCCGATGTCGTCGATCTCGACGATGAACTTGAACTTCTTGTGGAAGCTCCTGGGATTGCCGATGACCGCCATGGTTTCGTCCTCCTATCTCACGCGCCGGCCGCGGCCAGCTCGGCTTCGAGCGCTCGGGTGTCCTGGGAAATTCTCAGCACGATGAACTCAGCCGGCTTGTTCGTGGCCAGGCCCACCCTGGCGATGAGCTTGCCGGCGAAAATCACCGAGGGCGTGTTCAGCGTCTCCGAGACGTCCACAAAGAACGCCTTGAAGGGCTCGCGGCTGCGGAACGCGCCGTTGTTCATCTGGGTGAGCAGGAACGCGGTGATGGTCCGGCGCACCTGGGCGCGCAGCCCCTCGGTGTTGTTCTTGTGCCTGGCGAACTGCAGCCCCTGCTTGAGGCTGCGCTTGATGAAGATCACGCCGCGCCGCTCGGCGACGTAGGGGAAGTTGCTGCTGCCCTTGAGGGTGCGGGAGCCGTCGATGTAGCGCGGCAGCCCCGGCCCAGTGGTCAGCGGGTTGATGCGTTTCGGGTACACCAGGTCGCGCTTGGCCTCCTCGAGGATCTCGTCGGTCTCGAAGCCGAGCACGCCGAACATGCGGCCCTTGTCGATGCCCGCCGGCGGGTCGTAGACGCCTCCGGGTCTGGCCGAGTCGGTGCGGGCGTAGACCCCGGCGAGGATGCCCGAGGGCAGCACCGGGATCTTGTCGGCCGGACCGAAGACACTCTTGGCCGGGTTGAGCACCAGCACGCGGGGCCAGTAAATGGCGGCGAACTCGGTCAGCTCGATCAGGGCCGCCGTGTTCTGCACGTAGTCCACGATGCCCGTGGTGCTCTGGTTGGCGGGCGGATCCAGGATGGCGAAGACCGTCCCGTCCCTGTCCACCTCGCAGTAGGCGACCATGGCGTTGTGGACCGCCGAGGTCGCTCGTCCCGGAACCAGCAGCATCGTCAGGTCCTGCACATGGTCGAAGGCGTTGAGGCCGGTCTTACCCGCCTCGGAGCCGACGAAGTCGCTGTCGTCCAGCCCGGTGAGCCCGTCATTGCCCCCGGCGAGCTGCACGGTCTGCACGTCCGGCACCGGGTGACCGGCCAGGAGCTGGTCGATGACCCGGATGAGGTTGGAGCCCGTTCTCTCGTCGTTGACGATGGCCTCGATGTAGCCTGTCGTTGAGCCCGTCCAGGGCCGGGATGTCGTCACCAAATACAGCGCGTGCTGCGGTACGGACATCAAGCGTCGGCATCAAGATGCGCGCCGAGAACTGATCAGCCTGCCACTCGGCCTTCTCTTTCCTCGTCTGTGTCCGGCAGACCAGTACCGGCTTGGGCTCCTCACCGGGCTTGCCGGCGAAGAGCGGCAGCGTCACCTTCTCCATCTCGATGATGGGGCGGTGCAGCTGCCAGTGACCGATCTCGTGGGCGACCGTGAAGGCGAAGCGCCCCTCGTTCCCCTCCAGCGAGCTGTCCACGCAGATCCGCTTTTCGTCGAACCAAGTCGCGCCGAGCACGTCACCGATGCCGATCACTTCCTTGAGGTCGGTCACCTCGAAGTTCAGCTCGAGGTATCCCTCCACGATCTCGTCCACGTCGATGGGAGGCTTTATGTCCTCATCTTTCCACCGGGCGTAGTTGACCAGGAGCTCTCAAGCGGCGCTCTCGATCTGCGCCGGGGCGAGGTACGGTACCTTGATCGCCTGCAGCTGCATCACCCGTTCTCCTTCTTCGCCTTCTCGAGCAGCTCCATCAGCTTCTCGGACGAGATGTTGCTTTCCTGGGTCCGGCGCATGAACTCGGGCATGCCGGGGTCGGCCTTCATGTAGTCCTTGACGCTGGTCGGGATCCGTCCCGCCAGCTGCATCAGCTCATCGAAGTCATCGCCGAGCACCTCCGCGAGCTTGCGGATGGTCTCCTCACTCGGG
>UWYT01000098.1 GCA_900608495.1 Olavius algarvensis spirochete endosymbiont | reverse complement strand
CCCCAAGCGGCTCATCCAGGGCCTTTAGGCATCAGCTTGCAGATATCAAACCCTTAAAGCCAAACCTCTCCCTACGAAGCCTCATAAACGAGCTTTGAGTTTCCTAGGCCAATCACAAAGCCCCACAGCCTGCAAGCCGATACCGCGCTGCTATCGATAATGCCGCATTATCAATTAGCAAAAGCTCCTAAAGGCCCTCACCTTCGTCCTTGGCGAAATGGAGATACCAAACGGCGCCTTCGGCGCCTCAAGTTACATAAGCTCACCCCATGCGCCCTCCATGACACATGGGGCCTCATCCTAACTGACGCCAGGATAAACAGAACAAACATTCTGTTCACCGCTTGGGGGGAATACGCCGCCTGTAGGCTACTCCCTAAAGGCGGCTTAGAATGAGAGTGTCGGATACAGTGAGGAAGACTCTTCCCT
>UWYT01000085.1 GCA_900608495.1 Olavius algarvensis spirochete endosymbiont | reverse complement strand
TCAGGCTGTGAACTACTCCACGCTCCTCATCTATGCCAATACGCTCAAGCGACTCCCAACGCCGCTCCTTACTGTCGTAAAAGTAGGTATGGAGCGCCTCTAATGCCGCCTCCGACTCATTTAGTCTCTCATCGTATGGAAGAAATATCTCCACGGGAATCGCAAACTTAAGTCCGGCAGGGAGAAATCGATAGGCTCGCGCCCCTCCGGTTACATTCTGACGACCCTCGGGTATCTCATGAGTGCCGGTAAGTCCATAAATGCTAATCTCAATCGGCTCGAGGAGCGCGCCGGGAGGAATGTGCAATCGAAGGCCCCCCTCCTCCAAAACACCACCATTCTCATCAACCAGGGCGGATACCAGAAGTGAATCTTCCTCCTCGTCCTCCTCCCTCGCTGCCTCTACCTTCCCCCCACTCTCCTCAACCAGATTGTCGCCTGGTGCTATCTCCCGCTCCGAAGCAGAATCCTCTGATTCACGCTCTCTCTCCACCTGCCCCGATACTGGGGCCCCGTGAACTTGCCGAGTCGAGGCCTCTCCATCGGCACCTTCGCCCCAAAGAAAGGGTGCAAAGAGCAGCGTCTC
>UWYT01000196.1 GCA_900608495.1 Olavius algarvensis spirochete endosymbiont | reverse complement strand
TATTCTGTCATCGAGGCTCTCAACTGGTATTCCTATGTGAGCAACAACCCCGTGAAGTATGTCGACCCGACGGGGATGGAAGAAGAAACCCTTGTGCCGGCTTTGACTGATGTAGTCGCCCCTGCAGACGGGAAAATAATTGCCATCAATGAATGGGCTGACATCAGTGAATATGGAAACAATGTTGTTATTGAACACGCTGTTGGGAAAATCTCCATTATGGCACATCTAGAAGGATTTGCCGAAGGGCTAAGTGTTGGGGATTCAGTTAAACAAGGGGATAAAGTTGCAACAGCAGGTGGTACTGGAACTATAGAAGGGATGGCACCGCATCTACATTGGGCAGTTTTTGACGGAGTAGATTCGCTACATGCTCCTGCTGGAGATAAGGGAATATTTCTTGGGAAAGACTGGATAGTGAATATGGATAAATCTGTGGATCCTCAAACGTTGATAGATTCGGGTGAATATATCCATCCAAGTGATGGGATAGTAACGAGTAAATATGGCGGAAGGGACATGCCTCCTCCAAGAGATTTTCATGAGGGTGTTGATTATTCGATCAGAACTAGGAGAAAGGAGAAATAAATTGCGTCTATGATGCTAAGGATAAAACGGATATCAGTGATACTTTTCTTGCTGGTAGGGATTTTTTCCTCTGTAT
This sequence comes from Olavius algarvensis spirochete endosymbiont, assembly GCA_900608495.1. Classification (GTDB taxonomy): domain Bacteria; phylum Spirochaetota; class Spirochaetia; order DSM-2461; family DSM-2461; genus UBA2779. The sequence continues at coordinate 560 of UWYT01000196.1, read as the reverse complement.
ATTCCTTTTCGTTAGGATTGAATGAGAACAAGGATTTGGAAGAGGAGTACCGCCAGTTTGTTCCTGAAGAGTATTCAAGAGATTGGACGAACGCCGAAATCTCTTATTCCTTTTACTATGAAGGATCAGAGGTCCCTCCTGCTCAAATATATCTATATAGCAATGGTGTTATGATTTGGGAAAGACGTTTTTCCTATGAGGAAGAGCTAGAAAATATATTCTATTTATATGAGATAGATGGGGACAGAATTAAGGTGAAAGTCGTGGATAAGAGAGTTGATATAGGGAGATATGTTGAAGTCGCGTTATATCATCTCAGGGATGAAAGTCGTGATGTAATATCTGTCAATGTAGAAGATAATTCTGCAATATATGGTTTCGGAGATACGCTCTTTTTTGGGGGATTTTATTTCTTTCTGGAAGAATAGGGCTTAGGAAGTTAAAACTCATTCGTCCCCCACCAGCACTCCCCCCAGTGGCCACCGATTAGTCGGACAAAGTCCCCGCGCAGGCCCTCAGCCAGGCCCGCCCTTAGGCCGTCCATGGCCATAAGGCTAAAC
>UWYT01000097.1 GCA_900608495.1 Olavius algarvensis spirochete endosymbiont | reverse complement strand
AACACCAGACTAATTGCAGCAGCCATCCTCACCTATTCCTTGCTTAAGGCTTTGCCTCAAGCCAAATAACTCCTGTTCACCTGACGCTGATGACTCCCAAGGTGAGATGGACAGTCTAACCGTGGGGTCTAGGGGCTGCGACACGGATGGAGCGGCTGTGACTGCTGCTCTTCTAGAACCTACTCCGATTGGAGAAAGTATCATTGGCGGAATTATACTGCGATGGGCACTTTCTAAGGCTAAGGCTCCTGAAGATGGTGTTGTTGTTGAATCTGAAAAGCCTGAAGATGATACTGTTCCGTCTGAAACGCCTGATGATGCGGCGACGCCTGATACGCCCAAGCCTACTATTGAAGGCCAAAAGACAGAAAGTAGTGCGCGACCCAAAGTTATTGATGAAGATACAGATATGAGTGATCCATCCACTTGGCCATTGCCAGAAGGTGTGATGAAGGAGAACTTACGGAAGGTGCTCCATCTAAAAATAAACCACGAGCAAGAAGCGAAAAGAGTTGGTATGATGGAGAAGGTGGAGAATGGAGACCGCATAAATCGGATGATCATCATCCAGAGGGACATTGGAACTATAAGCCACCACCAACACCGAATAAATATCCTGAATAGGACAATATCCCTGTAGATGGAAATTGACGCCAAAGAATTGGGAGTTTATGAATGATACGTATTGACTACACTGAAAAATATTTAGTAGGAGAGCCAGGACCTAATTTTTACTGGATGGGAAATCAGTATGATTATATTTCTATTCTAGCTTAAATACATCCGTTGGCTTGTAAAGATGGTGTGGAAGTAGTGCTCACAGATTTACCTCAAATTTCTGAGATTAATGGTTTTAAGGTTGTAGGTAGATCGACAGAAAGTGAAAAATGGTATTTGGCCAAGAAAACTGGTAAGGAAATTGCGATGGAGGTAGGGTTTGGTTTGTGGGAGGAAATCTTAGTCTCTTTTTTAAGGATAACTTTTTCTCCTTGTCATGCGTATTTAGATTTTGATGAGGACGAGTTCTTTGAAGATAGGATTCAAGAAGGTGCTAATTTTATTATCAGTTCTGAGTGGTAATCGTGATAAGCGTGCTATTTCCAAAAGCCCAAAAGCAATTCAAAAACGCTAGCTGAATTTAACATAACCTCATACCTAAAACCGCAAGCTCTAAAACCCACGCTTTTTCTTCAGGGAGAGAATACCTTATCTTCCTGCCCTTCCGCCATTCTCTTCAGCATCAAAACAAAAACTTAAGGCACAAACTCGCGCATTTTTTCCATGAAGGAAATTTCATATCTTCCTGAACTTACGATATTCACTTCACTATAAGAATTGAAAATGCTGGCACAAGCTTGAGCACTAAACTTAAGAGGCTCGTGCATTTTCTTCTTGACCATGTTTTCGTGTCCCAAGCCGCCCCCACCTGCAGGCCCCTCACCAGCCCCGCCCCTTCGTCCTCATGTGGCGTAGATACTAAACAGAACAC
>UWYT01000335.1 GCA_900608495.1 Olavius algarvensis spirochete endosymbiont | reverse complement strand
GGAGGAAGACAGCGAGCCCTTTACCGAAAAGATGACACGCCTTACCGCTCAGCTGAAAACGCAGTTTGAAGAGTCGGACCGGCTGGAAGGTGAGATTAAGGATAACTTGGCGGGGCTGGGTTATGAGTTCTGATTTCACTACTGTTAGATTGGAGCAGCTTGGGCCGATAGTTACAGGAAAAACCCCTCCTAAATCGATCGATAAGGCTTTCGATCAATGCGGGACGCCCTTCATTACACCAAAAGATATGGATGGTCGGAAATGGATTGATGCTACTGAACGTTATCTGTCAGATCTAGGACTAGATGCTGTAAAAAAGTCAATTGTTCCAAGATGCAGTGTTGCTGTGTCTTGCATTGGCTCGGACATGGGGAAAGCGGTCTTAGTTGATTGTGACTCAGTTACTAATCAGCAGATAAATACGATATTGGTCGACTCGGAAAAGTGGAACCCTGAATACATTTACTATTTACTTACCACTAAACAGCAATTGCTAAAAGATATTGCTGGAGGTTCGGCAACCCCGATTCTAAACAAAGGCCATTTTGGCAAGGTTGAAATCGATGTCCCCTCGAAAGAGTTGCAGGATCAGGCTGCTAAAGTTCTTTCTGCTTTCGATGAAAAGATAAGACTCAACACCCAAACCAACCAAACCCTCGAACAAATCGCCCAGGCCATTTTCAAA
>UWYT01000045.1 GCA_900608495.1 Olavius algarvensis spirochete endosymbiont | reverse complement strand
GTATACTTCCACTGATTCGGGAGTCACCTGGACAGATCGCAGTATTTCCGATTCAACAATTGCGGGGGACAAGAACTGGAATACAATTGCGATGTCTTCCGATGGATCCAAACTGACCGCAGGTGCGTGGAGAGGCCATCTGTATACCTCAACTGATTCGGGAGCTACTTGGATGGACCAGAGCGATATCAATTCTACAATTGCGGGAAATAGGAACTGGGATTCCATTGCAATGCTTCCTGATGGGTCTAGAATTATCGCTGTGGTAAATGGGGAATACATCTATGGCACGGTTAATCCCTGGTATTAAACCGATTGAATACGAACTGCGGTGCATAACTCCGCCTTTTTCTAATTTGAAGTGGATGGAAGATAAAAAACCTTTGGAACCGGGAATCCAGTTTGAACATAAGGATTGATGTGTCTTCCTTTACTTCTGACATCAAGACACAAAGTCTACGTGGCAAAGCCATGACCGATTCAGGTTGAAACAGATGAGAGTTGAGGACAGGTTTTAGGTCTTAATTGTTGGGAAAAGAAGAGGTTGGTGAAGAATTTTCAGGCAAAATCCACTGACTCACATTGTACTCGACCCCCAGCGTCCGGAAGCGGAAATTGACAATGAATAAATGGCCAGTTAAGCTTTCTGGTGATGAACAGTGAGGTAGAGCACAAGCGTTTACTGATAATGAAAACTCTGAGAGAGTCCGAATTTCCACTGTCCAGCGGAAAGATTCACGAACAACTACTATCCAAGGGAATTGAAATCAGTGAGAGAACAGTTCGATTTCATTTGCAAGTACTCGATAGTCACGGCCTGACTGAGTACAAAGAAAAGAAAGGGCGATTTCTAACCACCAGGGGTCGCGAGGAACTCACTAAGGCACACGTTTACCATCAAGTTGGCTATCTCTCCGCAAAAATAGATGAAATGACCTGCAAGATGAACTTTGATCCTTCCAGCGCTCAAGGCACTGTTCTGATCAACTTCTCGACTATCGATAAACACTATAGAGATGTTATTTCGGATTCCGTGTCCCCTGTCTTTTCATCCGGCCTAGCCCATGGCACCCTGATGTGTCTCTTCGACGAGGGTGAGAGGATTGGTGACTGTTTCGTAACGCAGGGGAAAATCGGTATTGGAACTGTATGTGCGATAACCCTCAATGGCGCACTAATAAAAGCGGGCATACCGATTAGAAGCATCTTCGGCGGACTACTGGAAATTATCAATGGCGCACCCAGCCGGTTTACTGCAATAATCCACTACGACGGCACCAGTCTAGACCCACTTGAAATCTACATATCCAGTGGGATGACAAGCATACTTTCGGCCTGTATTAACGGGGAAGGGCAGATAGGGGCCAGTTTTAGAGAGATTCCCATAGCCGCCCGCGAGAAAACAATTGAAATAGATTCGCTGCTTAAGAGTCGCGGGCTTGGAGGATTCTTGAAACTTGGCTATCCAAGTCAATCCCTGCTTGGAATCCCAGTGGGCGACAAGCGCGTCGGACTAGTGATTGCCGGCGGGCTCAACGCAACCGCACCCCTTGGGGAAAAGGGGATTCCAATAGAATCAAGCGCGCTATCGGGCTTAATTGATTATTCGAAGTTGTTTCACTACGAAGAGCTGACAAAACGTTTATCTCAATTGAAAAAATAACTGCAACGTTGACCTTCGAAGTGGGAGAGATGAATAATGAAATCCCATGAGGAAATACATATTTGTTACTGGTGGAGTATGCTCCAGTCTCGGAAAAGGCGTGGCGGCATCTTCCCTTGGGAGTCTACTCGAGAGTCGCGGTCTGTCTGTTTGCATGGTGAAGATAGATCCCTATCTCAATGTTGATGCGGGAACTATGAGTCCCTTCCAGCATGGCGAAGTGTTTGTAACCGACGATGGCGCTGAAACAGATCTTGATTTGGGCAACTACGCCAGATTTACTAAATCCCCCCTCTACGCCGCGAATTCTATTACTACCGGCCAGATATATCAGGAAGTAATTCGGAAAGAACGAAAGGGAGATTATCTTGGAAAATGCGTCCAGGTAGTTCCGCATATCACTGATGAAATCAAACGAAGAATATATCTGCTTGGTGAGAAAAAGAACACCGATGTCACTATTGTGGAAATCGGAGGCACAGTTGGAGACATTGAATCAATACCATTTCTAGAGGCAGTCAGACAGATTATTCAAGAAAGCTCGCGACGCAATGCGCTTAGCGTGCATGTATCGTTAATTCCAACTGTATCTGGTGGCGAACTTAAAACCAAACCCACTCAACATTCGGTTAAAGCCTTGCGGGAAATAGGTATTCAGCCAGATATTCTTCTCTGCCGTATTGCAACTGAGATGAGCGATGACATGAAACATAAAATTGCCAGCTTCACCAATGTCGATTACGAATGTGTCTTCTCTGCTCATGATGTAAGCACAATAATTTATGATATCCCGATTATATATAGGGCTCAGGGACTGGATAAGATAGTATGTGAACGGCTTTCATTAGATTGCAGCAAGGATACTTTTGGCAATTGGCAGAGAGTTTCCGACACCTGGAAAAATGCTAAGGAAACCGTGGAAATTGCCATGGTTGGCAAGTACATCGACTTGGAAGACTCCTATAAATCGATTGATGAATCATTGATTCATGGGGCTATATTCAATGCCGTCAGAATCAAAATTAGGAAAATTGATTCAGAGAACTTGACTTCGCCAGAGGAAACAGAGAAAGCACTTGCCGGAGTAAATGGCCTTATTATACCTGGAGGATTCGGCCAGAGAGGTATATCCGGCATGATAGATAGCGCTCGTTTGGCGCGAGAACAGCGGATTCCTTTTCTGGGTATCTGCCTGGGGATGCAGATTCAGGTAATCGAGTGGGCTCGCAATGTGGCTGGTTTGAAAGATGCCGACAGTGGAGAGTTCGAACCGAATAGCCCTCACAATGTAATTGTATTGTTGGAAGATCAGGTTGATATCACGCAGTATGGCGGGACTATGCGCCTGGGCAGGGGTGAATCAGTGACTGTTGAGGGTAGCCGGATATATGCCGCCTACGGTAAGAAGAGCATCTTTGAACGCCATCGCCACCGCTACGAGGTAAATAACAGATACAGGACGGTGCTTGAGAAATCGGGACTGATTTTTTCCGCCTTTACACCAGATGGACAGCTGATTGAATCTGCGGAGTGGCCCAATCATCCCTGGGCCGTCGGTATTCAATTCCATCCGGAATTCAGCTCCACCCCTCTGCAGACTGGCTACTTGTTTCGAGATTTCATTGCCGCGGCAGTGGATATGATGCGCACATGACTCCGGGGTTTTCAGAGTAGGTATGAAAGCGACTTTCGCCCATTGTAACTAATCGGCCATCAATTAGTTCTTGTACTTATCGATTGGCTAAGTGGAAAATAATATACCTCAGCTTTCTTGACATTCATCCTGCGTCCTTTTAGTATTTATGGCAATTACTTGCCGCAATCTGCGAGTGCCGCCGCTAATTCAGTATTTCAAGGAGATAGTAATTGATAAGAACTCGCGGTCTTTATTGTTCCACACAGGAACACGATGCCTGTGGTGTTGGGTTTATCGTTCGGATAAACGGTCTGAGAAGTCATGATATTGTAGAGAAGGGTGTACAGATACTCTGCAATTTGAGTCATCGTGGAGCTGTGAGCGCTGATTTGAAAACTGGAGATGGGGCCGGAATGCTACTCCAGACACCCCATAAGTTTTTACAGGCGGCTGCCTCTTTCGAACTACCTTCGGAAGGTGAATATGGAGTTGGAATGATTTTTCTTCCTCGAGATGAAAAGGAACGCCATAAAGCCGTTGAAGTAACCGAGTCGGTATGCCTCGATAAAGGCTGGGAGTTCCTGGGTTGGAGAGAGGTTCCCACGAACCCTGGCTGTCTTGGCGAGCTTTCACGGAAATCGATGCCATACATTAATCAGTTTTTCGTGAAGAAGAAAAACCTGGTGGGAGACTCACTTGAACGATCTCTTTACGTACTAAGAAAACGTCTGGCGAATGCCGGTTTGGGCATGGGCTATGAAACCGAGCAGTACTATCTCTGCTCTCTTTCCTCAAAAACAATAGTGTATAAGGGGATGTTTGTAGGATCACAGTTTCTAACCTTCTATCTCGATCTGCAAAATGAGGATGTGGTGAGCGCCTTGGCCATGGTTCATCAACGGTATAGTACAAACACCTTTCCATCCTGGCCTCTGGCACAACCGTTTAGGTATATCGCCCATAATGGTGAAATCAACACTTTGAGGCGAAACTTGAACACAATGTATGCCAGAGAAACCAGCTTATCATCGGAATTCTTCGGCGACGAGTTGCAGGAATTGTTTCCGATTGCAAACCCGGAGTCCAGCGATTCGGAGATATTTGACAACGTATTCGAACTTCTTACCCAATCAGGTAGGACAATGGAGCATTCCATGATGATGATGATTCCCGAGGCCTTCGGAAGCAAATACCATATGTCCGAGGATAAGCGGGCGTTCTATGAATATCATGCGGCCATAATGGAGCCCTGGGACGGACCTGCGGCAATAGCTTTTACCAATGGAACTCGTATCGGCGCAACTCTGGATCGCAATGGATTAAGGCCTGGCCGATACACAGTAACCAAGGACGGCATGGTAATTATGGCTTCCGAAACCGGGGTTATCGACGTGGAGCCGGGCAATGTATTGAAAAAGGGTCGTCTAGCCCCGGGGAAAATCTTTGTTGTGGACACTATGGCAAGCCGCATAGTCCATGATAACGAGGTGAAGAGCCGTATCAGTCGTAGAAGCCCATATCGCCGATGGTTGAGCGAAGAAAAAATCGAACTAGCCGGCTTGTTGGAGACTCCCAGAGATACAAAATACAATCCTGAAAGCCTGCAGCACACATTGAGAGCCTTTGGTTATTCCTATGAGGATATCCAGAGAATAATTGTACCTATGGCCGTTAACGGACAGGAACCCGTAGGTTCGATGGGCAACGACAGTCCCCCTCCGGTGCTGTCTCAAACACCCGTATTGCTCTACGATTTTTTTCGCCAGCATTTCGCCCAGGTAACCAATCCGCCAATCGATCCCTACAGGGAGAATCTTGTTATGTCGTTGATGAGCTTCATTGGGTGGGAGCGCAATCTGCTAGCAGAAACTCCTCAACACTGTAGGCAGCTCAAATTAGCCCATCCAGTGCTTACCAACGATGACATCAGATATCTTAGGGAGGTTGAGCTCGAGAATTTCAGAGTTCGGACGGTCAGCCTGCTTTTTCCCTCTAAGGGCTCCGCTGGGAGAATGGAAAAAGCGCTTGCCAAGTTATGCACGTCTGTGGAGAAAGAAATTGATGGAGGAGCTTCGCTTGTCATCCTGTCCGATCGGAATCTGGATGAGACAAATATGGCTATACCCGCTTTGCTGGCCGTTTCCGCGATTCATCACTACTTGATTCGCGGGGGCAAACGACATCTGGCGGGACTTCTGCTGGAATCCGGCGAAGTGCGGGAGGTACATCATTTCGCAACCCTCATTGGCTATGGTTGCAGCGGGATTAATCCCTACCTAGTTTTTGAGTCGCTAAGCGAAATTCGCGATATGGGCTATCTTCCCAAAAACCTTTCTTTACAGCACGCGATGGAAAACTACATAACCGCGATTAAGAAAGGCTTGCTCAAAGTGATGTCGAAAATGGGAATTTCCACACTGCGAAGTTACAGAGGCGCACAAATTTTTGAGGCCGTTGGACTCTCTGAAGAGCTTGTAGAGAAGTATTTTACGGGCACTTACAGCCGCATAGGCGGACTCTCACTGCTGGATATAGAACGGGATGCCCAGTTGAGACACAGCCAGTCCTGGGCGCCGGATGATGTTTACAATTATCGTCTACCTGCCGGCGGTAAGTATTCAACAAGAGTGAATACCGATCGCCATCTCTTCGACGCGGAAGCGGTTGTAACCTTGCATGAGGCTGTTCGTAATAGTGATTTCAATACATTTAGAAGATTCTCTGAAATTGTAAATTCCAGGGCGCGTGGTCTTAACACGCTTCGGGGGCTTTTTAAGTTCAAGAAGGGAACACGAATAAGATTGAGCGACGTTGAATCCGCTGAGTCGATAGTAAAGAATTTTACCACCGGAGCTATGTCATATGGATCGATAAGTCTAGAAACTCACGAAACGATTGCAATGGCCATGAATCTTCTGGGCGCTCGGAGCAATTCCGGAGAGGGTGGGGAAGATGAACGGAGATATGTTGCAGGCCCCGATGGCTTAGATCGAATGAGCCATACGAAGCAAGTGGCTTCGGGGAGATTTGGGGTGAATGCCGCATATCTTGCCAACTGCGAGGAACTGCAAATAAAAATGGCTCAGGGTGCAAAACCGGGAGAAGGTGGTCAGCTTCCTGGACACAAGGTGAACCAGCAAATCGCCAGAGTTAGGATCACCACCCCGGGAGTTATGTTGATTAGCCCGCCGCCGCATCACGATATTTATTCTATTGAAGACCTTTCCCAATTAATATTTGACCTGAAGAATGCGAATCCCAATGCCCGGGTTTCTGTTAAGCTCGTTTCTGAGGTGGGCGTGGGCACCATCGCGGCGGGTGTTGCTAAGGGGAAGGCCGACATGGTTCTTATCTCGGGTTGTGACGGAGGAACCGGCGCTTCTCCGCTTAGTTCGATAAAGTATGCCGGTACTTGGTGGGAAATTGGCCTGGCAGAAACCCAGCAGGTTCTTGTAATGAATAAACTTCGAAGTCGCATAAGAGTGCAAACCGACGGCCAGCTCAAAACCGGACGGGATATTGCCATAGCGGCCTTACTTGGCGCGGAGGAATATGGTTTCGGGACGGCCTCCCTTGTTTCGTTGGGATGTGTGATGATGAGGGCCTGCCACACAAATACCTGCCCGGTGGGAATCACTACGCAAAATTCAGTATTGAGGAATAAGTTTCAGGGTAAACCGGAGCATCTGGCAAATTTTATGCTTTTTTTGGCCGAAGAGCTCCGGCTTATCATGGCCGATCTGGGATTTCGAAGGCTTGATGACATGATTGGCCGGGTGGACATGTTAATGGTTGACGAAGCTGTGGAATTCTATCGGGCAAGAGGCTTGGATTTTTCAAAAGTACTTATGCCACCGGAGCAGGTGGATGGCGAGCCACTTCGTTGTACTATGAGTCAAGAGTTGGATATGAGTCTTTCTTTGGGTTCTGAACTGGTGAAGGCGAGCCGGCCCGCCATTGACCATCAAACCAAAGTCACCATGACAAGGAAGATACGCAATTCCAATCGAACTGTCGGAGCCACACTTAGCTATTGGGTTACGAAAAAATACGGATCCCAGGGACTTCCGGAAGACACTATTCGCATGAAATTCGAAGGTTCTGCCGGGCAGAGTTTCGGTGCCTTTCTAACCAAGGGCATCAGTTTCCATTTGATTGGCGAATCGAACGACTATTTTGGCAAGGGTCTCTCTGGCGGCAGACTGATACTTATGCCGTCACATGGGTCTACCTTTTCTGGGTTTAGAAATATTATCGCAGGGAACGTGTGTCTCTTTGGGGCCACCGGCGGCGAGGCGTTTATCAACGGGACCGCCGGCGAGAGATTTTGTGTTCGGAATTCTGGGGCTACGGCGGTTGTTGAGGGTGTTGGCAACCACGGTTGTGAGTATATGACAGGAGGGGTTGTGGTTGTTCTTGGTCCTACTGGTGTAAATTTTGCCGCCGGTATGTCTGGTGGAATTGTCTATGTCTACGATGAGAATCATCTGTTTGATACCAGGTGCAATCTTGAAATGGTGGATGTGGAGCCTATAGTCTCAGATGAGGATATCAATAAGCTGCGCACACTCATAGAGAGACATGTGTTTTACACGGACAGCCTGGTAGGAACAAGGATACTGGCCTCTTGGGATGAAAGTCTTCCAAGTTTTGTCAGAGTTATGCCTCTGGAGTATCGGAGAGCCTTAGAGCTAATTCGGGAACAGGAAACTCAGAATACAGAGAGCGTAACGATTACTGAGGAGATTTTTATCTGATGGGGAAAACTAACGGTTTTTTGGAAACAGGTAGAAGCGAACTTAGATATCGTGATGTTGATATAAGACTGACCGACTATAATGAAGTTACCATCGACAAAACTGTCGAGGAACTGGTAGAGCAGGGCGGCAGATGCATGGAATGCGGCACTCCCTTTTGCCACAGCATCGGTTGCCCGATTGTAAATTTGATTCCGGAGTGGAACGATGCGATATGGCGCGGGCAATGGAAGGAGGCATTCGAACGCCTGGAAATCACTAACAATTTTCCCGAGTTTACGGGCCGTGTTTGCCCGGCGCCCTGTGAAACATCATGCACTCTCTCGATCAATGATGCGCCGGTCACCATCAAGCAAAATGAGCGAGCTATAATCGAAAAGGCCTTTGATGAGGGCTGGGTAATGCCGAGACCCCCCAGAATTGAGTCTGGAAAAACCGTTGCGGTGATTGGTTCGGGACCCGCGGGCCTAGCCGCGGCGCAGCAACTGAGAAGAGCCGGACACAGAGTATCCTTATTCGAAAAGAATCGGAAGATTGGCGGACTTCTGCGTTATGGAATTCCAGATTTCAAATTGGATAAGAGAGTGATTGACAGACGCATAGCACAGTTACTTGCCGAAGGAGTTGTTTTCGAAACCGGTGTGCATATAGGCGACGATATTTCCATTCGCTACCTCCGGAACAAAAATGATGCGATTCTCTTTGCAATTGGTGCCAGTCAGCCGCGCGAGCTTCCAGTTCCTGGCAGAAAACTTGGGGGTATCCATTATGCCATGAACTTCCTTAGCCAGTCTAATCGCAGGGCAAGTGGGGAGATGGAAGGCGGTATCGAGGCTGAGGACAAAACAGTTCTTGTGATTGGCGGTGGAGATACGGGTTCAGACTGTATAGGTACCGCCAGACGACAGGGCGCAAAAAAGGTTTACCAGTATGAGATAATGCCCAAGCCGATGGTTTGGAACGAGTCTTGGAATCCCTCCTGGCCGAACTGGCCCAATATACTGCGCACTACTTCAAGCCATAAGGAAGGCTGTGAACGCGAGTGGAATATTGAGACTCTCTCGTTTGAGGGAAGAAACAATGCGGTGAACAGGGGCAATTTTCGACGTATTGAATGGATGCCGGGAGTTAAGGGTGCAAGACCAGGTATCAGGGCGATTCCGGGGAGTGATTTCAGTTTGGATATAGACCTTGTGCTTCTGGCAATGGGATTTGTGCATGTTGAACATAGTCGAGCCCTGATTGATCAGGCTATCGAGTTTGATGAACGCGGCAATATAAGGACTGATAACTATCATACAAGTATTGAAGGTCTTTTTGCCGCTGGTGATGCTGATGTTGGCGCATCGTTGGTTGTGCGGGCCTTAAATCACGGCAGATTGGCAGCGCAGGAGATTAATCGCTGGCTGATGAAGAATTAGAGCATTACTCCTTTCAGCCACATTGTCGCGTGAAAGCAATCGATGGTCGATGAAGAGTCAACTCTTGTTGACAGGCTCTCTGAGTGACAGGTATAAAATGCCATGGAACAAGATGAGTGGGCGGTGACTGCGGAGCTTGCCGCATTAAAACTTAGCGAAGGCGAAAAGAAGCGGCTTGTCAAACAGGCAGAACAGATGCGGAAGTTGTACTTGAGCATGTCTTCGGCGGTTGTCGACAATCTGGAGCCTACCACCCACGCTTCAGTAGTGAAAAACAGGGTACGGAAAGACGAGGTGAAGCCTTTCAAAGATGTCGATACACTTCTTGATGCCTCAAATGAGCTAGACGATCGGTTCTTCTTAATTCCCAACGTTTTATAGAGAGGTTTTGATGCCCCCGGTAAAGCAACTCTGGTTTTCTGCGCTCAATAAGCCTCACGTTCGAGATAAGTATGTTCAAAGAGTTAGGGAGATTGATAAGAAGATTGGTAGTTTCCTAAGTTTTAAACTGGAGGAACAGGACTGGACTGCACTGGGTCGAAAACCTCTAGGAGGCGTGCCCGTGGCTGTCAAGGACAATATTGCGGTTAGGGGAAGGAAGCTCACGTGTGGTTCACGCATACTCGAAAATTTCGTTGCTCCTTATACTGCGACCGCGATTCGCCGGCTTGAAAATGCCGGCGCTTTGGTTGTTGGCAAAACCAATATGGATGAATTCGGTATGGGTTCCTCTAATGAGCATTCCGCGCTTGGCAGAACCTCTAATCCCTGGGATCTACAGCGTGTCCCTGGCGGTTCCAGCGGAGGAAGCGCCGCGGCTGTTGCCGCCGGCCTAGTACCTCTTGCTGTCGGCAGTGATACCGGGGGCTCGGTCAGGCAGCCGGCAAATTTTTGTGGTATTTATGGTTTCAAGCCGACATACGGCTCAATTTCGCGCTATGGCCTAACCGCATATGCTTCTTCACTGGAGGTAATTGGTCTTTTTGCCGTGGATATCCGTCTATTGGAGACGGCATTCGAGACGATGCATGCGGAAGACGAGTTCGATCAGAGTTCGTTCAGCACCAATATTTCAGGTTCCGAGGTGAAAAAAATCGCCATGCTCGATATCGACCCTGGTATGCTTGAAACTCCCGTGGCTGAAGCATACACACAGGCAGCACAGATCCTGCGAGAAAGGGGATATGTGGTTGAGAAAGTCAATTTAGTGACATTGAAATTTGTTATTCCCTCCTATTATACCATAGCTAACGCCGAGGCCAGCGCGAATCTTGCAAGATTTGATGGAATTCGCTATGGCAGTGGATCGGGATATTCTCAGAATCCGATAAATCTAATCAAAGAAGCACGGAGCAGGGGGTTTGGCGACGAGGTTAAGCTGCGAATCCTGCTTGGAACTTATGTTCTTCGCTCTGGGTTCAAAGATCAGTATTACATCAAAGCGCAGAGGGTGAGAACCTTGATTAGGAAGGAATTGGGAGTTCTCCTAAGAAACTATCCTCTCCTGCTAATGCCTGTTTTCCCTACTCAAGCCTTTCTCAGAGCTGATTCGGAAATGGATAACTATAAGCAGAGACTTTCCGATATCTTCACTTGTCTTGCAAACCTGGCGGGACTGCCGGCTCTTTCGGTACCCATTGGGATAAATCGAGGCCTTCCAACGGGCGTACAGTTTGTGGCGCCCGCATTCGGAGAAAAAAGTCTCTTCGATATAGCCCGGGGTTTCTCGGAAGTATTTCCGGTGCAGTTTCCTCCCGGTGCATTGGAAATAGAGAGGATGCGGTGAATTCATCTCTGAAGATTTTCATTGGACTTGAAATCCATATTCACCTGAAAACAGAGTCGAAAATGTTCTGTCCTTGTTCCGCACACTATGGCGATGAGCCGAATACAAATATCTGTCCAATCTGCCTCGGATATCCGGGGACATTGCCGCTGCTCAACGAGCGTGCGATTGAACATGGCTATCTTGTAGCAAGAGCTCTTGGATGCCGTTTGTCGAATCGCATCTCTTTTGCAAGAAAGAACTACTTCTATCCGGATATGCCCAAAAACTATCAGATATCTCAGCACAATCATCCTGTGGGCATTGGCGGGACAATTGAGGTTGATTTTAATGATCTCGGAGCCAAAAGAATTCGAATTCACAACGTACACCTCGAAGAAGACGCCGGAAAAATGATTCACGCCAACGATGCAACTTTGCTTGATTATAACCGCGCCGGTTATCCCCTACTTGAAATAGTAACTGAGCCAGATTTATCCAGAGGCGAGGAAGCCGAATTGTTTTTAAGAGACTTCCAGCGTCTTGTTCGCTATCTGAAAGTGAGCGATGGGAACATGGAGGAGGGCTCGATGAAGTGCGATGCCAATATTTCCATCAATCTGCCTGGAAGAGGTTTGGGAACTAAGGTTGAACTTAAAAACATGAACTCTCCCCGTTTTGTTCGGCTTGCGCTAGGCTATGAAATAGAGCGCCAATCAAAGCTGTTCAATTCCGGTGGAGAAATAGTTCAAGAAACTCGGCTTTGGAATGAGAATCGCGATATAACTTTGCCAATGAGGCGCAAGGAAACTCCTGATGATTACCGTTATTTCCCAGAGCCGGATATGCCCAGCTTTGTAAGCAATGCCGCATTCCTTAAAAGAATTGAGAATCAATTGGTGGAATTACCCCTGGCGAAGAAACGACGACTCCAAAGTGAATATGACTTGAAAGTTGAGCAGGCCGAGTTTATTCACAATGATATTGCCATGGTCACCTTATTTGAGGACACCGTAAAATCTGGCGCTTCGGCACGCAATGTTGCCGCCTGGCTTTCCTCAGATGTCAGGAAACTGCTGAATCGAGACAAGCGAACTCTTGCGGATACACCGTTAAACGCTTCTAGATTTTCTTCCCTGCTGACTTTAGTCGATCAGGGACGTATCAGCGGGAAAATTGCCAAAAATGTGTTAAAAGATATTTTTTCAGAAGATGCCGATCCTGAATCGATTGTTGAAAAAAAAGGCTGGTTTCAAATCAGCGATCCGAATGAACTTGGTAAGATAGTAGATCAGGTAGTAAGTCAGAATCCGGATGTAATTGAAATCATCAGCGGAGGAGATTCGAAACAGAAGAGCTGGTTGATGGGTGAGATTATGCGCGTCTCCAATGGGAAGGCTGCACCAGAGCTTGCAAAGAAGATTCTTGACGAACGGATAGGTTAGGCCCCTCTTTGGCTGTTCCCCAAGTTGATGGTTGTGCTAATATGCGCCAGAAACAATCTAATCTGAGGAATGAATAATCATGGAAAGAATTCTCTGTGCCGAAGCTCTGAAAAGGAGTGGAATTACCGTGGAGGTGGCCGGATGGGTTCATCGGGTGCGCAATCTGGGAGGCATCGTATTCATTATACTCCGCGATCGTTCCGGTTTCATCCAACTAGTTAGAGATTCCGAGTTCAACCTGAATCTTGAATCAGTTATCCGTGCACGCGGGAAACTAAGCGACAATGCAAAGGCCCCGGGAGGCCGTGAAATTCTTTTACAGGAATACGAGGTGCTTTCGGAAGCCGAGCAAAATCTTCCAATTGCCGTGAATCAGGATCCGGAGGTTCTGGGATTGGAAACCATACTGGATAACAGGATGATCAGTGTTCGCAATCCCAAGTTACTCTCTATCTTTCGAGTTCAGGCTACTTGCATAAGAGCCTTTGGCGACTTCTTCCGTGGCGAGGATTTCACGGAAATAAAGTCGAGCAAGATCATTGGCGGCGGTTCCGAGGGTGGCACAAATCTTTTTTCTATGGACTATTTTGGCAGAACTGCCTATCTGGCGCAGTCTCCACAGTTATACAAACAAACCATGGTTGCAAGTGGTTTGGAGAGAGTTTTCGAAATTGGCCATGCTTATCGCGCCGAGAAGCATGAAACACCTAGACACATAAATGAGTATGTTTCCCTTGATGTCGAAATGGGCTTTATCGACTCTGAAAAGCCTTTAATGGAAATAGAACGCGACTTCATGGCCTATCTCTTCGAAGTCATAGCCAGGGAAAACCAATCAGACCTTAGTGCCTGGAATGCCACACTGCCTAATCCAGATTCGTGTGCAAAAATTCCAATAATCACCTACGAGGAAGCAAAAGGTATAGTTAAAAAGGGAAGCGGCACAAGAGTCATCGATATAAACCCAGAGGCTGAAAGAATTCTCTGTGATTGGGCGGATAGGGAGATGGGTATACCTATGATTTTCATAAACGAATTCCCACGACGCAAGCGTCCCTTTTACACCTATCCCATTGGGCAGAAAACAATGAGTTTCGACTTGCTATTTCGCGGCTTGGAGATTACTACCGGCGGGCGACGCATAAATGACTATTCGATGCTGAAAGAGGCGCTGCCAAAGTTCGGGATGGTGGAATCCGAGCTTGGTTCCTATGTTGATATATTCAGGTACGGCTGTCCGCCACATGGTGGTTTCGCTATCGGTTTGGAACGCATTACCCAGAAGATTTTGAGTTTGGCGAATGTCAAGGAGGCCACATTGTTTCCGAGAGATCGCAAACGAATTTCACCATAGCGGCGATTTATACTTGCCTTCTTGAACAAGCGAGGCAAGGGATGCTTTTACAAGCGCTTTGTCTTCCGGATAGGTTACTCCGAACCACATGGAATCGGTTGGCAGCACCTTTATCGTTATCTGATTTGCCTTTCTAAGTGCGTCGATTTCGGCGGGAATGAGGAATTCGCTTTTTGTCATATTTTTGTGTTTTCCCAGGAAGCTGGCAAATCTGGACTCAAGCATCGGCAACAATGCTGGCGAGAATCCCCAAAAATTCATTGATACTAACTCGTCGGGGCCAATTTCATGGCCGACATCACCTTCAATATACTCGATTTGTCCTGTCTTATTCCTTCCGATTTTGAATCTTTCTGTTATGCGACTGAGATTTCCTGATTTGGATTCACAAACGCCGCGGGTAACATATCCATGGGAGCTCAGTGTATTGGCTAGTCTGTATACAACAAGGAAACCTGAAGGCTTGGATGGGTCTAGCTTGTACAATCCCCGCAAACCCTCCTTGAATGCCTGTGGGCCGTAGAAGTCATCCGCGTTAATCACTACAAACGGGCCTCGAACAAGTTTTGCACAGGATAGAATTGCATGCCCGGTGCCCCAGGGTTTTTTTCTATCCGGTGGAACCAAGAATCCCTGAGGAATGTCCTGAAGTTCCTGATAAACGTAATCTACACGAATTTTGTCCTGGAATCTCGATACGATATCCCTGCGAAATTCAGCATCAATGTCTTTTCGAATAATCAGAACCACCCTGTGAAAACCGGCCTGAATAGCATCATAAACCGAGTAATCAAGGATAATCTCACCATTTGGGCCTACAGGGTCTATCTGTTTTGTCCCGCCATAGCGGCTGCCTATTCCGGCCGCCATGATTATCAGAGTGGCTTCCATTCTTCCAAAAAGAATAGAATGAATTTGGTAATCAATTCAACCCAGGGAGCTTTTGTCGTTTTCCTCGTTCCCGTTCAAGGGAAGGCATTGCGTTATGTGTTTCCATTTTCGAGACTTCTATCCTCATCATGCGGTTCTCCGGAGCTCCGTTGCGGTGCTCGAAAGCCAATGAGTAAGATATGATAATTAGAAGGCGATAGCTTTGGGGCTGCGAGGAAATGGGACTACATCCCTGATATTTTGCATCCCCGTAATATACTGAACCAAGCGTTCAAAACCCAACCCAAACCCGCTGTGTGGAACCGAGCCATAACGACGCAAATCAAGATACCAGCTATATTCACTCATATCCATTCCCATTTGTTTCATCCTGTCCCTTAGCTTCACAAAATCATCTTCTCTCTGACTTCCCCCTATTATCTCTCCCAGACGTGGAACCAGTATGTCCATCGCCCTAACTGTATCACCATCGTCATTTTGTTTCATATAGAAGGCTTTTATCTCTTTGGGGTAGTCAGTGAGTGTCAGCGGTCCCTTGATAAGTTCCTCACAGAGATAGCGTTCGTGTTCGGCTTGCAAATCCAGTCCCCAGGCTGGCGGGTATTCCCAGTCAATCGGCGCTTTTTTCAGCTCTCGAATAGCTTCACTATATGTAAGATGGATAAATGGCTTATCAATCACTTGCTTCAAATTGTCAATTGTGCCTTTGGAAACCCATCTGTCAAACAGTTCCATCTCATCGGGACACCGCTCAAGTACTTGACTTAGAAGTTCTTTAATCAAGCTCTCGGCGAGTTCTCTATTCTCTTCTAATTCACAGAATGCCATTTCCGGTTCAATCATCCAGAACTCAGAGAGGTGCCGTGAGGTGTTGGAATTTTCTGCTCGGAAGGTTGGCCCGAAAGTATAAACTTTGCCCATGGAGCATGCGAAATTTTCCAGTTGCAGCTGACCGCTAACGGTGAGATAAGTTTTCTTGCCAAAGAAATCCTTCTGGTAGTCTACGCTGCCGGAATCGTTTCGGGGGGGTGAAGAATAATCCAATGTGCTTACTTGAAACAAGTTGCCGGCGCCTTCGGCATCATTGCCTGTGATAATCGGAGTTTGAATCCAAAGAAATTCACGTTTTTGAAAAAAACCATGGATAGCGACTGAAAGAGCATTGCGAACACGAGTTATGGCTCCAAAGGTATTTGTTCTTGGACGCAGGTGTGCATTATCGCGAAGAAATTCAAATGAATGACGTTTTTTTTGCAATGGATAGCTCGGTGACACTTCACCAATCAGGCGCATCTTCCTGGCGATTAGCTCAATTTCCTGTTCCTTGCCTTCTGATGGAAGTATTTGGCCTTCTGCTATGATACTTGCGCCGTTTAGCAAGTGCTGGCTCTGTTTTCCGTCTATAACGTCGCCGCTCTTATCGACAACAATCTGCAGGTTGGCTAGACAGGAGCCGTCGTTGACTTCGAAAAAGATAGTGTTCTTACTCTGCCGTTTTGTGCGTATCCACCCTACCACAATAGCATAGCGTCCGTCGTCGGGGCCGGCGAGCAGCGACGAAACTGAGTTTCGAACCATAGATTCTAACACTAGGTTGCCCAGACGATCCCGTCAAGTCCGGCTTCAACTCCGATTCTGCGCTCATTTACTCATATTTGAAGTTGTGCTATTCCAGATTGAAGCGAGGCAAACCGCTATAATGGATGCGGGCGCTTGTGATGGAAGCTAGGGCGAGAATCTGGATTTCCTGAAGATTTCCACCGCCACACTTTCGCAAGAATTCAAAGCGCCAGGCTTGTCGAGCACAACTTTGCATGCAATAATTTTTTTTGTATCCAGAAGCAGATTGGCGAGTGCATTTGCAAGCGATTCAATGAGTGCAAAGGAGGAAGCGCGGACATACTCCACGAGTTTGGTGCAGAGGGCCTCGTAGTCTACCGCCAGTTCAATATCGTCCGCTTCAGCTGCTTCGGCAGTTGCGGTATGAAGAATGAGATTCAGGATTATATCACGTGGTTTTTTGCGTTCTTGTGCGTGAACCCCGATTATTGTTGGAATTACTAGGTTTCTAATATAGATTTTATCGCTTCGTTCATAGTTCATGTGCATGCCCTTTTTGCACCATTATCGGGGATCTCAAGGCTTCAAATTTTCCTTTCTGAAGATATCTTATAATTGGCATACAAACTTCCTTTTGAACTTCAGGAGCAGCTGTCTGAACTGATCGAAGTAGCGATTTATCCGGCACAGCGGCACAGTTTAACAGCCTCGGAGGCTTGACCGCGGGCTCATTCGGCAATGTCTATGTGGCGGATGAAGACCGGATCCGGAAGACAGAATACAAGGTGTTTCAGATAGCGGCGCGATAACGAGGCTACCTCCCTGTCTCTAAATATGGCATCAAGTGATTCATCCCTCCCTTTTTAAATGAGGTGATCGTCGCTTCAGGCCTTTTCAGCCTGCCTAAATGAGTAATCGTCGCAATATCATCTTCAGGTAATCATTATTTTGCGGTGGCAAGTTAATCCCCGGCGGCCAAGAGATTTTTACTATTCGCGGGATATCACCCTCGCAGGGAGATGTTTCATTGCGGCAGATAAAATCTATCTCGGAGTTATCATTACGGCACGGCTGGCCGCATGAACTCGCCCCGCCCGCCATAGCTGACGCATCGCAGGCAGGACGAGATTATATGCGCGTTCGAGAGAGAGAACCCGTTCGGTGAGTTTCCGCTGGACAAACTGGGAAGGGCATTATGATGCTTCGGAAACAGGTGGTGCTTCTCATTATAACGGCTTTCCAACGCAGGCCGAAAGCGAAGATGAGTTATTGGGCACTCGTAAATCGTACTACGTGGATGGGGCGCGCGCGTGAACACATGCGCCGCAATATCTCTGGATCTATTTGCCAGCAATGACGGCATTTAGATGGCGTGCAGGATGAGAAACTCTTCAACACGCCCATCCGGCTGAGAAAAACTCTTCCCTTGGCTCATTTTGCCGAATGGACGTTCTGACTGAAAAAGATGAGGTTAAAGACTTGACAGCAGGTTATCTGAAAAACGACAAGCGTCTCACTCTGGCGACTGGAATAGGGAATATGTCACCCAGGAGATTTCCTTGTGGATGCTAACCAAAATGCCGCAAAAGACCCACAGCGGGGATAGGCTTTCCGCGTCTCCTGTGTTGATTCATTATGATTACAGACAGTATGCGAAAGAATATGAAGGGGCGCTTATATCAATTTCCTGCATGCATAAGACCCAAGATGAAGTCCACCGTCCACATGGAGTACCACCCCAGTAACAAAATCCGCCCGGAGTAGATAAATTATGGCATCTGAGATATCTTTGGAATCACCCCGTATGCCGAGCGGATTAGAAGCCCCCGCGGCCCTTGCAGCAGTTGAGGCTGTACTGGAATTAAGAGGTGGGTCTGCTCGCTCGAAATTTTCTTCTGAATTTGGCGGAAGGATGTTTCCGGGCGCAACAGCATTTATGCGAAGAGTTTGCGCCATTTCCACAGCCAAATCCAGTGTCAGCGCGTGCAAAGCAGTTTTCCCAAAATGATAGGCTGCGTGTTGCGGGTCTGCAATCCTCGAATCCAAAATGTTTACTACCGCGCCTCTTTGCTTGACTTGCTTCAGCCTGCGGTTCATTGCACGAATCATTATCAGGGGCGATTGAACGTGAATACTCATTGAACGGCCTAAATCCTTGGCACTCATCGATTCATAGCCTGTTCTTAAATACTCGGAGGCGGAATTGATCAAAATATCTATGCCTCCGGTTTTCTTCTCGATATCGGTAAACCAGGTTTCGGTCGTTTCCACTTCGGTAAAATCATGTCCGCTGAGCCAGGAGTGAGAACCCCTGGCAAAGATGTCTTTGCGCACCATCATGGCCTGTTCCCGCGAGTCCCTGTAGTGCAGCACAACGTTCGCACCACAATCTGCCAAACTCAGTGCTATACTTCTTCCAAGTCGCCTCCCGGCACCAGTTACCAAGGCTATCTTACCAGCTATCTCCATGGCAGTATCATATGCTCTCCCGAATCTGAGGAGTAGTGAAAGTGGCAGATTCTTTACAAAGAAAGGAAAAATGAAAGATGCAATTTGCCGGTAAACTTGAATTTTGCGCTTTTTTCCCGCGAAATCTTCAAGATGGATATAGACTACCCACAACTTCTAACTTAAGATAACGCCGTGAAAGACGAGATAGCACCAGCAGAGATTGAATCTAACATTCCCTTGGGGATTCTTATTTCCACCGATAAGAATATGTACGAACTTACGAATGCCGCAATCCACCGCGCAAAACAGATTAGCATGACCGGCTCGGAGGCTCTTGAAGAAGCTGGTGGAAAGATTGTTTCCCTGGCGATCCGGGAAATAGTTACCGGCGAGGTGCAATATAGCATTAAGAAGGGCTGATAAACCGAAGGTGCTTGTCATTTTCGGGGCCACTGGCGTAGGCAAGACAAGACTAATAGAGCAATTGTTCGCCGAGCGGTTTAACTTGAGTGTGGAATTAATCAGCGCCGACGCCCTCCAGATTTACAGGCAATTGGATATAGGAACAGCAAAACCGCCGGCTCGACTGCTCGCCCGGATACCACATCACCTGATAGATATTTGCGACTACACAACTCCATTTAGCGTGGGCGACTTCTGCAAGCGGAGCGACAGAATAGTTAGCGACATTCTCGAAAGGGGAAAATTGCCGTTAATCACTGGCGGTTGCGCTTATTATCTAAAATCCTGGCTCTTGGGAATGCCAAAAACACCACCCACGGATATCGGTTTACGAAGACAAATAATCAAACGCTGGAAAGATAAGAGTAATCAAACCGTTCGCAATGAGCTTCATCGCCTGGACCCGATAAGCGCCAGTCGAATCGAGGTGGGAGATCGTTATCGCTTGCTTCGTGCCCTCGAAGTTTATGAGCAGAGCGGCAGGCCGCTTTCATCTTTTGTCAGTTCCAACACGAGTCGCGATGATTATCAAATTCTTCTTATTGGCCTCCGTCGAGATCGGAGCGAACTTTGCCGATTTATTGATTCGCGTGTAGATGAGATGCTTCGAACCGGGCTTGAGAATGAAATCAGACGGTTGATAAAAGATGGTGCTCACTCCGAAAATCCGGGCATGAAAGGCATTGGTTATCGTGAGTGGTTCGGTCCGAACGGAAGCATCTTAGAGTCGAAAGATGCAAAGAAACTAATCGCCCGCAACACCCGTCGCTACGCCAAGCGCCAGAACACCTTTTTTGCTTCAATCCCCAAAGTCATCTGGTTCGAGCTCCACGGAAACGGTGACTGCCCACCTCGCCTGATGGAAACTCTTCGCCGCTTTCTTTGCGCCCCTGCCTTAGAAGCTTGCCTCACTTGACCAAGTGAACTCCGATAGGGATAATCCGTACTCAGAATCAAGGCAGAACTAGGAGAATTGATAGTGCCCTGTGGACGCAAGCGTAAACGAAAGAAGATTGCAACGCACAAACGAAAGAAGAAACTTAGAAAGAATCGACACAAGAACAAATAGCCAGATAATCGCGGCAGTCGACTTTCCTCATCGAGTTAGCTGCCTGCCGCCTTGAGGCTTTTTGAATAATCCCACAATAGAACAAGATAGGATATGAAATCTTGAGGAAGGTGGGAGCGGGGTCAGGAACTGCATGCCACCTTCAGTATTCCTGAATCTCATCGTAAACGAACTCAAGCTGTATTCCAGCCTGCTTGAAAAGTTCCTCCGATTCAACTCCGGCATGATATTTTCTTTCGCAGACTACGCGGGTGATACCGCAGCTGATTATCAACATCGCGCAGATGCGGCAGGGAGTCATTCGGCAGTAAATTGTTGCGCCATTCAGGGCCACCCCCCTTTTCGCGGCCTGACATATTGCGTTTTGTTCTGCATGGACCGTACGAACACAGTGTTCTCGCATAACTCCATCGCTGTGCATTACGGAATTGAACAGGTGGCCAACCTCATCGCAATGAGGCAGACTAGGAGGCGCGCCCACATAACCCGAAGCAAGTATCTGTCTGTCGCCCACAATAACACATCCGCTGCGCCCCCTGTCGCAGGTAGCTCTGTTCGATATCGCCCTGGTAACTTGCATTAAATACTCATCCCAGCTTGGTCTTGAAAACTTTTCTCCCATCAATCTCCTCAACAATGGACCTTATCTGCGTCATTCACGTGAGTCCTTATCCTATTCGGCTGCTCTATGATATAGCGCCCTGTTGCAAAAGAGTCTACCAAATCTGTGTCAAAATTATCCGATAAACAAGATTGATTATCCTGTAACTTGACCCGGCTAAGACCGACTATCGATGTATTCCGCATCAGAGCTGAACCTTGCTGGGTGTGGATACTGTACGATTAGCATGGGAGGAGGTAGTATCACTGCATGGCAAAAACCACGCAAACCTATGATGAGAGCAAGATTCAAACCCTTAGTTCTCTGGAACATATCCGACTTAGATCTGGGATGTATATTGGGAGACTCGGTGATGGTACAAATCCGGAAGATGGTATGTATGTAATGCTCAAAGAAGTGGTTGACAACGCTGTGGACGAGTTCATCATGGGTTTTGGCAGAAAGATTCTGCTCAAGCGTGAAGGTGCAATGATTAAGTGTCGAGATTATGGACGAGGTATCCCGCATGGAAAACTTGTGGATTGCGTGAGCGTTATTAATACGGGCGCCAAGTATAATGATGATGTTTTTGTCTTCTCCGTCGGTTTGAACGGGGTGGGAACCAAGGCGGTTAATGCACTCTCAAATCACTTCCTTATTCGTTCGTATCGTGAGAATAGTTTTCGTGAGGCTAGATTTTCAAGAGGCAGGTTGGTAAAGAAGAGAAGAGGCGCCTGCGAAGAACAAGAAGACGGCACCTATGTTGAGTTTGTGCCGGATGAAGAGATTTTTCACGATTATGATTTTGTTGATGAATACATAGAACGGCGTATGTGGAACTATGCGTATCTGAATAGAAATTTGAAGCTTTACTTCAATGGAACGAAGTTCGAATCTAAAAGAGGTTTGCAGGATCTGCTTGAAAAGGAGGTCGGCAGGAAGATTGGCGAGGATATTCTTTATCCGTCCTGCCACCATGTGGGGGAAAGGCTTGAATTTGCGTTCACACACACTTCTGCTTACGGGGAAATGCACTTCCCTTTTGTTAACGGTCAGTTCACGGCGGATGGTGGGACGCATTTGAGTTCCTTCCGCGAGGGAACACTCAAGGGAATTAATGATTTTGCGAAGAAGAATTACTCAGGAATGGATGTGCGGGAGGGATTTATCGGAGCGATCGCCGTAAAGGTGAAAGACCCGATTTTTGAGAGTCAGACTAAGAATAAGCTTGGGAATACCGAGATTCGCCCCTGGATTATTACTGAGGTTAAGACGGCGGTGGTTGACTATCTTCATAAGAATCCCGAGTCCGCCAGGGTTATCGAAAAAAAGATTTTGAGCAATGAAAAACTCAGAAAGGAATTGACGGCGATTAGAAAGGAGGCTAAGGCAGCGGCGAAGAAAATTTCGCTCAATATCCCGAAGTTAAAGGATTGCAAGATTCATCGGGGGGATAGAGGAGGCGAAAAGACTACGATTTTTATCACCGAGGGCCAGTCAGCCACTGGTTCGATGGTTGGTTGCCGGAATGTCCGATATCAAGCCATTTATTCACTCAGGGGGAAACCGTGGAACAGTTATGGCAAGAGTAGGGCGGCCATATACAAAAATGAGGAATTGTTCAACCTGATGATGGCTCTGGGCATTGAAAATGACATCGAAAATCTTCGCTATCAAAGGATTGTATTGGCAACAGATGCCGATACGGATGGTTTCCATATCAGAAATCTGATTCTGACTTTCTTTCTAAATTATTTTGAGGAACTTGTGATAGGCGGGCATTTGTATATTCTGGAAACTCCTCTTTTTCGAGTGCGCAATAAGGTGCAGACAAGGTATTGTTATTCGGAGCGTGAAAGGGACAAGGCAATGAAAGCAATTCGAGGTTCGGAGATTACGCGTTTTAAGGGTTTGGGAGAAATCAACCCGAGGGAGTTTGGCCAGTTCATCGGCGATGATATGAAGCTCGTTTCTGTTGGCATTGATTCTATCAAGAAGGTGCCGGAAACCTTGACTTTTTTCATGGGGAAAAACACTCCGGCTCGGCGGGAATTCATTATGGAGAATTTGGTATAAGAATTAAGTTTGGAAAAAGCCAACTCCTGCCATGGCTGATTTTGGAGGCATATGCGCAGGAAAATTGCGTGCCAATAACGCGAATCCCTGACAAAAGTTTTGGAATCCCGGTCTCAACCTTTGGAAGCTTATATACACTTGGAGAACTTTGATGGCCTATGTTGGAAAACTTTTTAACGAGTACTTCCTGAAGTATGCCTCCCATGTAATTCGTGATCGCGCAATTCCACACCTCAATGATGGACTCAAGCCTGTGCAGCGGCGAATACTGCAATCTCTTTTCGACATGGATGATGGAAATTTTCACAAGGTGGCAAATGTTGTCGGCCATGCAATGCAGTATCATCCGCACGGAGATGCATCGATTTACGAGGCTCTTGTGAATCTGGCGAACAAGGAATTATTCATAGATAAGCAAGGTAATTTTGGGAATACTCTAACCGGCGATCCTCCCTCGGCATCGAGGTATATCGAATGCAGACTTCTTCCCTTCAGTAAGGAACTGCTGTTTCAGCCTGAAATAACCGATTTCATCGATTCCTATGATGGACGGAGGAAGGAGCCGGTTACTCTTCCCGCTAAAATTCCTCTTCCCTTGATTTTGGGAGCCGAAGGAATTGCAGTTGGAATGTCCACTCGGATACTCCCGCACAATCTCATCGAAGTTATCCAAGCAGAACAGGCTTGTCTTAGGGGGGAAGAATTTGAGCTTTATCCGGATATACCCTCGGGAGGCATAATCGATGTATCTGAATATGATGAAGGCAACGGAAAGATTCTAAGCAGAGCTCGCCTGGATTTGTCAGATTCCAAGCGGATAGTAATCAGGGAACTGCCCTATGGAGTTACAACCGAGAGTCTGATAGGTTCGATAGAGGCGGCCGCAAGGTCCAACAAAATAAGAATTGGTACAATTATCGATTTCACGACAGAGAACGTTGAAATCGAAATCAAACTTCCACGAGGCGTTTACAACAGCGAAGTCCTTGATGGTCTGTATGCTTTTACGGACTGTGAGATAAGTATTCCGCTGAACATGCTGCTGATTCACGACGATAAACCAGCTTTGATGACCGTTAAAGAGATAATCGAACATCATGCACGAACCCTCATCTACCTTCTGGAAAAGGAATTAAAACTTGAAAGGGAACGGATTCTTGATAAGATGCATTCAAGAACTCTGGAGAAAATTTTTATTGTTGAAAAAATCTATAAGAGGATTGAGCAAATCAAAACAATCAAAGGCATCTTCGCCGCGATTCATAAGGGATTTGAGATATTCTTGCCGACAATAGGCCGGGAGGTTACTGACGAGGACGTGGAAAGATTGTTGAAAATTCCGATTCGACGCATCAGTCAGTTTGATATTCAGAGAATGGAGAATGAAATTCGGGAACTAGGCGGGAGTTTGGATAAGGTGGAGGGATATCTGAACAATCTTGTCGAATACGGATTGAATTCTCTAGATAGCGTCATAGAAAGGTATGGCAGGAAATTTACGCGTCGAAGCGAAATTGTCAGGCTGAAAAAATCTGATATAAGGGAAATTGCGCAAAAAAATCTTAGGATGCGATACAATCCGAAAACTGGTTATTTGGGATATGAGGTTTCCGGAGGCAACGTACTATTCAACATGTCGATTTACGATAAGGTTCTGTTTGTGAAAAAGGATGGCTCTTACATGGTTGGCAACGTGTCGAGCAAATTTTTTGTAGGCAGGGGACTGCTGTATGCCGGGCTTGCGGACAAGGAAACCTGTGAATCGGTAGTCTTCACTTTGATTTATCGGAAAGACGATTATCCATATATCAAGCGTTGTCGAATAAGCAGCTTCATCTTGAATCGCAGTTATTCGCTCGTGCCGGAAGACGGCGCGATTGTTCGATTAACCACCAAGGAGCAAGTTGCAGTTCTTATCGATTTTACACAGGAGAGTTCAACCAATAACAGGTTTCCGATTCACAACTATCTGATTAAGGGGGTTAAAGCCAGGGGCGTTAGGATACGGCCAAGGCGTTTCAAATCGGCGCGTTTTGTAAGTCATAAAAGCTTTGCAGGTAGAAAGTAAGCTGGCGTTGCCAGTGGCAGAATTAAAACCCACATCAATCGTTGTTTGTCGCGTTTGTGAAAAACAGCTGCAATGGAAGTCCACTCTCCTGCCATCCTGCCCTGAACGATGTTCTTCCAGAACTGATGTCACTCTCCCAAACAAGTCATAGCTGGTTGCACCTTGGTCGGCGATGCCAGCAACACAAGGTTTCAGTACTCCTTAGGCGTGGCAGTGAACTCACCATGCTCTCGGGAACACATAGTTCCTCGTTCATTATCAAACCATGTATCTTGAACGTAATAACGCTTCATCTTGGCATCAGGAAGTTTAGATACAAGCCTCAGTGACTGTGATGCAAGAATCCTGTGCGTGAAGCATAGTTCAACCAGAATTCTTAGTTTTGCATATTCTTGAGTTTCGCTTGCTAAATGTGATATGATAAAACCACTGCGGGTATCAGGACCGAATCTCCATCAGAGATAGGTGAAATCACTTGAAGAAACCTGCTTCTGTGGGCATATCCTTCTTCTCGCGAGTACATTTATACTGGAAGATATTGGGCATGATATGTGTAGATAATCTAGGAGGAATGTTTCATGTATTCTTGGAAAAAAGCCCTGTTTTATGGATTCTTGACTTGGTTAATCCCCTTTCTTGTCGCTGTTCCATTTTACTCCCAAGATGGAACTCTGTCGGTGGAAGTCTTTTTGTTCAAATCTATGATGATAATCGTTGGAAGTCTTGTTGGATTAGTTCTTATAGTAGGGTATTTCAAGCGAGTAGACGGGGCTTTTCTTAGAGAAGGCATATTGATTGGGTTCATTTGGTTAATGATGAACTGGATGTTTGATTTTGTTTTCTTCGTGTTCATAACGAAGATGGATATTGCAACTTATTTTATCCAGATAGGAATAAGATATCTTACGATACCAATATACAGTATTGCAATTGGATTCCTTTTGAAAAAGAAGTTAAGCGATTAGAAAGCGGCTTGAATTTGACAAGCGAGATTTGTTAATCTGAAAACTTCTGTGCGGAGATGCAAAATTCGAACAGCGAAGGCTTGTGTTTTATCATAAAGCTGTTTCGCAAACCCAACCTACTGGCAGAAATCTGAATTCCACCCTTCGATCCTGGTTATTTGGATCTGTCAAAAAGCGATTTAATCTCCTTGGCGTATAGTTCGTTGATTACATGCCTTTTAATCTCTTGTTTCGCCGACAATTCCCTGCCTTGCTCAAAAGGCTTGGACAAAATTACGAACTTGGCGATTCGTTCATAGATTTTGAAGCCATTGGTGGCGGAAATTAGACTTGATATCTCTTCCGTTATCAAACTGTACACCTCAGGGCTGTTAAGAAGCTCCTCATCGTCTGTATAAATGACATGGTTTTCACTGGCCCAAATCTTCACGTTTTCCGGATCCACTTGAATCAGGGCTCCCAAAACATGTCTGTCCTGACCCACAACGATGGCAAGAGAAATGTACGGACTACACTTCAGGCGTTCTTCTATCAGCGCCGGCGCTACGTTTTCACCGCCTAGGAGAACTATGGTATCTTTGGCACGACCGACTATTTTGTAATCTCCATCGTAGGTAACCTTCGCGAGATCGCCGGTGTTAAGGAATCCATCCTTGTCAATTGCCTGAGCTGTAAGATCGTCACGGCGATAGTAGCCCTTCATAATCTGAGGTCCCCGGGCGTGGAGTACGCCGATTTTGCCGGGTTTCAACTCCTTATCATCCTCGCCGATTATTTTCAGTTCGGTCACCGGGAAAGCTTTTCCAATTGTGCCGGACACAGGACGATCGAAAGACCGGAGACTAAGTACTGGTGCTGATTCGGTTAAACCGTAACCTTCGAGCAGAAGTATGCCAGCGCTCTGGAAGAATTTATCCACATGTGTTGGAAGACTTCCACCGCCTGAAATTCCGGCCACAAACTGACCGCCCAGCTTGGCCTTGATTTTTCCGAATACAAGAATGCCGCCCAGGATATTGAGGGGCCAAAGCAGGATTGCAGGTATTATGCCGATAACAAAGTCTAGCAAACGACTTCGTTTTTTAAATCTTGCCATTTGCCCCTTTACCATTTGAATAGACAGATTCCAAGCGCCACCCACCGAAACAAAAAATAGAAATAGAGCCTTTTTTATCCCTCCATCGCTATTCACTTTGCGATATATCCCGTCGCGCATCGATTCCCATATCCTGGGAACAGAAGCCATCCAGGTTGGTTTGATTAGTTGCATATCCTTAAGTAGAATTGGCCCAAGTGGCTTCGAGTAACAGATTGCACTTTTAGAACCCAGTGCAATATACTGCATTACGCGCTCAAAGGAGTGCCAAACCGGCAGTACACTTAACCAGCGGTCTCCCAAGCCAACTCTGATTAACGAAGAGACATGTTGCACTTGGTGCAGGAAATTTCTGTGAGTGAGCATTACGCCCCTTGGTTCACCCGTTGTCCCTGAGGTGTATATTATAGTCATCACATCATCGGGCGCGCCTTTGTTGATTTCAGCATCGACTATTGAAAAATCATCTCCTGATCCGTTTTTCAAGATGTCGGCATAAGTAAATATCTCAAGTCCACCAACCGTTTTATTTTTTGCCTCGTAGTCCGGATCGATAATGACAATCTTCCTGAGGGTTTTAAGAGTCTTCACCCTGCTTATCACTTTTTCCAACTGACTTTGATTTTCAAGGATTGCCAATCTGCACTCGGAAAAGCCTAGGATGTAGCTAATTTCGTCGGCAGTGGAATCACATCCACGTGGTACATCAACGCCCCCCAAACACTGAATTGCCAAATCGACTACAAGCCATTGCTGCCGGTTTTCGGAAATCAAGCCAACATTTTCGCCGCGTTTCATTCCAAGTTTTTTGAGGCCGGACGCAAATTGCCTTGCCAGTGTATACAGTTCTTCAAAGCTTACAGATTGAAAAACGTCTTTTTCATCCTTATAAAACTGTATGGATTCACTTGGCCAACCGCCAGCCATTTCTCTAAGTAGTAAAGGAATCGTAGATTCCACAACGGGCCCTCCTTATCAGGCAATCAAACTCGCTAATATCAATATTTCTAATTACTTCTTCATGATAGCATATCCAAGAGACTTGTAAAATGTATTTTAGGAGACAATTATACTATGTTGTGTGAATATGGATGATTTTCGTATACCGCGAATCATGGGAATAATAAATTGTACTCCGGATTCATTCTTCGCTGGAAGTCGAAGCGAGAATACAGAGATGGCCTTTTTAAACGGGATATCGATGATCAAAGAAGGAGCTGAAATACTTGACATAGGCGGCGAGTCTTCAAGACCGGGATCTGTCGAGGTTGATGAAGACGAACAGATCAGACGAGTTGTTCCGGTTATTCAGAGAATTCGCGAGGTTTCAAAAATACCTGTTTCCATTGATACAAAAAGCGCGCGAGTAGCTGAAAGGGCCTTAGATACAGGGGCTGACATTATCAACGATATTTCGGCTCTCAGATACGACATGTCCATGGCTGCATTGGCGGCGGAACGAGAGGTGCCGGTTGTTTTGATGCATATGAGAGGCACTCCGTCTACCATGCAGCTACATCCTAGATATCATGATCCAATTCGGGAAATCCGAGATGCGCTTATGAGATTTGCCGATCGAGCCATGGACGCAGGGATTAGCAAGGAAGATATTATCTTGGATCCCGGTATTGGTTTTGGGAAAAGATTGGAAGATAATCTGGCTCTTATAAGTAAGATAGACCAGTGGAGACCGGAGGGGTTCCTTATCATGGTGGGACTGAGTCGGAAAACTTTTCTAGGTCAGCTAATCGATTCGGAAAACCAGCGTTCAGCGGATTACTATATGAATCTTGCCACCAACACTGAATTTGGTAAGTCAGAAACTAGATTCGAAATTGCTAAGAGTGATCCGGAGAATCGTTTGATTGCAACTTGTGCGGCAAATACCTGGTGTATCGCAAAGGGGGTGGATATTTTGCGGGTTCATGATGTAGGAGTTGCAAGGCAGCTAGTAGCAGTTTGGGAGGCTTTTTCTTGCGCTTCTTGAAAGATCTTCCAATTGTTAGCGAATTTGTACTTCCTGCTGTTGATATCGCACTTCTGGCATTTCTTTTTTTTAAGTTATATGAATTGTTGGAAGAAACCCGCGCCGTTCAACTACTGCGAGGAGCAGTAAGCCTGGCTCTAGTCTATGCCCTGGCGTGGTTTCTCAGGCTTTCCACCTTGCTATGGATTTTGGAATTAATTGCTCCTGGAATTTTTATTGGCGTTGCAATAGTTTTTCAGCCGGAACTGAGAAGTATTTTCACTCGAATAGGGCAGAGGGAACTATTCAGTGGGAAAACAAGGCAGAAACCCTTTCGAGTTGAAACAGTACTCAATGCAGCGGTGGTTCTTTCCGCTCGCAAACGCGGTGCTCTAGTGGTTTTTGTGCGGAAAGTGGGTTTGAAAAACATCATTGACACCGGTACGCAAATAAACGCAGATCTTTCATCTTCTTTGATTCTTACAATTTTTGACCATGATGGACCACTACACGATGGAGCTATAGTAATTCAGGGAGGGCGAATTTCGGCGGCGGGATGCTTCCTTCCGCTATCCAATCAGCCAGATATTCGTGGCAGTTTTGGAACGAGGCATCGTGCAGCTCTGGGGATCACCGAGGAAACAGATGCGGTTGTTTTAGCTGTCTCTGAGGAAACGGGAAGCCTTTCATTGGCCTACGATGGCAGCATCTTTTATGACCTGGATGAGGCAGAACTTAGACGTCGTCTTCATGAAAAGCTGAGTTTGAACCCTCCGGAAGCAGTTGAAGGCGGCTCTGTATGAGAATTGCACGCCTTTTTTATCGCTGGCCTGTCAAGATTATCTGTATTGCATTGGCAATAGTACTGCATATCCTTTTTCGATCGAATACTCTGACAGAACGTCAAATTGCGGTTTCACTGCGTGTGCTGACTCCTGAGGGATTTGTGGTGAGTTCTGAGTACCCAAACGCTATCAATGTTATGCTGAGGGGGGATGAAGAT
The DNA here is from genome assembly GCA_900608495.1 of Olavius algarvensis spirochete endosymbiont. Classification (GTDB taxonomy): domain Bacteria; phylum Spirochaetota; class Spirochaetia; order DSM-2461; family DSM-2461; genus UBA2779. The sequence continues at coordinate 10,567 of UWYT01000045.1, read as the reverse complement.
GAGCTGAAGGATATTCTGGAAGAAGACATTGAGGCCTATATAAATCTAACCTCCTACATTGAAGAGGGTGAGTATCAAGTTCCTATCGAACTTAGAAAGAAGGGTTCGGCGTTGCAGCCGGAGGCACTGGAACTGAAATCTCGACCGAGAACACTCACTATTTCAATGGAGCCACGCACTATCCAAAGTTTTGAAATTGAGCCGAATTTATATGGATCTCCTTCACTCGGCTATGAACTCACTCAATTTTTTGTATCGCCCTCTTCTGTAACAGCTGTAGGACCACGCAGTCAAATGGCGGAATTGTCGACATTGTCAACAGAGCTTATAGATCTTTCCGGACGAAACGACGATTTCTCAATCACTACGCGGATTGTCTTGCCTTCTGCACAGATAGATATTCCGGGTGGCCAAATCATCGAGTTTAGAGGGGTTGTGGATGAATCAATAATAATTCGAACTTTGGAGAATCATGAAGTGATTATTCTTGATCTTTCTGAGAGACTGCAGATAGTGAATACTCTGCCTCCAATTAGTCTGACAATTCAGGGAAGTCAATTGCTTGTTGAAGATACGCGCCCTCAAAACGTGACTTTTTATCTCGATGGATCTGCCATTCAGCGCCCCGGGAACTATATCTTGCCGGTGGAAATAGATATCCCTCCAGGATTAGCCGTGTTGCAAATTCTGCCTCGCGAACTCAGTGTGGTTGTTGTCAACGCAGGAGAGTAAACTCAAATGATAGGAGAGTAATGAGCCGGTGACCGAGATTACTTACAAGGCAAAGAAGAAAATTTCCTGCCCTATTTGCAGGAATAGATTCCAGAGGGAAGAGCTGCTTACCGGTGGCGGAAGAATGAACGCTGGAGAGCTAACTGACGAATTGCACAGGATTTATCTTCCAACGCAGAAATATAAAGATGTACACCCATTGATATATCCGGTTTCGGTTTGTCCAAGCTGTTGGTATGCGGCCTATCCAAGGGACTTTGATACCCCCAAGGAAGAGGAGCACTCCCAACTTGAATCAAGAATTGAGGAGCGGAAAAGAATTACTCAACCACTGTTCAAGGACTTGAATTTTGGCAGGAATAGGAGACTTGAGGAGGGCGCAGCCTCGCATTTTTTGGCGGCGCTCTGCTATGAGTACAGAAGCCCTATCACTGCTCCAACCTTTCTGCGAGGTCTTTCATTTCTCCGTGCCGGCTGGCTCACAGCCTATCTTGATAAGCAAAAGGTAGGTGAAAACTATGATTTTTTGTCCAAGATATTTTTGAGAAAAGCTGCTTTTTTCTACAGTGAGACCTTGGAGCAGGAGAGGAATGGGAAGGAGAATATAGAGGGCATTCGCCATCATGGACCGGATTTGGACAATAATTTTGGTTTTAGTGGTGTCTTATATCTTGTTGGAGTGCTGCAGCTGAAATATGGGCAGCGGGAGAATCGGGCCAGTCGCATATTCGCATTGAAGCAGGCCAGAACGGAGGTTTCCCGCATTGTTGGGATAGGGTTGTCGACAAAGGCCAAGCCTTCGGCTTTGCTTGATTTGGGCAGGAAGCTGCACAAGTCTATCAAGTTTGAATTAGAGTCCTATGACGCGTAACATAAGACTGCTAATCTCATATGATGGAACGGATTTTGCTGGCTGGCAGAAGCAAAGGGATCATCGGACCGTTCAGGGGGTTTTGGAGGAGGCGCTTGCGGACCTGCACGGGTCATCCATTTCGTTAATGGGGGCTGGAAGGACCGATTCAGGCGTGCACGCTACTGGACAGGTTGCCAATTTTCACAGTTTAAACGAGAGTATCGGAGATGAGAAGTTCGGTGCGGCGATAAATGCGCGATTACCGAGGGACGTGCGGATTCTTTCAAGCGGTATTGCTTCCGGAAGCTTCCATGCAAAATGCGACGCCAGAAGCAGGCAATATGTGTATTGGATTGCTAATTCGCTGCTGGGAACAGCCCACATGTCTCGCTATGCCTGGTTTCTAAGGAAACTACCTTCTCTTGTTGCTCTCAATGAGATGGCGCGGGTTATCTGTGGCTCCCATGATTTTACTACTTTCACGGCGAGTGGGGATGCGAGCAAATCCAGGACTCGTTCTATAAAACATGCTGTGTTTCTTACTAGGGGGTCGATGCTGACATTTCAAATTGATGGGAATGCTTTTCTTTGGAAGATGGTGCGGTCGCTTCTAGGTACGATGGTTGATTTGGCTCTTAACGGTGGGGACGGGAAAGAGATGCGGGAAATATTGGATTCACGAAATAGAAATAAAGCTGGCCCTACAGCTCCGGCACGGGGGTTGTTTCTTACAAGGGTGAATTATGAGTAGACTGGAAGCGCATATTGAGTACGGGCGTATTTTAGATGCTGCAATCGATTGGCTTAGAGATGGATATCGAAGAGAGCGAATTGGAGAAGACGAGCTGGCGTTACGTTCAGAAATCAGCACTTCCCCCAGGAATTCTCAGAACATATCGAGAAATGGTGCGGAGAGAAATGATTTTCAAATTCCCAAACATCGGGAGTTGTCGCGAGATGATAAAAGTTCTACTTCACGGCATGGGGGTGAACTGGGGCGAATTGCCGGGGATATTGCACGGTGTGAAAAGTGCAATCTTTACCTGATTCGGGAGAATACAGTCCCAGGTGTCGGAACTGGAAACCCCTTGCTCGTGATCGTAACGCCTGCACCGGTGTTTGGTGCGAAAGAGACTGATGGACCACTTCCCTTATATGAGTCTGATTATCTTGATAAATGGCTCAAGGCCCTTAATTTGCGGCCTGGTCAGGATACCTTTATTACCCCTGCCGTTAAATGCCGGACTCCAGGGAGACGACCGCCTGACGCTAAGGAACTAGGTGAATGTTTTCAGTATCTTAAACGACAATTTGCTGAACTCAAGCCTAGAGCGCTTTTGGCACTCGGGGCGGCAGCGTGCGCCGCGCTTACAGGGGATATTTCCGATTTCCCATCGCTTGTTGGAAAGCCGTGGACCTGGGAGGGCATACCTTCTCTGGTTCTTTGGACACCCGCCGAGGTTCTTGAGAATCCGGTTCGCCTGCGAAAACCGGTGTGGGATTCTATTCAAAAACTGAGAGATGCGTGGAATGCCCTACCTGGAACTGGCGTTTAACCTTCCTGTTAAGCAGAACTATACGTATGTTTCGCCAGTTGTTATCCCTATAGGCTGCAGGGTTATGGCTGAGCTTAGATTTAGAAAGCTTCCCGCCTGGGTGGTGGGTCAATTGGATTCTCCGCCTGACAACGTAAGTGAATTCAAAGCGATTGAATCTCGGATTGATGAGGAACCTCTTTTCGATCTCGATTTTTTGGAACTTGCAAATTGGCTTTCCGAGCTGACAATGTGTTCTTTGGGCGAAGCACTCGCAGCCATGCTTCCAAGTGGAAGGAGTGAGAGCCATAAGTCCCATGACGCTTCTTGTGATAATAATAATGAGACTATAGATGTTTTAAGCACCGATCAAAGAGATGCATTAAGAAGTATTGAAACTGCTGACGATGATTGGATCTATTTGTATGGGATTTCCGGTTCGGGGAAAACAGAGGTATTTCTTCGCATTGCCCAGGCTGTTATTGAGAGAGGAGGGTCGGTTATCTACTTAGTGCCGGAAATTGCCTTAATTCACCATCTTGTGGGTAGTTTGAAGAGTAGATTTCAGGAATTGATTGCGGAGTTGCATTCAGCTCTTTCTCCCTCTGAGCGTTTATCCGAATGGAGGAGGATTCAGTCCGGTTCGGTGAGGTTTGTTTTTGGAACGCGAAGCGCGGTATTCGCACCGATGGAAAGGCTTGAATTGATTATAATTGACGAGGAACACGATAGTTCGTACAAATCGAATGCGGCGCCGCGATATCACGCCAGACAGGTGGCAATGCGCCGTTGCAAACAGGTTGGCGCCCGCTTGCTTATGGGGAGCGCCACTCCTTCTCTGGAGGTCTGGCAGCTCGTGAAGTCGGGTAGTTTGAAATCTATCAAACTCGCCGATAAACCTGCCGGCGGAGCCTCTCCAGTGAGCAGTATTGTTGATCTTAGAAAAGAAAGAACTATTTTTTCAGGGCAGCTAATAGATGCCATTTCGCGAGTTCTGGGAGGGGGCAGGCAGGTGTTGCTCTTTCTAAACCGAAGGGGTTTTTCTTATCAGTTTTCCTGCCAGAGTTGCGGAGAGGGAGTGTTGTGTCGTAATTGCAGTGTTCCCTTAATTTTTCACAAGTCTACTGATACTATGAATTGCCATTACTGCGGTTTTGGGACAAAGCCAATTCAAATCTGTCCCAATTGCGGTTCTTTGGAAATGAAGTTTACCGGTTTTGGCACGGAGAGGGCAGAGGAAGAGATTCGAAGGCTTTTCCCGGAAAAACGGGTGGCGCGTTTGGACACTGATGTGGTTCGGAAAAGAAATGAACTTGAGAAAATCTTGCGACATTTCGAAGAGGGTGATATTGATGTTCTGCTGGGAACGCAGATGATTGCCAAAGGGCTCAATGCTCCTGGTTTGAAACTAGTGGGGGTACTTTTTGCGGATAGTTCTCTGAATCTACCGGATTTTCGTGCTGCCGAACGAACCTTTGCACTGATAGTTCAAGTTTCAGGCCGAACAGGGCGGTTTCTACCGGATGGTGAGGTTATCGTGCAGACTCTCAGGCCTGAGGCTGCGGCAATTCAAATGGCCGTAGAAGGGCGGCTGAAAGACTTCTATGAATATGAGCTCGGTATCCGGAAAACTCTCCATTTTCCTCCATTTTGCCGTATTTTCAGAATTTTATTCGAAGGGAAGAATGAGTCTAGGGTATGTAAGGCGTCCGAAAAATTTGCATCCACGCTTAGCGGAACAATGGATGAAGAGCTTCTTGGACCCGCGGAATGTGCTGTTGCCCGTATATCCGGCCGGTATAGACGTCATCTCTTGTTGCGATCCGATAGCTTTGACATCACCCATGCCACCCTTGCTTCTGCCCTTTCAAGTTTTCCCCGGCAAAATGGAGTTCGAATCAAAGTGGATGTTGATCCCACCAATCTGCTTTAGTGACAGGAGGGGCCTGACTCTAATCTCCGGTAACATAGGCGTTAATCAATTCAGCCGCCTCAGTTACAGAAATCTGATTTGAGATTGTCAGGCGAGCTATTCTTGTATAGGAATCGAAGAATCTTAGAATACGGAAATCTTGAGGAATCGCGACGGCGTTTGCGGGAACTGTTAAATCGGCAATGCGAATCGCATCTTCCAGAATTAGCTTGGCAAGTTCTCTTTTTTCATCGCTGATACCGGCGGGGATTGTGGCGTAGATGTATCTAATGATGTTTTTGGCGCCTGTCGGCGGTTCTACTTCCACAAAAGCATCGCCAGTTTCTTTTTCTCGCGACGATGGAAGGCGCACTGCTCCTGTAATTTGGTTGTTAATAGAATTCACGAGGGCAGTCATAGGTGAAGCGGATACTACTAAATCTTCAGTGAAGAGAATACGGTTGAGGAAGGTAATAAGAGAGAGGGGGAGTTGATTGTGCTTGTCGAACAAATTGGGATTGTCGGCCAAGAGGTAGAGTAGAGCTGATTCGGGATGATAGGCGTCGATGAAAATCCCTTTGCTATTGGTGCCGTCTGGGGAGGTGGAATACCATCGAGATAACCTTGCCATTATAGGTTGGGGAGAAGTCAACAAGGGTTTTAAGCGAAGCAAGTGCAGCTGATCTATGACTACTAAATGGGGCATGCCCTGAGGAGGAGGATTTTCGAGTCGATTGGCCAGTTTGCTTACACTCTTCCATTTAACTTCTACGTCCCTTAGGGCAAGGGTTGCCGACAAGTTAGACTTATATTGCGGGGTTTGGATTGAAGACCAAATTTGAACTAGGCTGATTGGTCTTCGAATACCGTGGACGCTGATGCGATGTGGCGCAGCGAAGCTATTCGAGCCTACGTGGAGTTCCCAGGTTTGATTGCGATATGTCAAAAAGGCTTCATCCCATCCAGCTGGTCCAAGGCTAGTTGCGTTCCAGAGTAAGCTGCTCTGCTCGGATTTTGCTTCCAGGTGTTCTACGGATTCGAGATAGGGAAAAAGAGATTGGAGCGGAATATCCTTCATGCCAATTTGAAAGTTTGCTGGATCGATTATGACATGGGTGATATTGTTCAGCCGCAGTTCAAGATTTGAATCCTGTGCGCCAGATGGAGTGGAACTGAGTAACAGTAGAATTGAGAAGAGGAATGTCGAAAGCGTCTCAATACGTTGACTGGGATAGCGGTTGCCCTGCATCTTACCATGTTCGTGGACGCTGCTGTTAATGGCTGGCCACTTTGATGAGAAAGCTGTGCCAACTATCGTGTCTGTTTCAGCAATATCTGCACCTCCGTTTTGAGTGTCTTAAGGAATTCTTCAAGCTGCCCGCGGGTAATACTTGGCCCGAATGAAACTCGTATCATTGAGTTTAGAGTCTGTTTTGGCAAGGTCAGTCCACCAAATTTTTCTGGGACCTTTTTTCTCCTGTTGCTGTGGCAGGCAGAACCCGTCGAAACTACAAAACCTTTATTTGCAAGCACACGCGTTAGCACCTCCCCGGGAATTGGGGGACAACCAATAGCTATTATTCCAGGAGTGTAGCTGCCTTCCGGGGAGTTCACTCGGTTTTCAGGAATAATCCTGGCCAGTTTTGCCAGAGTGGGATTGCCAGCTAATTGTGAAAGCAACCATATCCCATTTTCCTTGACGCCTTGCGAGGGTTGGCTGTATTTCTCGAGAGCCGAAGCCAGGGCGATGGCTCCTGCTACATTTTCGGTACCCGGTCGGATGCCGTGTTCCTGGCCGCCGCCGCGAGCCAGAGTCCGAAAATTCGGATTTTGGTGATAAAGCAGACCAATTCCTCTGGGGCCTTGAAATTTGTGAGCGCTAAAGGAAGCACTATCGATGTCCAGCGCACTTAAGTTGATCGGTATTTTGCCCACTGCTTGAACAAAATCAGCGTGAAAATGAACCCTTTTCTTAGAAGATGAAAGCGCCCCTCGAACCGCGGCGGTGAGTTTTTCCAAGGGCTGAATTGCTCCAGTCTCATTATTGACAGCCATTATCGCTACCAGTCGAGTTTTCGTGTTTTCTTCGAGAACTGCCGCTACTTTCCTGCCATCCAGACGACCGTCGGAATTTGGCAATATTTTTTCGAGTTTCCATCCCAGGCTGCTGAGCATGTTTGCAGACTGAGAAACTGAAGCATGCTCAATGCCGCTTATGACTAGCGAGGCGGGTTCGTAAGAGTTTAGGACAGAGAGCAGGATGATGTTGTTGGATTCAGTTCCACCAGATGTAAAGACAAGCTGGCTAGCGTCACAGTTCAATATCCTGGCGCAATTAAATCTCGCCCTCTCAAGAGCTGCCCTGGCAGCCTTACCAACAGTGTGAAATGAGGAGGGATTTCCGAAATATCTGACGGCATCGCGCGTCATCTGTTTCAAAATTGCGGAATCCGGAGGGGCGCTGGCTGCCCAGTCCAAATAGACCATATTTGAAATCTATCGTTAAATACTATCTTTTTGAAGCGTTAATCGATCTTTTAGGTGATGAGTTCCAACACTTCGAAAAACCTGGAATAATTGCTCTAATTCGATTTCCTCAGCCCCACTTGGCCGCTGTTTAGCAATTCAACACATTCATCCACGTCCATATTCATTGTGTCTGCAGTATACTCTGCCCATCTGGGTTCTTCATAAGGCGCGGTTATGCCGGTGAAATTGGGAATTTTGCCGGCCAGGGCCTTGTTGTACAAACCTTTAGGATCCCGCCTAATACACTCTTCCAAACTGCATTTAACAAATACTTCATTGAAACGGTTTTGTGGAAACAATGCTCGGACTGAGTCCCTTGATTTTTGTGTCGGTGAAATAAAACAACAGAGAACAATGAACCCAGCATCATACATCAATCTAGCAACATGTCCCACTCGTCGGATGTTTTCCTCTCTATCCTCGTAGCTGAATCCCAAATCCTTGTTTAATCCATGACGAATATTATCCCCATCGATAACAAAAACCATCTTGCCTTCATCGAAAAGCTTTTTCTCGAACGCACGGGACAAGGTGCTCTTGCCAGCTCCGGAGAGTCCTGTAAACCAATAGCACCCAGCCATATGTCCATTTCGCCACTCGCGTTCGGCAAGAGAAATCTTTCCCTCATAACGAATCACATTTTCTCTCGCCTTTGAGATTGCATCCGTATAAGTATTGTTCTTGGACTTAGCACGTTTTAGGAACTTCATTATCGCTGTCTTAACCTGTTGGAAACTCATCTCAGCTCAACATATCTCTGATAAACTCCCGGTTATTTTGACTGAATTGTGATATGTTGGTCATTAATTCAAGAGAAATTTAATGACATAGGAATTTTGATGACAAAAATACTTACAAGTCTCGTTATCTGCTCTTCTATTGTAACAGTTGTTGATGCCGTTACCCTTGATGAAGCTCTATTCGGAATACCCAAGATGGCTGCAGACGAATTGCTGGAATCCAGGGAAGTTTTTCGCCTCGACAGGCGGCTTGAAGGATTCAAATTGCTTCCCGACATTCCGATGACGCAGGAACTCATAAGACGCACAAATGAGCTTCAACCTGATGTGCTAACCGAGGGTCTATATATCATACCTTACTCCGAAAACATTGATGAAATTAACATTGATTTTTACAACATTGCCAGAGAAGTCAGTTCTCTCTCAAGGGTAACCTACCTGTCAAAAAGAAAAAAAGCGGTAGTACCCCTCTTTGACAATGTTTATGCAATATCAAATCTAAAGGGGAAAAAACCGATAGACGATCCCCTGGTTGATTCTATTCCGGCTTTAGACAGCATCCTATTACATATGAAAGAGGTGAATCTTGGTAGGGGATACTACCAAATAGATTACATCTGGGATGGACAAAATTTGGGATTCTTCATGAAGAATCTTAGCAACCTGCGTTTGGTGGTGAAAGTTGTAGGCAAGAAGCAAATGCAAATCACTTTGCTAATCTTGCCTACCGATGAGGGTTTCCTGGTCCACAGTTCATCTGCCACCATGTTGAGTAATGCAAGCCTGGTCTCTGATTTGATGGACCCATACACAAGCTTCTATCGCCGTACTTATGCCATTGTCATTTGGATTTACAACATCATGCACAATACCAATCGCATTCCAGACTTTGGCGATCCCCTAGAAATGTAGACTAAAAAAATCTACCTGGTATGAGAACTGTGCGAGCAGTTTCTAAATCATAGAATGTATCGTTCGGGCGATTCAAACCAAAATGCAAATTGGAATGTGAATTTCTTATATATTGCATCGTAGCTCTTCATGATGTTAAGCTAACAGATGTAGGAAACGAGCAGCAGTTATCCCAAGGGAGCTATATTGAGGTGTTTGCTTGATGAGCTCATACTTAACGGACATCCCATTCGCTTAAGAATACCTTGTCTTATTTGAGAAACAGAATGCATGTGTGTCGGAATTACGGAAATACCTCAAACCAGTCACAGCCAGTTATCAGTCAGCATCTTGTTATTCTAAAAGAAGAGAGCTTGTTAAATCTTCGATTGAGTACGGCTGACGCATTTATCGGATCATCAATGAAGATTTTGTGCGGAACACAGCCCGCAGTTTCGATGGTGCGGATTTGAGAGCGACTTGAACAGTCTTCGTATCGCCAACATCTTGATGAGAAAGAAATGCCGTTGCCGCGTAAGGTAGAAGTGTTGGTTCGAAAAATAATCAATCACGGGGGGAGTGTGTATACTCTTGAATTTGAGATTTCTCCTGCTTATACTCGATTTAGGCCGGGACAGTTTACCCATCTGACGATTGAACCTTACAGACCATCGGATGGTTATTGGCCGGAATCCAGGGTCTTCTCAATTGCGTCCCCACCGAATGCCGACTTTGTTCGCGTGGTCTACAGTGTCAAGGGCAGATACACGAGCAGGATTCGGGATGTACTTGGACTGGGTTCGAAGTGCTGGCTGAAGCTCCCCTATGGGGAGTTTATTGTCGATAGTGAGTTAACAACGGGAGATGTGGTTGTCCTTGTAGCGGGTGGAACAGGAATTTCCCCTTTTATTCCGTTTTTATTGGATGAGAACTGCGGGCGTTTCGAAAAAGATGTTTTCCTTTTTTATGGAATGCGAGATCCGTCTTTGGTGATTTTTGATCGAGAATTGGAATTGGCGGAGACTAATTTTCCGAGCCTAAAGATTGTGTTGTTTTCCGAGAAACAAACCACCGACAAAAGATTTCAAATTGGGAGACTCGATTTTAAGATGATTTGGAGAGTGATTGATCGGCATGGGGGGAATCCAGTCTTTTTTCTATCAGGGCCTCCCGGGATGATTGATAATTTCAAAAAAAGTTTAATCAATATCGGATTGTCGGAAGCTTGTATTCGAATCGACCAATGGGAGTGAGACTTCCGCATTGATTATGGCACCCAGGGAGATATAGATGCATGCTGGTGTGCGTATTCATGCGCGAAATTCCCAAAAACCGTGCTACACTATCGACAGAATTGAATTTTAGTATAAAATCC
>UWYT01000146.1 GCA_900608495.1 Olavius algarvensis spirochete endosymbiont | reverse complement strand
ACAACCACTGTATCCGGAAGATCACTCCAGCGGGGGTGGTAAGCACTATAGCCGGCAGTGGCACAAAGGGTTTTGCGGATGGCTCCGGCGCAGAAGCACAGTTTGACCACCCTCACGGCGTGGCTGTGGACTCATCCGACAATGTCTATGTGGCAGATACTGGTAACCACCGCATCCGGCAGATAGAGTACAAGGTGCCCTGGGCACTGGCGCGACAAAGTGGCTCTTCTGTTAGTTAAATGTGATATCTCTTAGAAC
>UWYT01000078.1 GCA_900608495.1 Olavius algarvensis spirochete endosymbiont | reverse complement strand
GGCATCGGTTGGAATCTTGACAACGTCTTCTTTCTCTTCAATAGTCAATATGACTTCCGCGTACATGCCGGCCTGTGCCCTGGGTTCGTTACGCGGAATATCCAATTTTATTCTCATAGTTCGACTGGCCGGATCTACTACGGGACTGATTTCACCCACTGCTGCAGGTATAACATACCCGGGCCAGGCCTGAAGGTAGATATCCGATGAAAGCCCAATTTGGACGCGGGATATGTAACGCTCCGGAATGGCTGTCAAAACTTGTAAACGACTCAAGTCGCCAATTGTGGCAATCGATATTTGTGGGGTTACAGCATCTCCTTGATTGAGAGGAAGTGAAGTTATCGTTCCGGATACCCTGGCCTTTACGGGGCTAAGAGCGTAGGTAAGCCCCGGCTGTGACGGATCCACTTCGGCAATCACCTGGTTGATCCGAACATAATCACCCAACTCAACATACAGGCGAGCTAGAATGCCCTTGACATCTGCATACGTATCAACCGAGCTGAAAGATACAATTTCGCCGTTGGTTTGGAAGAGATTGGCGATTGGACCTCTTACCGCTTCGGCAACTATAACAGCGGTAGTCACTTCTTCTTCCACAGCAGTAGTCACTTCTTCTTCTTCGGTTTTTTGAGATCTTGACATTTTGGATTTTTGAAACCCTGGTGCATATTCAATAAGAGCCAGAACCCCGACGGCTATCAGTATTGCTACAAGAACCAGTATAATAATGATAAATACTTTTTTCATTTTTCCTCCTCATGGTATTCTCCGCCCACAGCGCTATTTGCTATCAAGTAACTCATCTATGGGAGTGTTAAGTTCGTACTCCAGGTTGAGCAGTTCGGCTATGTACTCGTACCTCGAATATAGCAACTGCTGCGAGGCCTCCAAATACTTCTGCTGACTTGTATCCACATCCAATATCTCGCGTGCCCCAACATTGTACGCTCTTTCCGTAAGTTCAAAATTCCTTCGGGCCAATTCAACATTTGAAGCACTTGCATCAATCGTTTTACGCGCGGTTTCAAGCCTGTTTACCAGATTTGTAATCTCAATAGCGGCGGATTCAAGTGCCATCTGCTTAGCTAGAACCAGTTTATCAATTGCATCCTGACTTCTCCTAATTTGAATGTTGCTGCTTGAACCGGGAATAAGGCCGTCAAAACGCCAGCCAAGGGTTATCTGTAATTTTCCTGCATCAGCCCAATTAGACCATTGTTCAATGGGACTTGGTGGATAAGAATTGTTTCTGTTGGCATTCGATCCGGAGATTCCATAAGTATAGTCCAAAGTAAGAGCTGGTAAGTTATAATTCTGCCTCAGTACTTCTTTCTTGAGCTTCAGTGATTCAATTTGTTTCTCCAGGGAGCGAATATCGAAACGTCTGGATATGGATTTACCAATCAGATTCTCGGCGTCGAATTGATAAACCTCGGCGTCGAGACTTCCATCCAGATTGATTTCCGTATTTCTGTCGACACCGATGAGAAATTTGAAAAACAACATCAGCCTCTCATGCTCGGTAATCGTGGAGTTATAGGTAGGTTGCAGTCCTGCGAGGGTTACTTCGGCGGACAAGACATCAAGCTCCTGCACCAATCCGTGCTCAAAATTATTCCTGGCTTGCTCGAGACGCTTTTCAGCAAGCTCCATGTTGTTCTTCTGAATTTGGATATTTTCCCGATTGGATAACAGAAGATAAAACTGCTTGCGGACATCTCTTTCCAGCTTTTTTTTAGCATCCTCATAGCTAATCAAACCTGCGTCATAGTCAACTATTCTGGCTTTGATTTCATGAATGATGGCCGTGTTCAAGAGCAGAGTCAGTTTAATTCCAGTCGAAAACCCAAAGGCACCCGGATCCGTAATCTTTTTCACATCTCCGTCGCCAAAATCGATAATTCCCGCATTCGATTGAATTCCCCCGGATAGACTCATGGACGGAAGAAATGAATTCCAACTGTTGTCCTTTGATCGACTGTAGCTGCGCACATCGATACTGGATTGTTTGAGGGCTAGATTTTGGGCGATCAACATTTCAACGGCCTTATCAACAGTCAAAGTGAGCGATTCACCTCCAAGCGCTATGGTTAATGCAGTCAAAATTATAACAATTAAAAATAAACTTTTCATCGTAAGCTTACTCCCTTACTTCCAGAAGCAAATATTCCCGCCAACACAACTATCTATCACTGACATAACTTATGGTTTTACTTTAATTTACTGAGTTTTTAAGCGAAAAAACTTGCTTGATCGCCACGAAACAGACATAGCTTAAAAAAAAACTATCAGGAGAGTCAAGCCAATGCACTACGAGCTTCCTCAAATTCCTGCCAGGCAGCGATGATTGCTCCATGCGGAAGCAAGCCATCTTCCCCACCGCGTCAATGCCACTTGGCAAACGATAGATGTCACTTGGTAAACGATAGATTCAGCGGGTCAAAAAAGCCCCAGCGTGGATTGTTTTCATAACATTTTACTGCTAGGCCGTGATTTGCTTCATTTCATCCGGCTCATTACTGCCGGTTTCCGGTAGTATGCCGAGCTCAATTATTTGAGGTCGGACGCCATTTTCAATAACATCCTTATTTACAATTACTCTCTTACGGCCTCGTATGGAAGGTAAATCGAACATGACATCAATCATCGCTGCTTCCACTATTGATTTGATACCGCGCGCTCCGGTTTTTTGCTTAAGAGCCTTGGCCGCGACGGCGCAGATGGCCTCATCCTGAAATTCCAAATCCACCCCATCCATTTCCATCGAAACGGTGTACTGTCGTATAATCGAATTTTTTGGTTCGATAACCACTCTGACAAGTTCTTCTTCAGATAGATTGTCCAAGCCAACAAGGATGGGGAAGCGACCGATAAATTCAGGGATTAGACCAAATCTCACCAAGTCATCTGGATGTAACTTGGTGTAGAGTTCGGATAGATTTCTATCGTTGGCCTTTCGAATTTCCGCGCCAAATCCTATCGGGTGTTCCGTCACTCTCGCTTCTATGATTTTATCAAGGCCCACAAAGGCGCCGCCGCAGATTACAAGAATGTTGGAAGTGTCTATTTTCAGCACCTCTTGATTGGGATGTTTTCGACCACCCTGAGGAGGGACGGAAGCAACCGAGCCTTCGATAATCTTCAATAAGGCCTGCTGCACACCTTCACCGGAGACATCCCTAGTGATGGAGACGTTTTCTCCCTTACGACCAATCTTATCAATCTCATCAATATAGATTATTCCGCGCTCTGCCGCCGCGATGTTGTTACCGGCTGTCTGAATCAGCTTAAGCAGTATGTTTTCGACATCCTCACCAACATAGCCGGCTTCGGTTAAGGTTGTGGCATCGGCAATCGCAAAGGGAACCTTCAACTTCTGTGCGAGTGTCTTGGCCAGGAGTGTTTTACCCGATCCGGTTGGGCCCATAAGCAGAACATTGGATTTCTCCAAGTCTACCTCGTTCTCATTAATCTTCCCCTTGTGAGTTATTCTCTTGTAATGATTGTAAACTGCAACAGCCAAGGTTTTCTTTGCCAGTTCCTGACCAATAACATACTCATCCAGGTATGCCTTGATTTCCTTCGGAACGGGAAGATCTTCGGCAAATTCGGCTGTTATGCTTTCGTTCTCTTCGGCGAGAATTCTATTGCACACGAGTACGCACTCATCGCAGATGTAAACCCCGGGGCCTGCAATTAATCTCTTTGTCAACTCAGAGGATTTACCGCAAAACGAGCAAGTTTTGATTTCTTTACTCTTAGTTCCCGCCACTTTCGTCTCTCGTGAGAATCTTATCCACTATCCCATATTCGACTGCTTCCTCGGAAGACATGAAGAAATCTCTCTCCAGGTCTGTCGCTATGGACTCCTTGTCTTTGCCTGTATCCTCCGCAAGGTAGCTGATTACCAGCTTCTTCAATCTTACGATTTCACGCGCCTGAATTCCAATATCCACAGCCTGCCCCTGAACGCCTCCCCAGGGTTGATGAATCAGTATTCTGGAAGAAGGAAGAGCCATCCGCTTCCCTCGTGCACCGCCAGCCAGCAAAATCGCTCCCATCGAGGCAGCCTGACCCATGCAAATAGTTTGCACTTCCGCATTGATATGACGCATGGTATCGTAAATGGCTAACCCCGAAGTTACAGAGCCACCGGGACTATTGATATAAAAGTTGATATCCTTCTCGGGATCTTGAGATTCCAGATATAACAACTGAGCGACAACATGATCAGCATCGATATCTCGAATTTCACCCCCAAGAAAAATGATGCGCTCCTGCAGCAATTTCGACCATATATCATAGCGGGTTTCTCCAACACCGGTTTTTTCTATTATGAAGGGGTTATATGCACCTACAATTTCCATAAGTTCTCTCCAAAAACAAACATCGGCGTTTGCCACTGTGCTTAGTGCCTCCGCTTTGGTCGGCATTCCGTTTCACTTTCGCGCGTGGGGCCATTCAATAGCTCACAGGCGGCCCTGCTCACTCACCCATCAATTCAGCATACTCTATGGTTTGGCTTCTCTTCTCAATGGAGTTTCTTAACAGGAAGTCAAAAAGCTGTTCCTGGAGAAGTTCACTCCTAAGATAATCTCTGAATTGTTTTCCGCCAAACCTTTTTTCCATTTCTTCTGTATCGAGGCCCTGCTGCTTGCCACGTCTTGCAAGTTCCGCATCAACCTCCTTATCGCTTACCACAATCTTCTCATTCTCGGCGAGTCTGCCGTAGATAAGGCGCGTTTTAATCGATTTGATTGCATCTTTGCGCCACTTATTCAAGATGCCTTCCTTGCTCTGATTAGCGTTCTTCAACGCCTCGATCAGAACTTCCTCCGTTACACCCGACTGAAGGACATAATCCTGCCAGGTGTGTTTTAAATCGTTCTCTATCATCGAATGCGGCAAAATTATTCTCGTGCCTTCCAGCAGCTTGTCCGTTATCTTGTTAATTTTCCTGACACGAATCTTTAACTCAGCACGGTGTTCTAGATCTTCTCGAAGCTTCTTCTTCAAATCATCCAAAGAATTCAACTCTTCTGAGATATCACGGGCCAATTCGTCATCCAGTTTAGGGAATTCCCTCACTTTTACAGCGACTACTGATACTTCGACGGAAACTGCATCCCTGCTCCCCTCAAGCACCCGCATATCTCCAACCCTCATCCCTTCAATCTGATCATCAAGCCCATAAGGGTGTCCTTTCCCCAGGGTGAACACAAAGCCCTTTCGTCGGCTTTGTTCCAAAGCACGGCCCTCGTAGTCCAGTTCCACATAATTCGTTGTAACCACGCTGCCTCGAGCGGCAATGCCGTCTTCTTTATCCATCACAATGGAATTCTGCATTCGAATATTCTCAAGTTCCCGCGCAACATCCTTCTGCGAAATTTCTGCCCGAAGTTTCTCTACCTCAATACCACGGTATTCAGCCATGTCAATATCCGGAAAGACATCGAAGGTGACAGAGAAGGTAAATGGCCTGCCCAGTTCCAACTTGGACATCTTTTCAAGCAATGGTTTGGAAATTGGATTCGCATCCTCGTTCTCAAGTGCCTCTCGGAGAGCCGCATCAAGCAGCTTCCCAGTCACCTCCTCTTTCAGTTCCTCACCCATTTTTCGAACGAGTACATTCCTTGGAATCTTTCCCTTTCGAAAACCAGGAATCTGCGCCTCTTTCAAATACTTCTCCAGCAACTCATAATACGCCTTATCGACACCACCAGGGTCAATTCGTACAGTCAGCTTCATTGCCGAATCTTCCAGGCGCTCGAATTGCTTATCCTCAACCATATTAACCTCACGGAAAATGCTAAAAATCCCTAAAAAAAGCAGGCCGTTGTCACAAAGTCTTACCCTGCAATGAGCAGACACCCTTCTGCTCCCTATTGCGAGAGAAGGGACTTGAACCCTTATGCCTGAAGCACCGGCTCCTAAAACCGGCGTGTCTACCAATTCCACCACTCTCGCGATTATCAAAACAGACATCATTCGTCATTCAAATGAGCCGTAAAGGGATCGAACCTTTGACCCGCAGATTAAGAGTCTGCTGCTCTACCAGCTGAGCTAACGGCCCCCATTGCAACATATCCAATTACTCGTCAAATGTCCAGTAACGGACAAATTCGCCTATCTCCAGTTGTTTGCTTTCTGGTACTTCAGAAGAGTGGCACACAAGATGTTGTACATATTTTTTGACCGCTTGGACGGCGGGATTATAGCCTCACGTGTTTCCAGATTATTTGCCCTTCAGTGTTCGTCAACCAAGCCATCTTGAATCCTCTAAAACAGTCTTACTCACGCGAGGCTGGCTGATTAGGCGACAGACTCACCGTGTTCACACATCTGAGGCTGGACACCGAGATCGGACACCATCTCAGGCTTCCAGGCGTCAAATTTCACCGTCTCCAGGCCATCCTTCCGCATCCCGCGAATCCCCTGGCAGCTCTCTCAAAAAACAGAGAAAAGGCCCAGCTCCGCAGTAGCTTTCTCAACAGGTGAAGAATTTTCACTTTCGCGCCCTGGAGGACTCGAACCTCCGACCTACGGGTTCGAAGCCCGGTACTCTATCCAACTGAGCTAAGGGCGCATGGGGTGGATGACGGGATTTGAACCCGCGACAACCAGAACCACAATCTGACGCTCTACCACTGAACTACATCCACCAGATGACACTTTTCTATTCCTTTACGGAGGTGCATGTCAATACGAATGGAGATTATACTGGTTGACCGGGTTGCGTGTGCATAGGAATACTTGTAAGAATAAATCCTGGTTCTGGATGGCGAACTCAGTTGCTTCTGGGGATATCCGATGCCGGAATCGGAAACAACGAACCTAATCGATCACTAGATTTGCAGGCCAATCAAAGAGTTGGACGGCGGACATGAATTGGGGGCAGGGTGGGGCATGGAAGGTTATTCGTCTGTCGCTGATTGGATGGGTGAAGCAGAGAAGATGCGATCGCAGCAGTAGGCTGTCGATACCAGTTTCACGAAACCAGATACGATTTCGCGGATTGTCGCCGTGGGCAGCATCGCCAATTATAGGATGGCCAGCGCGTGCTAGATGGCGTCTAATCTGATGGAACCGGCCCGATCCTGTCGTACATTCCAGCAAGCTATAGCGGCTTGTTGGAAAAATGCCATCAGACCAGGGCGCCTCACTCGTAGCCAGAACACGATAACGTGTTTGAGCTTTGCGCAAGGGTTTATCAGGAGTCTTTCTAAGTGGTCGATCGAATAAACCAGAACCGGACAGCCAACCACGAACGATACAAAGATAGCGTTTGTCCATGCATCCGCGAGTTCGAAAGGCGGCGCTCAATTTTGATGCCGCCTCAGTATGTTTTGCCATCAGAAGTATGCCACTTACCGGACGATCCAAGCGGTGCACGGGGTATAAGCGTTCTCTCAGACGCTCCTCCAAAAGGGATTGTACACTGAGTTCACCGCGAGAAAGTCTGGTGGAGTGGACATGTATATCCCTTGGTTTATCAACTACCAGGATTGCTCCATCCTCATAAATGATGGGAATTGTGATATCTGAAGGCGTTTGTTTCACAACCTTTTGACGGCGCTAATGATGAAGATTTCAGTTTTCCAGTCCACCAGCTTATCGCATAGGGTGGGCTTCAGAAGCGCTGCGGTTTCAATCCATTCTTTACTTCCCATCAGCAGCGACATCTCATATCCGTAGGAACCCTTCTTCGCAACGGAAAACCATGAATCCAGAAGCGAGGCGCTCAGCAGGCGTTTTTCGCGGACAGTCTGGGTTTCTATATTCAGTTCTGCCCAATCCGTATCGGAAAAAAAACTGACAAGCGCTTCCTGTTCTCCTCTCACAGTGAGCTTGGAGACTAGTTGGGTTTCAGTTTCCCGAAATCGTTTTTCGATATCCCTGTTCCAATCGATATTGGTAAGGAGGCGGGAGAGCGAGGTTCCGGAACCCCTGTGAGGCTCCGCCATGAGCAACCTGCCGTCCGAACTCGCCAACTCATATGCGCCAGCAATGAGCTTATGCGGGCGAGAAGGATTATACTGGATGGAGAGTCCCTGGGCCGAAAGCCAGTTTCTGGCGCAAATCATATCGAATCGCCTGCCATTTCTGATTAGTTCGGCTTTTGCAGACTCGATATCCCCCAAGATTAATTCGGGTACCTCGACAGGAGACAGCCCTCCCGCCATCCAGCGTAGCGCATCATAAACAGAGGCACTGGGACATAGCGCGGCAACTCCTCCCTCGGGAACCCGCCGGGAAGCCTCCCATATAAGCGTGCCGCTAGAATCACTTGCAACAAGAACTCTTTCATGCCTCTTTGATCGCCACTTCTCGAAAAGGAGCCTGCGAATCTGCAGTGCCAATGGTTCTGCCGTAAATTCCGCACGCCGCAGCCAGGAATCCCTCTGTTTGTCAACCGGCGTGTAGGTGAGAATTTCATCCTTACTCTCCTCTTCCTCGGCCAGAACCGTGGCTATCTGAATTTCCCGCCGTGTCAACACAGCCTTGCGCACTTCACCCTCGTAGCCCAATTCTCCTGGAGCGTAAAAAATTCGCCCCGCAAGCTTTCGGGGCAGATACTGTTGCGCCGTCCAGTGCTCACGCCAGGCATGCGGGTACTTGTAACCCTCGCCATGTCCAAAAGCATGCTTATCCCTGTTGGCATCCCTAAGGTGGCTTGGAACTTCCCCCCAATCCTGTTCATCCAGGGATTTAAGCGCATCAAAATATCCCAACGTGGAATTGGACTTGGGGCAGGTGGCTAAATAAAGAGCAGCCTGCGTAAGATGAAACTGCCCCTCGGGCAAACCAACTCTATCAAAGGTTTCAGCGGCGTCTAATACAACGCCGAGGGCCTCGGGCGCTGCCAATCCCACGTCTTCCGAAGCACTGATTAGCATTCTCCGAAAGATATATTTAGGGTCCTCACCCGCTCGAATCATAAGTGCCATCCAATAAAGAGCCGCATCCGGATCTGAACCCCGAATCGATTTGATGAAGGCGCTGATAGTATCAAAATGATAATCGCCTTCCTTGTCATACAGAACAACCTTGCGCTGAATACTCTCCTCGGCCGCCATCATGGAAATCTCGATTAGGGAATCTTCTTCCGGCGGAAAAGGGCTAGACGAAGTTTCAATCGCCAATTCAAGAGCATTGAGCAAACTACGCGCATCACCCGAACTCACATTTATCAAATGCTCGAGCGAATCCGCTTCGAACTCAATCCTCCAGCGCCCATAGCCACGATCCACATCCCTAATCGCCCGCTCCGCGATAAGCCTAAGTGCCTTTTTCTCCAACCTTGTAAGCTGAAATATCCTGCTTCGGCTCACAAGAGCCTTGTTCACCTCAAAGTAGGGATTCTCCGTGGTGGCTCCAATTAAAATTATCAGCCCATTTTCCACCCAGGGTAAAAGAGCATCTTGCTGGGATTTATTCCAACGATGAACTTCATCGACAAACAAAATCGTGCGTCGCCTCTGTAAATTCCACAGTTCCCTGGCCCGCTCAATCTCTCTACGTATATCCGCCACACCCGCAAGAACCGCGTTCAAGCTAACAAAGTTCCCCTTTGTAGTTCCCGCAATCACACGGGCTAAGGTAGTCTTGCCAGTTCCCGGAGGTCCGAAAAAAATCAAACTTGAAAGCCCATCGGCAACAATGGCTCGACGCAGAAGGCGGCCCGGTCCCACTATATGATTCTGACCTATAAATTCATCGAGATTACGCGGTCGCATCCTGGCGGCAAGTGGCTCAATCTCCGCATCCGCGGATTGTTCAAAAAGTTCCACTGCCAGCCTTGCTACAGCAATTTGCGGAGTTCCGCCTTGCCCCGGTCCAAAATTTCTGAGTATTGGCTGTCAAGTTCCGCTAATTTTTCGCTTAAAACTTTTCTGAATTCTGGATCCTGCTCTACTGTCAGGCTGACAGTTTGTCCTATTTGCTGCCGAAGCTGTTCCTCTTTTTGCCGAAGCCTTCCATCCCACTGAGCTCGGAGCTGGGACTCTAGATTTCGAATAGTATCAAGATATTGTCGAAACACTTCCCCATACCTGTTCATCAGGTACTCAAGATTCCTGGCCGCGCCCGCATCCTTTGCCATGCGTTTCAATCCCCTGCCAATTAAATCGAGCCGTTCCAAATCCTCTTCGGAACGGGGCAAAATGATATTCGCCAGCAAGTTTGCACTCAGCCCTTTCTTGAACCATCCCCGCTCCTCGCCCGAAAGCGTCTTAATCTCCCTTCCCACAGCGTCATCATCTCCATCCGACAAAAATCTACCAGCCGATGTTTTCCCCCTGCGAACAAATTTTTCTTCGCTGACAGCCTTCCTGTCAACCTTCACATCAGCGCTTCGTTCGAGCGCCACCTCCAAGGCCGATCTAATTTTGCTCATATCGATAACTCCAGCTCCATATATTACCAGCATAGTCAACGCTTACCTATCTGGATGTTGAATAAAACGAAGATCGGTTTGCACCCCATCCAGAAGCTCATCTTTGCTGCCTCTCGGCACTTTTTCCATAAGTTGTTCATCGTAAGCATAACCGATGAAAAGGGTTTTTACCACGTCAGATTCGTTTCCACTTGTTCGAGACTTGCGAATGAAGCGATCAAAATATCCACCCCCCCTGCCGAGGCGTCCACCTTCTTTGTCAAAGAGAAGTCCGGGTGTCAGTACTAGGCTCAGCTCTTTCCCGGGCTCCCATACTGCGGCTCTCTCCGCCGCAGGTTCACGAATCCCAAATAACCCTTCCACAAAAGGGCCGTCACACGAAAGAATGCGAAAAAAAACCATGCTTCCAGCGAACGTTCTTGGGATAAATACCTTTTTGTTCTCATTCAGCGCCAACTGAATCGCAGGCGCACAGTCGAGCTCCGAATCCAAGGCCATATACGCAAGCAGGTAGTCACAAGTCGCCCAGATATGTGAGCATCGCAGCGAGTTGGCAGCATCCAGCGCTGCCCGTTCCCGTCGTTTCGAACCCAGCTTCGAGAGCATATACCGCGCCTGTGCCCGCGCGGCCCGCTTAATTTCCTGAAGCTCATCGACAGACATAACAAGTGATTTACAGCATTTTACCACCACAAAGTCAATTCAAGTTCAACCTCGAGCCGCAGGGCCACATTGCTCTACCCAGACAAGCACTCCATTTGGTGTAGAACATTGAGAGTCTGGATTCAATTGCTTCTCCGCTTATACCTATGCTAATCTGGAATAATGAGAGAAGCAGCTAAAAACCTCGTCTTAAATCTTGTTCTCCTGATGCTTGGATCCCTCCTCTTCGCTCTTGGTTTTCCCAATTTCATCGCGGACTGGGGATTGGCGCCCTTTGCATGGATAAGCCTGATTCCAACTGCAATACTTATTCGTCGCATACCTTGGTGGGCCAGTCCTCTCTGGGGAGCCGTTTATGGTTATGCCACCTATAGCCTTTTCAACTATTGGCTGGCCACATTCAACCCCGTTAGTTTCATACTGGTTCCGTCGATTTATGCTGGCTGGTTTTTCATCGTCTTCCCTCTCCTGAAAATTGTCGATCTCGCCTTTAAGCGCTACGCCTATCTGGCTCAAACGCTTGTTTGGGCCGCCTTCGAAATTATCAGATCCAAGGGTTTCCTCGGCTACACCTACGGTACACTCGGATACAGCCAGTACGGATGGCGCTCACTGATTGCAATTGCAGACATTTTTGGTGTCATGGGGGTAAGCATGCTGGTAATCTTTCCCTCGTTTCTAATCGCCGCGTACCTGCTGGAATCGAAGCTTGTACCTGGCGATTCTGAATTAGGAGATACCCGCCGCTGGAATATGCCAAGCAAACGCTTTCTTGTTTCCGCAGGCATCTGGGCCATATCTATTCTGGCGGCCAATATTTATGGTGTCGCCAGCAAAGTGAACTACAGCGAAAGCAAAAAATGGCGACCAGCCCTTATTCAGCACAACGTCAATACTTGGCTAACCGGAATCGACGCCTGGCGACAATCCCTAAAATCGCTGATTGAGGAGAGTGAAGATGCGCTCGGGAAAAACCCCGATGCATTGATCTGGTCGGAAACTTCTTTCGTGCCGTCCATTGAATGGAATCTAAAACACAGGCGTGACAGGAACAAAGTGGCATTGATAAACTCCCTGATGGATTTCCTGGAAAACGTAGATGTCCCTGTGATTATTGGAAATAACGATTCCGTGTCGGAAGGCAACAAAAAGTTGGATTACAACGCTGTACTTCTTATGGATGGCCAGGAAATTATCGGCAAATATAGGAAAATCCATCTTGTGCCATTTAGCGAGCACTTCCCATACTCAAAGCAATTCCCGCGCCTCATGGAGTATATTCAGACGCAGGGTACACCGCTATACAACAAGGGAACCGAATTTACAACTTTTAACCTGGATAGGTGGGGAGGGCCGAAAGTTAGCTCATTGATTTGCTTCGAGGATACATTTGGCTACCTTGCCAGAAATTTTGTTCGTGAGGGCGCGGAAGTTCTGGTAAATGTTACCAACGACTCATGGAGTACTGCCGTCGCTTGCGCGATACAGCACCAGAGCATAGCTATCTTCAGATCCGTGGAGAATCGGCGCAGTATGGTGAGGGCAACTACCTCCGGGATAACCTCTGTGATAGATCCAAATGGACAGATCATCGAACGTCTTGATCCCTTTGAACAGGATAATCTAATTGCCGAAGTTCCAGTTTACACCGGACGCAATACCATATACTCGCGCTTTGGAGATTGGTTTGAGAAGTTAATTATGATTCTTGTTCTGCCTACACTGATTGCCGCATCGATACTGATAGCAACAAGGAAACATCGTTGATTGACTACGAAGGCATCGAGCGAGTTTTAGACATATTTGATGAAATAAACAAAGTACCACGACCCACGGGATATCACGATCACATTCACCCCTGGTTAATGAATTGGGGCAAGCAACACGGCTTGAGAGTTCGTAGCGACATCGCGCACAACATATTGATGGAGGTGCCGGCAACAAGTGACTTTGAGAACTCCCCAACCATTATCTTGCAGGGACATATGGATATGGTTTGTGAAAAACGCCCTGATGCCCGACACGATTTTCGAAAAGATCCAATTCTCTCCTGGCGTGATGGCGATTGGCTTAGAGCGAAAAACACAAGTCTCGGCGCGGATAATGGCATCGCTCTTGCGATATTCTTTGAACTCGTGGAAGACACGGAGGCACGGCACCCTGCGCTTGAGATACTGATAACCTCCGATGAGGAATCCGGTTTGATTGGGGCACAAAAGCTGGAGAATAACTTCCTGAGTGGCAAAGTGCTTTTGAATTTGGATTCCGAAACTGAGAGCGTGTTTACAATTGGCTGCGCCGGTGGAATGGATATCAATCTGGAGTTCCCCATAAAGCGCGAAGCAGTTCCCGAGGAATACGCGATACGCAAACTTCTGATAGGTGGTTTGGAAGGAGGTCACTCGGGCATCGAAATCAATGTTGGCAAGGCGAATGCCAATGTTCTGCTGGTTAGGGCGATTCGTGAAATCAATCTTGCTGTACCGGAACTGCGAGTTGGTGAGTTAAATGGCGGGTTAGCGCACAATGCAATTCCACGGGAAGCCAGCGTGATTTTGGCAGGGCCAAAAT
>UWYT01000051.1 GCA_900608495.1 Olavius algarvensis spirochete endosymbiont | reverse complement strand
AGGTGAACAGAATACCCCTTATTTTCAGTAGGCCTCCTGCCTACAAAAAATAAGGGGTGTTCTGTTTAGACCGTGGCCATGGATGGTCTAAGGGGTGGGCCTGCCGGGGGAATGATTTTCACATCCTTATAAAAATGCTTCTGAACTATTCTTTGTCTGCTTTTTCATGGTCAAGCTTCTCACTAGAATGAGTTGTCAAATCATAATTGCAGATCCTGCACTTTTTCGGCGGA
>UWYT01000210.1 GCA_900608495.1 Olavius algarvensis spirochete endosymbiont | reverse complement strand
TACGTGTTGAGGGTGTTCCAGTTAATTGGATTTATAGAGGTAACCGTGATGGCCGGGCTCTAGCCTTGGCTGTGATTGAGGAAGATACGGCTAAGATAGAGGAGCTTGTTGAAAGTGGCAAGGTTGATGTGGATGAAGAAGCACGCGATGGAACCCGGCCACTTCGGATTGCTATTTTGCTTGGTAAGAAGAGAAGCTATGTAACCCTGCTCGACTTGGGGGCAGATATCTATTTCGGAAGTATTAAAAACTCTGTTGCATTCTTTGCAGCAGGTCATTCTGCCGAGGTTGCCGGGGATTTGTTCTACCTGGAAGAGGCCTTGAAGAGGGGCTTTGATCCTAACTTCAGACTCAATTTTTTATCCAATGGAGTGCCCATAGTGATGCCGTTGAAGGCGCCATATTCGGGATATGCGGCTCATGGGACTATGCATGAGAACTACCTGGCAAAGTTGAAGCTTCTACTCTCCTATGGGGCAGACCCTAATATCTCATCAATGGGGCCAATAAAAGCAAATCCATATGGTTTCGGGTCGGGGGTGGTGGTGCGTGCCGCAATGGATGGATACTTCAACGCGGTCTACTATCTTTTAACCGAGGTGGAAGGAGTCCAATATAAGGACTTCAAATACCTAAATGTAGAGACCAATGAGTATGATGAGGTAAAAACCTCGCTCTTGAAGGAAATTGAAAGGTACGCGAATGCAGATAGCTGGTATGGCTTCCTTGGGCGTATACAGGAGTTTACCTATCCCTGGTTTATCAAGACTATTGAGTGGCTGGAGGCCAGGGGAGAGGTTTTAGATATTCCGGAGGATTTATCCAGGATTCTTACCATAGGGCGCGATCAAATGGATCATATCCGGCATTACACCATCGATAAGGATGGGGTTATCAGGCCCGCAGAACCAAAATAGAGTGTCAGGCCAGCTCCTGCCTTTCCCTGGATATGGGGCTGTCGGGTATCTGGAAAACACTGATGCGGATCGTGAAGGCTCTATGGTAGTGATTCCCTGGGTTGAGAATAGTGCGGGGAATGGACGAATTGCATATGATACACTTGGGAGGAGCCCTTGCAGCCTATGCCGGTTCA
>UWYT01000170.1 GCA_900608495.1 Olavius algarvensis spirochete endosymbiont | reverse complement strand
ATCTATGTGGCAGACTATGGCAACCACCGCATCCGGAAAATCACTTCGACGGGGATGGTAAGCACCCTTGCCGGCAGTGGCGATGCGGGTTCTGCGAATGGCACCGGCACAGCGACGGAGTTTAACGGCCCCATCGGAGTGGCTGTGGACTCATCCGGCAATGTCTATGTGGCAGATACTAACAATCACCGCATCCGGAAAATCACGCCGGCAGATAGAATAGAAGATAGAGTGGT
>UWYT01000040.1 GCA_900608495.1 Olavius algarvensis spirochete endosymbiont | reverse complement strand
CTCTGGCGACTGATTGCTTAAATTCAATTTGCTTTTTTGACAAAGTCAGTGATTCCAGCGTGAGCAGTGTATAAGAAGTGTATAAGACTGGAAACCGCTGGAACCTCATAGATTTCGATAGTCAGATGATTGTCTGCAGAAATGAGGCTTTTTAGTTGCGGGCTAAAGACTAGCGTGCCAGAGGCAGTTAGGCTAAGCACTTTTGCTATCTTAAGTCTCAATGCTATATTGTCTACATGAACAGTATAACAACTCCGGTAATGAGGCCGGGAACGAAGATGGACGGCATTTTAGATATTCTTGCGGGCAGGTGGAGTTCGAGAGCCATCGATTCATCTGCACCGATTGCACCCGAGGTGCTTGAGCGGCTTCTCGAAGCGGCCAGATGGGCGCCTTCCTCCTTCAATAATCAACCCTGGCGCTTTTTGGCCTTTGGCCCGGAAAATGCCGATTCGCTGGAAAAGGCTCGCAAGGCCCTGAAGCGTAAAAATGCATGGGCCCTGGCGGCACCAAGATTGATATTTGTGCTCTGTCGAACCGACATGCCCGGCTCCAGAATACCGAGTGGCATGCCTATGATACCCACGTACGAGTCCGGCATGGCTGCTCTCCAAATGGCGCTCCAGGCGGCGTACGAGGGGTTGGTGTTCCATCAGATGTTAGGTTTCAATCAGCGGCGAATTCGGGAGGATTTCAAGGTTCCTGAGAATTTCGCGATACTCACTGCCGTGGCAATTGGCTGGCCGGGCAATCCTGAACTGGTTCCAGAAGAAATGCGGTTTATGGAAACGGAAATCAGGACTAGGAAAGCCATTAGTGAGCTTGTATTTTCGGATGGAGCGGTGCCTTCTGAATGAGTACTGTGGTTGTGCTAGGAGCTAGCCCAAAGAAGAACAGGTATAGCAATAAAGCAGTGCGTCGACTTAAAGAGATTGGGCATCGGGTAATTCCGGTGAATCCCGCCTATGAAGAAGTGGAGGGACTCCGAGTCTTTGCGAGAGTGCGGGATGTCGCCAGAGTTGTGGGCGTGATTGATACCCTGACTGTCTATTTGGCACCGCGAAATCTGGATTTGGAGGATATAATTGCCGCACAGCCAAGACGCGTGATATTCAATCCGGGTACCGAATCGGCAATGGCTGAAGAAGCTCTTGATAAGTCCAATATCTCCTGGATTGAGGCCTGTACCCTGGTGCTGTTATCGACAGGGCAGTTTTAAGGCACTCGTTCAGTTTCGAAGGCAACCGCTTATCGGATTTTATCCATTTCGACTCGCAGCTTCTGAACACTGATGAATGTGGGGAGAATAAGGGGTTCTTTCTCGCCGGGTCTGTAGAGGACATACAGCGGTAAACTGGCGCGCCCAAAATTCACTAACGCCTGGATTAGGTTCTCATCATATGCTGTAAGATCGGCCTTTACGTGGACAATTCCCTTTTGGACCATTAGGGCACGGATTTCCCTATGTTTGATTACACGCTGATTGATTTTACAAGTGGTGCACCAGTCAGCGGAAAATTCCAAGAAGACGGGCTTGCCAAGCGCTATGAGGTTTTGAAGCTTCTGTTCATCGAATGCGATGATGCTTGCTTCATCTAAACGCTCTGTTGATTCCGTTGCGCCTTTCTCCACCAATCTCTTACTGGTTTGTGAGAGGTCGACAAACAGAAATCCCGAGCCAATGGCTATTACAAGAGCGAGAATTTGTCCGGTGAACCGGAAAGCTTTTCCTACAAGGAGGCCTCTGGCCTTGCCCAGCAGCCATGCTGAAAAACCGAGGAAGAGCAGCCACCAGAGAACGCCGTTAGCGACAGAAGGCGCCAGTTTGATGAAAGTTGTAAACAGGTAGACAACGATGCCGATGAGTAAGAATCCCATTGCCTCTTTGAATGTATTCATCCAGGGACCGGGCTTCGGAAGTTTCTCGCCCAGGCCGGGATATAGCCCTAGCAGGAGAAACGGAAACCCGAAGCCTAAGCCGATTAATCCGAAGATTGCAATTATCACCGGAGGTGTTTGAGAAAAGGCGAATCCCAAAACCGGACCCAGCAATGGCGCTGTGCAAGGCGCGGCAATTAGAACCGCGAATACTCCCGTAAGAAAACTTCCCCCAAAACCACCTCTTCTACCCGCGTTTTCAGTTCTCCGCGGGGCCTCTATTACGAACACATCGAATAGGCTAAGGGCGAATAACCAGATTATGGCGATTAGAATCAATACGAATAGAGGAGATTGGAGTTGGAATCCCCATCCAAAAAGACTGCCCGAAGCCTTCAGTGCGATTACAATTGCTGCCAATGCGAACAGCGATATCTCAATTCCGGCAACATATAACAGTGAGTGCGCAAATATGGTTTTCCTACTCTGCCCGGCCTGGTTCACAAGGTTGAGTGCTTTGACAGAAAGTAGTGGAAAAATGCATGGCATGATGTTCAGAAGAACTCCGCCGGCCAGGGCCATCAGAAGAATTAGCAGGATTCTTGGCGCCATCCCTGTTCTTTTGATGTCAGTGTCTGCTGGAATATCAGTGTCAGATGGAGTGCTTCCAAGCGCGGCTGTTTGCAACTCCCTATCCTCGCTTATAGACCAGTCGAGTATGGCAAGAGTAGTGTCGTCGGGTTCGAGTGCCGGCGCGGCAGGATCAAAATCCACATAAAGAAGCTCTGAATCCGGAAACAGGCAGATTCCCTGGAGGTTACAAATCTGGAACAGCGCGTTTATGGCGAGACGTTGGGGACGAGCCTCTTGGGAGACTTGAAACTCGATTATTATCGTGGTTTCATCAAAGTATTCGGCGATGCCGTTCTTGAAGACAGGTTTGGCTTTTAAAGGGGGGCCGAATAAAACAGCCGGCGCGGGTTCGGGTTTCAGGGTGAAATAAATCGGATCGTCAATTTGATGATACCCCTCGGGATACTCATAGCGCACGGCAACTATTCCCGTCAAAGCCTCCGGATCCCAAGAAGCTAGTTTGGCTGAAGTTTCAGCGCGTATTCCCGCGCCTGCGGAGAAAAATTCTGGGAAGCCTATACCCACTCCTCTCGCTTCGTTCGACTGGGCGTGCAGCGGCGGGGATATTGATGATGCCATGAGCAGAAGAGCAAGCGGGGAGAGTATTCGGATAGGCAAATCCAGTATCGAGATGCGCATGTCAAACAGTATAACGCAAGGTTATAAGCTTACACGGAAAAAAATAATCCAGGCACATCTCATCCCCTCATTATTTACCCCTTGTCCATTGACGAATTCTCCAAGTAATATATGTCTGCAAATCGGGCGGGTAGCTCAGCTGGCTAGAGCGTCGGTCTTACACACCGGATGTCCTGGGTTCGAGTCCCAGCTTGCCCATCGATGATGAGCAGGGTTTTACCAAAGCGGCTTATCGGATAGTCTTCGGTACAGTAATGAAAACTGTAACAATTGCTTTCACGGGGGGTGGGAGCGCAGGGCATGTTTTTCCTGCCTTTCCCGTAATAGACAGGCTTCGAGGTAGAGGATTCAACATCATTTGGATTGGATCTCACCGAGGAATGGAAAGGGACTTAGTCTGTGGGATTGGTACAAAATATTTCGCGGTCCCCTCGGGAAAATTTCGCCGTTACTTTTCATTCAGGAATTTTGTTGACCTATTCTGCATCGCCATAGGATTTTTTGCTTCCCTGAGGGTGTTGCGCCGGGAGAAGCCGATTGCGCTCTTCTCCAAAGGCGGATTCGTATCTGTTCCACCGGTGGCAGCAGCCGCTATGCTGAGAATCCGGGTTTTCACTCACGATTCGGATATTAACCCCGGTCTGGCCACGCGTCTCAACATCAAGTTAGGCGCCCGGGCGCTTGTCGCGCATAGGCGGTCCCTGGTCTACCTTCCCATATCGGCCCGAAGAAGCGCGGTGGTACTTGGAAATCCGGTGCGTGAAGTACTGCTGAATGGGAAGCCCGAGGAAGGAAGACGATTCGCTGGTCTGCTTAGAAGCGACAAGCGCCCATTAATCCTCGTTCTAGGTGGCTCCCTCGGTGCCCGCGAAATCAACAAGCTGGTAACAAATTCCCTCGATCGGCTTCTTCAAATCGCAGCCATTGTACACCAGACAGGTTCAGGCACCCCTACATGCCAAGATTCAAGAGGTTATAGAAGCCAACCCTTCTTCTTCGAAGAATTACCCGGCCTCTTGGCAGCCGCGCAATTGGCGATTGCCCGATGCGGCGCTGGCTCTTTATGGGAGCTTGCCGCAACAAAAACTCCAGCCGTATTTATCCCTCTCCGAGAGGCCACTCGCGGCGATCAGATATTGAATGCAGCGCTTGCCGAAGAGGTCGGAATGTCAATAACCCTTGAGGCTGGCGCCGATTCCGATAGACTGGAGGAAATAGTTATGGAACTGCTGTCTAATCCGGCGAAGCTGGCTAAAATGTCAGATGCCACGAGCGCCTTCTCATCCCGGCAGGCCGCTGAGAAAATTGTTGAAATGCTCGTAGAAAACAAGTGATGAACCGCATGCAGCTTTTTACTACTCGCTTCAGCTTCGGTGATATGAAATACACAGGATGAACTTGCTGAACATAGTTATCATTATGATTTACTTACTCGCAATAGGTATGGGGATACATCGGGGATTGAAGTTTGGGCTTTATCTCGTGGTTACCCTGCTGTCTATAATACTTGCGGTACTCTTGCTGACTGTGCCCATGGAAAAATTCATCCTCAACATCGTTGGAATCGGCTCCGAGAAGTATCCCGATGCGCCGGCCGTCGCGGTGCTAATCCTGGAGGAACGAACAGACACCGCGTATGTGGTGGCCCTTATCCCGACTTTTATTACCCTTTTCCTGCTGTTGATATCTGGCTTTCTTGTCATCCGAATCGGTCGAGGGAGCCATAAAACAAAACCCGAAACCATGTCCCGCGTCTTTGGAGCCACACTTGGACTCTTCGCCGGCATCTTGTTCACCTTCCTACTCGCGGCTCAGCTATTGCGCCTGCCCTGGCCGCTTGCCAATCAGACACTTCGGGGAAGTCTGATAATCTCAACCCTTAATCATATTGCAAGGCCAGTACTTTCGGTGATGGCGGTGGGAATCTAGTGTTCGAGAACCTCTTGTATCAGGAAGGGATAGTAGATCAACTAAAGCAAGAGATTATTGGAGACTCTCTGGCACCGGCCTTGCTATTCTCAGGGCCACCGTTGTCTGGGAAACTCACTGCGGCTCTTGAGCTGGCTCGTATTCTGTGTTGTGAAAGCAGCAAAGGATGGAGTTGTGCATGCAAGCAGTGTCGCGTCCATCGATTGCTGGCGCATCCCCGCACGATACTGATGGGTCAGCGCAACCTGATTCCCGAAATTTCCGCCTGTGCCGAACTGATTAGGCACAATAAATCCTATGCAGCTTCTTATCTGATGATTCGCTCCGTTAGGAAGCTACTGCGCCGATTCGATCTGATTCTTCGGGAAAGAAAGCTCGCCAAACTGCATTCCATTGCGGAACGATTAGCGGAATCCGTGGAATCCATACTGCCGAGGAATCAGCTACCGGAAGGGGAGGTGACACTCCTAAATTCTTTGGTAGATGACTGCATTGAGATGCAGAAGGCACTGCCGGAACTCCTGCCCATCGCTCAGATTCGTCATGTTCGTCACTGGGCGCATCATTCGTCGGCCAAAAACCATAAAACGATTATTATCGACAACGCAACCAGAATGCCAGATGCGTCGAAGAATGCTCTCTTGAAATTTCTCGAGGAACCTCCTGTCGATACAAGCATCATATTGATTACCGATTGCAAACAGATATTACTCCCAACTATAGCTTCCCGCCTGAGACACTATCCGTTCAAAACACGCAGCCGCGCACAGGAAGCCGAAATTCTTCGGCGGGTTTTCAAGAAGGAAGGGGGTGGTGGTCTGCAAGATTTTTTTGACACTTGGCGCCGCGGTTCTTCTAATATGGCTGTCGCGAGACAATTCATTGTACAAGCGAATTCCAATAATCGGGCAATGCCAAGGGAGGTACTTGAGATAAGAGATTTGGAAGATTTGCGAGTCTTCCTGGAAGCCCTTAGTGCCGAACTTCGCGATCGTTGGAAAAAAACTGCATCACCAAAGCATCGTCGCTTCCTTGCTGAACAGAATTGGATTAGGGATGCTCGATTTCGCGCCGAAAACCTGAATCTGCCCATCCCCTTAGTTCTTCGCGGGCTCTATTATTCGATGGGCGGATTCTGATGCGAAAACTGATTCGACGGGCACTAAAAAGTCTGGATCGTTTAGATCATGATAGGTTGCATTCCCTTGTTCAGGAATTGGTAAAGGACAACGATCAGCTGGAGATAGTTCTCTCGTCAATACCCGGCGGAGTATTGGTTACAGGCCGGGATAATCGTGTAATCATGATTAACAACCCTGCCCGTCGACTGCTGCCGCTTAATACAAAAGATCCCATGGATTTGCTGGTGTGGGAAGTTATCGCATCCGAGGGTATAGCAAGCTATGTAAAGACGGCCCTAGATGAGGATAGGGGTGCCCCCATGTTGGATTTTCCCATCCAGTGGCGAGACCGCAGCATCATTTTGAGTTGCGGAGTCCTTGCACTTGTGGATCGCGGAAGCATTGTGGGGAGTATGATTTACGTAGAGGATGCAACCGAATATAGGGCGGAAAATGCCAGACTCAAGCGGGCCGAGAGCCTGGCCTCGCTCACTACGCTGGCTGCAGGCGTAGCTCATGAGATAAAGAATCCACTTGCGTCCATGAGCATTCATCTTCAACTGCTTCGAAGGCAGCTGAATAAGAAAGATGAAATCTCGCTTCACCTGGGTGAATCCCTGGATGTTCTTGAAGAGGAGATTGAGCGATTAAACAACATAGTCTCCGATTACCTCTTCGCTGTTCGTCCCCAAGATGCGCGACCCATGAGAGCGAATTTGAATGAACTTATACGCGAGTTGGTTCAGTTTTTGCGCTATGAAATGGAAGAGGCCAGAGTCCGGGTGCTTCCCGTATTGAGCGCATCAATACCGCCCATACCGTTAGATGAAGGAGCAATGAAGCGGGCATTACTGAATCTTATAAAGAATGCAATAATCGCCATGCCAAACGGCGGCGAGCTGAAATTGGAGACTCGCAAGGAACAAGACAGCATAATAATCATTGTAAGCGATACGGGAGAAGGTATTCCCGAAGAACTGCAGGGGAAAGTATTCGAGCCCTTTTTTACAACCCGTGATACGGGTTCCGGATTAGGTTTGACGGTGGTATACAAGGTTATAAAGGAGCATGGGGGTGATTTGCAAATGGATTCTCATCCGGATAGAGGAAGCACATTTCAGATTACACTACCCATTCCCCAGATTGAACGCAAGCTGATTTCGGGAGGAACTATATGATTGCCCTTGTTACTCTTTGTAGCCAGCTGTGCAAGTCGAGGAAGAAAAGATGACTTTCAGAATTCTGGTTGCCGACGATGAAAAAAATATCCGTTCGGGACTTGCAAAGTCTCTTGAAATGGATGGTTACGAAGTTGTTCAAGCCGAGGATGGACAGGAAGCGCTGAGGCAAATGCACAAGACTGAAATAGATTTAATCTTGGCCGATTTGCGGATGCCCAAACTTCCTGGTGATAAATTGTTGAAGAAGGTTGTTTCTGCCTATCCTGCGATTCCGGTAATTATTCTCACTGGCCATGGAACAGTGGACAACGCCGTAGAGGCGATGCGCGACGGAGCCTATGATTTCGTTACAAAACCGGTGAATCTTGAACGGCTCGGCTTGCTCGTTAAACGGGCGCTTAGCCGCAGGGAATTAGCTCGTAAGCACCAGGAACTTGAGGCCGAGATTTCCAGGTTGGGAAAACAGAAACTGGGTGCGGAAATTTTGGGCAAGAGTACGATTATGCATCATGTGTTTGAGTTGCTTAAGCAAGTTGCTCCCACAAAGGCAAGTGTTCTTATCACAGGTGAGAGCGGTACCGGCAAGGAGCTAGTGGCCAATGCAATCCATGATCAGTCACCCAGAAACAAGGCTCCTTTAGTCAAGGTGCATTGCGCGGCGCTATCTGAATCTCTCCTGGAAACAGAGCTCTTCGGGCATGAAAAAGGCGCTTTTACCGGCGCGGTGAATCAACGCAGGGGACGTTTTGAATTAGCCGACAGGGGAACAATATTTCTGGATGAAATAGGTGAGATTAATCAATCTACCCAGATTAAGATTCTCCGCGTTCTGCAGGAAAAAAGCTTTGAGCGGGTTGGCGGAGAGTCAACTATATCTGTCGATGTTCGAATAATCGCGGCTACCAACCGAAATTTGAAGGAAGAGGTTGTTGCCGGTCGTTTCCGGGAAGATCTCTATTACAGGCTCAATGTAGTAAACATTCATATCCCCCCCCTAAGGGAAAGACCCGAGGATATACCATTGCTGGCAGCAAGGTTTTTGAAAGAATTCGCCAGTGAGAACAAACGGGAGATTCTTGGTTTGGAACCTAAAGCGGCGATGGCGTTAAGATCGTATAGCTGGCCGGGAAATGTGAGGGAATTAAGGAACATAATCGAAAGCGCCGTTGTAATGAGCAAGTACTCCTACTTAGGACCCGACGATCTTCCGAATTATGTCACCTCTCGAGGCAATGAAAATGACATAAGAATCAAACCCGGAACTCCAATGACCGAGTCTGAGAAGCTGATTATTCGCGCAAATCTAAATATGTTTGGCGGGAATAAGAGCCGCACCTCAGAGGCGCTTGGAATCGGAAGAAAGACGCTTCATCGCAAAATAAAAGAATACGGTCTGGAAGCCGAACTTGATGAGTCTAGCGTTTCTCCTTGATTCCCTACATCTGGTTCAGGCAGGATGAGCTAATCAGGTGTGGGTATTTCACTAGCTGGGAGTTATCACTAGCCTAATTTCCAAGCTCGGTTATCCTTATGATTACATCTCGATCCACAAGAACAGCATCGAGCGGAAAACCCATTGTTACGATCCATACGCGCCTTTCCTCCATGGACATGGGGGGGCTTCCCGCTTTCACCGGGTTGTAAAAAAAGTTTGGGAAATCTGAGCCCAGAGAGATATTCATGGACAATCTGGAGATGTCCAGCATCCCGCTATTCGTCAGGACAAGTTCCATTGTCAATACCAAACGATCGTATGCCTCAATTAATTCAAATCGTCTAATCCTCGCATCAATTGAAACACCTTCAGGTCTGGGTATATCCCAAACCAGAACGGGGTTTTTCCAATCCCATTTTGGCTTCTCCTGCAGCAATTCGAGATCGGAAAGTGTGATTTCCAGTTTATCGATAAAAATTTCGGAATCAACGAGCCAGCGAAACAACGTGAGAGACGTACTATCACCAGGGGACATTGCAGGTGAATCATTGTCCAAGATGGTCCAGGGTATGGTGAATCGAGTGTCCCCTGAGACATCTTTCCCTTTAACAAGCAGGCGCATCCCTTCTACATATTCTTTCGAGGTGCTAAGTTTCCCCAGAATTTTTACAAATGAGTCATCATTTCGCCGTCCCACTTCTGCCTGAATGATTTCCGTTTCCCAATCGTCGCTGGCAAGATCGACAATGTCGACATCAATTGTTCTTGTTTCCGGAAAAACTTCCTGTTTTGATACGAGGGGGAATGTGCCTGAGCTATTCCTGGCTGCTGCATTGGAATTGCTTGGCAAGTCTCTTTGCCATATGGCTATCGCTCCGGCTATCCCAGCGAGCAAAATTATCGGCAATATGTATTTGCGGTTTTTTATCGCGGAAAAGTCGGAATTCATTCTGCGATAGTTGCGAAGAAATAATTTTGCCTTGGTATCTGCTGGATTCAGTATTAGAGCTGTTTTAGCAAGTTTTACAGCCCGCAGACGATCTTTTCTTCTGTAACCCCTTTCGAGAGATTTTTGAAGATAGATACTAGCTAGTTCAACTCGAGAGGCCGGATCCAATGGACTTAATTGAACCACTTTGGTCATTTCGATGATTGCTTGATTGTATGCGTTGGTGTCCAGGGCTGCTCTCGCACGACGCTCATGGTTTTCCACCAGGAAGTCAAGTCTGTCTTTCTCAGCACTAGTAAGGCGTATTTCCCTTTGCAAGGAATTTAGATCGATTGGAGTTGGTGGCTTATCTTCAGGCCATTTCTTGAGTCTGTTGATATAACGCTTAAGGGTTTCACTATTTGAAGCTTCTTTTCTCACCGCTTCGTCCTAAACCTGGAGTCTACAGTTGAATCTATGCCAAGAACAACTAAAGAAAATTCAAGGCTGTTATCTAGATTGATGCGAAAGATGCCTAAAACAGATTAGAATTGCAACGACCGGCGGAGTTCTTCTTCAATTTGCTGGGACGCGCGTGCGGTAGCTAGCATTTCCACTGCCGGAGTGAAAGATGGATCTAGAGAAATGGCATTCTCAAAGTAACTAATGGCCAGAATCAAGTCTCCCTTTGA
The DNA here is from genome assembly GCA_900608495.1 of Olavius algarvensis spirochete endosymbiont. GTDB lineage: Bacteria > Spirochaetota > Spirochaetia > DSM-2461 > DSM-2461 > UBA2779. The sequence goes on along the minus strand of UWYT01000040.1, from coordinate 22,809 downwards.
ATAGGCGTCCAGTCCTTCCAGATAAAGAGCTTGAGCATCATCTCTCTGCAGCAGCTGCTTCACTGTATCCATGTTCAGCTTTATCGCTATACTCATGCGATCAAATAATTCGGGCCGACTGGCAAGATCGAGGGTATAATTGGTCTGGATGGTAAAATCCTTCAATGTAATATCCGTTCCGACCGTGAATCTTGGTTTGCCAGTTTTGACAAATACTCCAGTATGAGCGGAAACAGACTTAATGATATCGGCATTTAAGCCAAATGCAACAGCAATTTTGCCGGGTGTGCTGCCATTCAGATTGAATGGAAAGTTCAAATCAAAGGCTAAGGTGATCGGGCGTGCTGGTTTATACGAGAGTCCGATATTGGCGGAGGTTGGCAGTGGATCAGGATTGTCAATAAACTCCTTTCCAAGGTTCTTTATGGCAAACCCGACACTGCTGTTCATATCTCGCCCCACATAAGCTTTGAATACATTGAACTGGGTCATTACTCCAAAATCGCCCAGGAGACTGGGGGCGCCCTGATTTGGTTCCAGAGCCGAACTCACCCCACGATATCCAACCTTGAGACTTGCGCCTACCGAAATACCGCCGAAATAGAAACTCCTTAGAAAGTTGTAAGATATAGCCGCTGTGGTCAATAATTCCGTGTACCAGCCGACGGCGGATGAGCCATGTCGATCGTACTGTGCGCCCCATTGATTGTATCCCACAAAAGGTATATGAAGGAATTTTGTGCTGAATCCAATCCCGAAATTTTCGTTCTTCTCCGGCCTGAACGCAAAGGTAATTGTCTCAAGTCCAGAATCCGCAATCCAGTCCAGATGGGAGAAGCTGAGTATGGTTTCAGGCAAGAACGATCCGCCTGCAGGGTTTGATTCCAGATAGCCCCCGTCAAGCGCTATAGCGGTATGGGCCGTAGACATACCTTCATACTTGCCCCCGCTTGGGATGCTGAGGATATAGAAAGAATTCTGTCCGGCATTTGGATCTATTCCGGAAGCGCTGGATAAACCCTTATAGATATCATTTCTGTCGCTCCAGATGGGAAGAGTTATTACAACGACTCCCAGCACTATAAGCAGCGCTTTCATTCGTATCCTAAGTATATCGGGTTTTTCGTAAAACAACCGATAAAAAGTTCACAATTTGTGACGAAATCAGTTTTGTCGATATATTCTATAAGAAGATCGATAGAAACATTGATTGCCTTTTAAGATGTGTAGCTTCAGCTACCAAGAAACTGGCAAGGAGAACACGCACATCAGTGATGATGAAAAACTCAAGGAGAGGGCGGTATGACGTCTTTCTGCTTGGCCTCTTGTTTATGAGTCTAACCGCCCCACTATCTGCTGGCGGCAGAACTGATTTCAAACAGGATTCGATGCCGCATCCTGAGTTTGAACGTGTTTCAAAACTCATCAAAGAAGGACAACTGGATGAGGCCATGAGTATTTTGGTTGAAATCGGTAAGGCATACCCAAACCAAATAGAATTGGTGCAGAAATTTGTTCTCGAAATCCGGAGCATAGAAGATGAGATTACAGGACTGCTTGAAGAGATAAAGAATGTCCTTGCTTCAGAAGCATTGAGTTTAGATCAGAAAGCTGTAAAAACTGAAGAAACGATACAGCAAATCAAAATGAAGGATAGAAATCCTACCAGTGATACCTGGCAGAAAATAGCAATTGTTGAGAGCTTGTTTAGACGAACCTTGGATTTATTGCGGCGGGAAATTTTCTTCGCAAGAGGAAACGAGAAAATCAAACAAGGATTATATCGCGAAGCCATTTATGAATATGAACAGGGCTTCATTGACGATGTTTTTGGTGAAAGTCAAACCTATGAGAAATATAGAGATGCGGTACAACCTTCGGATATTGAAGTAATTTCGTCGTTGCCCAACAGAAACCTAACGATATTTGAAGCATATAAGCGTTATGCTCCGGAAGGAGATAAAATCATTTCGGAACTTACATCGCTAATCGACAGGTGGAGTCAAATCAGTTCGAACCTTTCGAGCAATGTCGCTGTGGCATCCACAGTTATATCTCGCGACAATCTTGCCAATTGGAGTGAGTTCGACCTTGTTGCTTTATTGAATCTCGAATACCAGGAAGCGAGGACAATACTGTCACTTGGTTACAGGTTAGGCGAAACAATGAATCAGCTTCACGAGAATCTCGATAGAATCCCTGAAGATTTTCGTTACGACAGGGTGATATCATTTTTGAATGGTAGAACTGGCAGGGATGAAGGAATAGCTTACGCTCAGAGACTTCAATGGGAGAGTTCTTTTCTCAAAATTCTGACAACAATGCTGGATGTAGTTTCTTCCACTTACTTCGAGGGTATCAGTAATTATCAATCTCGACTATGGACTGAAAGTGCAGATTTGTTCTCTCTTTCCGGGGTTAATACGGAACACGTGTTGGAATTCACAGCGCTGGCAAACAACTATTTGGCGAGCCTTGCAGATTCCGAGAATTCGGAATTTGCCAGTCAACTCGGATCCATTTTCTTGGAGCTTCAAACCATTGCAGAGGCGTCTAAGATTCGCATAGTGCTGATTGAAATCACAAGTGGGTTGCCGAGTTTTGGATCGGAAAGCCTACCGGATGTTGATATCGAGTCGGTACAAATTTTGTCCGAGATGGTATGGGATTCAACAAATCAAATTGAGAACCTTTTATTCGATTGGAACCAGTATTCGGATCAGATTGCCGGGAGTGGAGAGATAGTCAATGCGAGCGTTTGGAGAATTGTCAATGATTTGCAAGTAGAGCTGCTGGAGTTGCTGAAGTCCCTGTCAAGTGAAAAATCCAGTGCCTTTCTTCAGTATTTCGACCCGCGTTACAGAATTCTGGATTCCAAGTTTAAGGACTTGATTCAAGAGAGCGATACAAAGACTGTCTCCGCTAATAATCTTTTGGATGAAGACAAACCCAAGGCAGCGATAGAATTTCTTATAGCTCCTTTCTTAGTATCGATAGAAGCTTTTTCCGGGGATATTGATGATTTCTTCCTCACTGTGACTAAAACGCTGGAAATCACGCTTGATGATGAGGTGGAACAAGATTTGGCTGAGTATGATGACAAAACCAATGCGTTATTAGTGGGTATTGCGCAGTTAAAAGATCAGTGGCTGGCTATCCAGGCTAGTGCAATAGCTAGGCAGAACGCTGCATTGCGGGCTGAGACTATAGCGCTCGCAACTCTCAGTGAAGCTGAAGGATTACTGGAAGCGGCGAGAGAGGCTGACATCCAGGGACAGGCTGACAATAACATAAACGATTTCTACCGAGCCAAGGATTCCTATATTTCACTAGTAGTCACCCTGGCTCGCGCACATGATTTGTTTTCAGAAATAGAAAATAATGATATGGACATTGCAGTTGACTCAGGAATAAAAGAGCGACTGGCGGAATTGGAAAGAATCGCGTATAATGAACCAAGGCAGCTTGCAGTCACTGTCCGAGACTACGCTATTGCTGAGGCTGACAATAAATTCTCTGAAAGACTTTTTGATGATGGGTTGGACTTACTACTTCTCGCACAGCAATTCTGGGTTAGTACATTTGGCGAGGAAGATACGAGGCTAAGACTTAGGATTGTTCGGTTTAGAACGGCTCAGCACTCCTCCTTGAAAACCAGAATTGAACCCTCCGATCCTCTATTTGGGGAAATGAATCAATATCTCAATTTGGCGAATCAGCGTTACCAGGAAGGAATTAGCCAACTGGAAACAGATACTGCTAACCAGCGAAATACAAATGCCCTGAAGTCATTTTCTGATGCTGAGGATTTGGTACAAGAAGTCTTGAATGTATTCTCCGGTAATTCGGCGGCATTGTTGTTGCAAAAGAAAATTCTAAAAATCAAGCAGCCAGAGAAATACACTGAAACAGTCAGGGAGCTGATTGAAAATGCGAATGCCGCTGTGAGAAATGGGAATAGTGAGGTATTGATAACGGGAATCGGTTTCAACCCACCGCTGGATCCTCAATTGCGTGCGGTTTTTGAATTCGATCCAGACTTCCCGGGATTGAAATCGACAATTGAAAGAGTTGATATATATCTTGGAAGAATCATTCTTCTGCCCACAGAGGCGGAAATAGAGGAGAGTGTTCGCATTACTGAATCAGTTAGAAGTGATTGGACGCAGACCCTTAACCTTACTACCGATGCGATCGCAACGGCTTCGCCGGATTTAATCGAACGCCTCAACACGGCACTTCAACTATGGGAAAACAATATCGATGCGGCAAATCTTCAAGATGAGATACGCTTCTATACTCAACCAAGAGCTCTGCCTGATAATTTGAGAAATCTCATTGCGGTGGCCGACGAGCAGAGACACCGGAATAACAAGAGTTCAGTTGAAACTATATATCGATCCATAATTAACACCTTTCCAGTTTTCATTAGGCATCCTGAGGTTATGAAGATTAAGTATTGGCTGGATATCGAATAGCGATGAAAATCAAAACTACCCGCAAAAAGCTTGCCTTCCTGGTTTTGTTATTTGCTCCAATCAACATAGATGCTCAAGAATACCTGTTCTGGGATTCCCCAGAGCCAGTCAAGAATGCAGGGCGTTTCCCTGAACTTGTTGAAGCTGGTGAGAACCTGGTTATCCTATGGCAGGAATTCGAGGGAGAATCCGATGAGAGAAATACAACAGTTACAATCCGTGCCCAGTTCTATAACGAAAAAAATGGTTGGGCAGAATCGCCGATCACTGTGGTAGAGAACCTTCAGTACAGCTGGCTGGAGGAAGTTCTTCTGTATTCAGTGGCAGCAGATTCTGACGGGCGTTTATTAGTTGCCGTTGCAAGCAATGGAGTAAAGGTATACAGACAGAAGCAGCCCCAGGATCGAGGTGAATTTCAACAGGTCGCAGTTTTCCCTCCGGCTTCTGAGTATGTCGATATTCCAGTGGCGCCCATTCTGGTTACGGATAACGAGGGTGAATTTCGGATTTTCTTCACCAGGCGAATCTCGGTTCCGGACATCGCGCCCAATCGAGATTCTATGCTCACTATTTTTTCCACCGATTCAGCCGATGGCGTTGTTTGGAATGCGGCAGAACAGTTTATTGACATCGATTTAGATAGAGCCAAAGACGGTGCAATTTTAGATCAGAACTTCCTCCCGGCATATCTATCTTATAAAAATCAGGAGTATGTAGTATTTCAAACCCAGAGAGCGGGTGTAGACAATCTAGTCTACCAGCTTTACCTCAAACTTCGTTCAAAAGGAGAGCCATGGGCTCCAGCAATTCCAATAACAGAGGAAATACTTCCCCGGGGTTCGGCTAGCAATCCGCAGGAGTGGGATAATCAGCGGCCTTCTCTTGGCATTGATGACGATGGTGAAATTCTCGTCACTTGGGAGCGACGAAAGGGAGATCAGTTTTCGGAAATAGCTGCTGCTGTTTTGGGCTCAGATGGCAAGCCAAAATCTAGTTCGGTTGAAACAGTTTCATTCGAGTCCAACCGTGCAAGTTTCTCATCAAAAATTGTCAATATCAAGGGTAGAATTTGGTTTTACTGGTTCGACAGCAGTGGCATTCGAATTGCATTGCGGGAGGCAAGCGCCGATCCATTTGAAGTACGCTATCAAGTTCAGGCCGCTCCCTTGAATTCCAAAACACGCGGCGCAGATCAAAATTCCGCATCCTTTCCCAAGGCCGCTAACTATCGAAGCAACACATATTTTCTTTGGGAAGACAGAAGTGGAAGAACTCCCCGAGTCATTTTTCTCAAGCCTGATCTTCACGTAGATACACCTCGTCTTCGCTCAGCAAATTTTGATTCCTTTAAGCCCGGAAATAGTAAGTCTGTAGTGGTTGAGTGGGATCCGCCAGAAGATTCATCGGGAATTCTATCATATAGCTGGCGTTGGTCTAAGAATCCGAACAACCTGCCTTCGATAAAGGAGGAGGATCAGATATACAACGTGACCCAAGTACGAAAGGAGTTTGACGAGAATGAAGATGAGGGTGAACTGTATTTTACTCTCATCGCAAAAGATATGGCTGGCAATTGGTCTGAGCCGCTGCGTCTGACATACACTCTGGATCTCACTCCACCACCACCGCCTGTCATCAGGTCTCCTTCTACTCGAGATGATGGATTCCTGGAGTCAAACACTTTCACACTCGCATGGGATAGCGGAGAAATCGAACCCGCCGCCTACTATCGATGGCGTATGGCAAGGTTGGCCTCATCCGTTAGTTCAGAAATGCTGGAGACCCTGGATCAGCAATCGGTGCTGCCTGTCGGAGAGAATGGAGTAATTGAAACATCTGAGAACTCACTGAGGCAAGTCAATATTGACAACGGCATCTGGGCCTTCTCAATATCGGCCGTTGATCGGGCCGGTAACGAGGGAAAACCAAATACCACGATACTTTTGGCGGATAGTTATATCCCGGTAACTTATATATCGCTTGTTAGCAAACGAACAGACTATGAGGAGCGAGTCTACTTGAGCCTCACCGGCAGGGGCTTCCAGGCAGGAGGATACCTGCTCGGAGGAATAATTGATAAAGATGGTCAGGAACCCTGGGATTATGCTTTTAGCCTGGAATCCAATTTGCTGCGCGTTCAAAGCGATATTCAAGCAGAAATAGGCCCGATTGACAATCTTCGCGAGGGTACTTATCTCATCGGCATCAATCATCCTTTAAGAGGTGTCGCCTTTTGGGAATTAGCGATGAGTCTCGATTCAAGCGGTAATGTCAAATACGGACCTTACGACGCCTATACCTACGAGCCTCTTTGGACTCCGTTGGACTCGTCCGCAAGACTTAGCGGTAACAGGCTGTTGCTCGGCATCGTAGTTTTGCTCTGTGCTGCCGCAATTATACTGACGATAATCAGGCTTGTTGTTATTACCAGGGAAGCTCATGCGCTTAGTGTCAATGCCGAAGCTATCTTGAATCAATCTCCATTAATCACCACCGCACGGAAGGAAATAGCCATGTTACTCAAAAGAAAAGGTATGGGCCTTCAGGCCAAATTTTCGTTCGCATTCACCCTTATGGTTCTACTAACCATACTTATGATCGCTGTGGTTCTTGGCGCTGTTTGGGTAAGTATGGAACGCGATACCCTCGCCGAGGGACTTGAAAACGAATCGCACTTATTAACCGAAACTCTCTCTTCGAGCGCTGAAACAAGTATCCTAACTGCCGATCGTGGCAGCCTCCTGTTGCTTCCTGATCGTATCGATGCACTTCCCGACGCTCTTTGGACTACGGTAACAGGCCCCAGAGGTGAAATAGGTAACAATGGATTGCGGGCAACCAGTGATGGGTATGATTACATTTGGGCCACAAACGACCCGAATATTCTGAACAAACTTGAGATACCTAAAGAATTGAGCCGGAACGAATATGCTCAAGTGTTGGCCGGATTAGACATGAAGGAGAAAGAAATATTTCAGAGTCTGTATGAACTCGAATCCGGCAATGCTTACACTTTGCAAGGTACCCTTTCCGAGACTGATCGCGGTATTGTGACAGATTTTCTCCAGCGCAATAATCTGATGCCGCAGGAGGTTGAAATTGGTTTCTATGCTTTGGAAGACGAATTAAGTTCATCGATCCAACTGATGAAAGAAAGCGTATTAGAAGCTGCGCAGGATGCGGATTTGGATTTGATGCTTAGAACACTGGGTGATCTAAGGGATAACTACAACCGTGAATTGAGTAGAATACTTCCCAGTTTCAATTTCAGCGATTTGGCTTATGTCGAGGCCGAGGATGCCCTGGCTGCACAGCGTAAACTGATAGAGAACGTTCTATTGGACATATCGAATCAATTTTTCAGCGTATATCCCGAGTTTAATGCAGATGCTCTTCGTTCGGACCAGGTGGACAGTTTTATTTTCTACAAACCAATACTCTATATTGACGATCAAACTCCAGATATTTTTAAAGGAATAGTTCGATTAGCTGTCTCGGTTGAAGATATCAGGACATCCCTGGCCCGGGTACAAAGGCGCATCCTGCTAATCACGCTTGGCGCGTCAATTGCCTCTTTAGTATTGGGAATCATTGTTGCACTTTTCGTATCTTCGCTGATGTTGAAGCCGATTCAAGCCATCATACGGGGAGTTAGCTCAATTAGGGACCAGCCGAATATGCTGGAGCACGAGTCGTTCGAAATTGTATCCAAGTCAAAGGATGAACTCTCGGAACTTGTCGATACAATAAACGGAATGGTTCGAGGACTGTTCAATGCAGCGCTCGAACAGAAAGAACTGATTGCAGGACAGGAAATTCAGAAAACCTTCTTACCTCTGGAACAGAATGAGCATGGCATTAAACTTTCCACCGGAGGAGCGAGAAACCCCTTCTTCCACTTGTTTGGCTATTACGAAGGTGCGGATGCTGTTTCAGGTGATTACTTTGATTTCCGCCAACTCGATGAAGAGCATTACGTGATGATCAAGCTTGATATATCCGGACATGGGGTGACAGCTTCATTGATTATGGTGCAGATTGCAGCGCTTTATGTTGACTACTTCAGAAAAGTGAGAGAATCTGCGAAAATTTCAGGGCGACTTTCCTACGATCTTCGAAATTTCACCTTTGGAATTAACGATTTAATCAATGAGGTAGGATTTCAGGGACGCTTTGCTGCGTTCAATCTGTCTGTTATCAATGTACGAACCTCTGAATATGAGATGATCCATGCGGGAGATAATCTTGTTCATATATTTGACGGGAAGAGTAGAAAAATGAAGGTGATTGAGCTTCCAGAAGCGCCGGCAACAGGGCAAATAGACTCATCACTGATAGAAATGAAGCCTGCTATGTACTCAGTGATTCGTGGTAAGTTGAACAGGGGCGATATTCTGTTTCTTTACACGGACGGTATCGAGGAAGCTCATCATATATTTAGGAATGAAAGATTTGAAGCAGTATCCCTTGAGAAGCTACCTGAATCCGTCCGGGAAGCCGACGCGAGATTCATTGAGGAGGGGTACAAGAGTCTTGGCAATGCAAACGAAGAATTCGATTCGATTCGCATTAATCAGGTGATTGAGGCGGCCATGAACAGGCAAGAATTTATTCTTGAACGGCGATGTGATTTAACTATTGGGAAACCATTGCATTTTGATTTCTCCACCCTCAGAGGAAATGGCGAAGATACAGTACTTGCAATAGCCTCTGTCGAAAAGGTTTTCCGCATTGTGCCCGATAAATCCGGCGAACTAACCACGCGAGTCAGAGTTGACCGAAAAATCGCCACTTTTTTGAGAGACCATTTCCTAGAGTACAACGAATTCTATAACCACCCCGTGGAAGATGATGGCAAATCACCCTATGTGTACTTCTCCCATCTTCAAGAGGATCCACAGGACGATGATCTGACACTCTGGACTTATGAATGCCTGTAGCAATGAGCGACATCTATTATTGCGAGGTTTGCAAGTCGAAGGTTGACTGGAATGCGAAGTCCTGCCCTGTGTGTGGGGTTTCCTTTTCAGGCGTACTGTGCCCCAAGTGCAAAAAGATTGGCAGTAGCCGTGAATTCCTTAATGGATGTCCGCGGTGTGGGAGCGCAGATAGTGGGAGCTTCGTTGGCAAGGCTGCGGGCCGAACCGTCGCTCGAAACAGAAATCGCGAGGACAGGCCATGGCGTTCTTTGTTGTATTGGTCTCTAAGTGCTTTGATTATAGTGATCGTAGGTTTTATCGCAAGTTATTGGTTTAAGAATTGAACAACTCTAACAAGCCTCTAGCCGATTAACCCCATTTCAATACCAACGCTTATGGTGGGATTCACATTGAGGTATCGAACGCCGGTGAATACTGCTAAATACGATGCGTCTCCTAAAAGGTCGAAACGGCCTTCCAAACCACTCCAGAGTGTTAGGTCAACAAACCCCTGGGGGAAATCTGGCCCCCTGAGTGCCGTAGAGATTCCTACCAGATACTTCTCGCTTTCGTGATATACCCCTAATCCAACTGATTGAACGCTTCGAACCGGACCCGCAAGTCGCCAGTTCTCGTTGTCTGAGCCGATGAAGGTAAGGGAGATAATTGGCGAGAGTATCAGATGCCAACTGTCGAAAGAGAGTTCCATCGGAGTTATGAAATGGAGTCCGGGTAGAATCATTGTGAAATTCTTCTGAGGGATGCGATTGATTTCAGAGACAAAGCCGTCGTGGGAAAGAAGCAGTGCCAAGTTGATTTTGAATGGTCCTGTAGTTGAGTTGATGCGCCACGAACCGGATAGAGACGAGTAAACACTTGTGGTGTCAAACGAATTGCGAACCCTCACATCGAATTTTGCGCTGATTTCCCACCTGCGACTCGGGGATATTCTAAATCCAACTGTGACAGGAAATACGCTGGAGAGATTAGAATCTCCAATATCAATGTCGGCACCAGCTCCCATGGCAATCTGCCAGACTCCAGGTGACAGCATGGAAGAACCAGGGGCATAAAGCAATCCGGGCAGAGTATTCAGCATAAGGCGAGCCTCTCGCTGAAATCGCGAGTCAATCATCAACGAAGCCCTTGAGATGTCCTTAGCATTGTTTTTGTCAATATCGATTGCAACTATTCTATATGTACCGTCGGTCAAGGCACTGCCGTTCTTCCTAATCGGCAGCCAATATATTGAGTTCCGTGTGGATGAAATTGTTACTGGTATCTCGGTTATCAGTTCGTTATCCGGACTCAAAATTTTGAATACAACCCGCCCACTTGAACTTGCTGACCAACTGATTCTAAATCCTCGCCGATCGTTCGAAGGAAGTGATTTCGGCACAACTTTAAGTTCCTCAAGTTTAAAAGCTTCCTGCATCCCGTCATAGCGCCATTCAACTCTTCCGCCAGGCGGAATTTCTATTGCCGATTCGCTAGTTTCCCAACCGAAAGCAGTTATTCTTAAGCGTTTCTTGCCTGCTTTTAACGAAATTTCATTGCCGGAGTACAGTTTTCCATCTATTTCCACTACCGCTCCACTCGGCATATCCTTCAATATCAATGTGCCTTTTCCTATTTCGGCAGTAACTACGGTGCGTCGATCGTTGTGGACAGTCACCGAAAATTCGTTTAGTTCAAAACCCCTGAATATCAATCGAACCTGGTATTGACCTGATTCCAGATTATTTTGCTCCCAGGGTGTTCGGCCAACCTCTTCACCAGAGAGCAGAATTTTAACATCATCTAAATCGGTGATTATCTCTAAGCCCGGCTGGAATGCGAAAACTGATTGTCTAAGATAATCCTCTTTTTCCATTCGGGGATGGCGAATATAGTTCCATGACTCGTATTCATCGATCTGGATGTCCTTATCGCTGTCGCTGAAAACTCTACCTGCAAGCAACAGAAGGAAAGTGGAGATTATCAAGCTTCGGAAATCGGCCTTCATGCAATAATCATGTACATAGGCAGTATGTGTTTCAACCGCAAATCCTATCTTCAAGAACTCGAATAGCCGATACAATGACTAAATGACTGCAATCCAAATTGGGGCAGAGAGGCTTACAGTAAGATTTGAACTTATAGGAAAATTTATGATGGGTATATTGGTTTTCGTTTTGCCCACGAACCTCAACCCCCAAACCATCGAATCCTCTGAAAAAACCGGAATTTCTCGTACATATCGAAGCTTCGTTCTTGGGATGAGTCCAAACGAAGTTAAAGACAATCTCAGGCTGGATAATTGGTTTAACTATCAAGGCGACCCTGATTTAAGCTTGCTCCAGCGCCCAAGAGCGTCTTTGATAGATACTGAGGGGTCTCTGTTCATCAGCAGATGCCTATTCCAGTTTGAAGAGAATTCGCTAATCGCCATTGTCCTTGAGCTGGATTCTCAGATTGTTGACTGGTATTCCGTTTACTCTGCGCTCGAAAACAAATACGGAACCCCATCTAATTTAAACCCGAACAAGATTGTTTGGGAAGACAATCAAACCAGGTTGACAATGGAGAAGCCCCTAACCGTGAAATACTTGGATAGAATCGTGTTTAACGCGGCTCTGGAGGAGGATTCCAATCGAAAGGCCTGGTTGGCTCAGGCACGTGATGAATTCCTCGGTGAGTTTTGAAATGACTCTTACCGGCACCCACTGTTCACGGAACCTTCGATTCGTCAGAGAGAGGAATTTGGATGCGACATTCATCTCTCGGCTTTTTCCTATTCTTCTAGTAGTGATATCAAGCTGTGGAGCGGAAACCTTGGCCAGGGAGGACATGTATATTTCCGGATACAAATTGAGAGTTGAAATCGCCGATGAACGCGAGGAACATATTGCGGGTTTGATGTTTCGCAGGCGGCTGGCAGAAAATCAGGGCATGCTGTTTGTATATGAAAAGGAATCAAAATTATCATTTTGGATGAAGGATACAGTGTTGCCGCTCTCGATCGCGTTTATCGCTTCTGACGGGACGATACGGGAGATTCGAGATATGAAGCCTCTGAGCCTGAATCCCGTTCAATCGGGTAAATATGTCCGATATGCCCTGGAAGTCAACCAAGGGTGGTTCACGAGCCGTGGGATAAGAGCCGGTGACAAGGTTCAGTTGCCGCCGAGTCAAAAAAACTAGAAGGGCTTGAGTTCCACCTTGCCGCTTCCATCCAATGGGGGTTCGTTCGAAAGAATCTCAATTTTTCTCTCGAGCCCTTGAAGTTCTTCTTCTAAACCCTTTGACAATTCCACACCTTCGTCGAACATTGTCACAGCCTTCTCCAGGAGAACGTCTCTATCGCGTATTTTTACGGCTAGCTTCTCCAAACGAGCCAACCGTTCTTCAAATCCTTCCATTGCTCAATACCAATCTCGTTTCAAGAATTTCTGCATCTGCCCCCCCACGGGCGAACTCTATCGCTATTCTATCACCTTTTGCAAGTTGGGCGGAATCGTTAATGCCAATGCCGTGCATCGTGATGCGCGAGAATCCCCGGTTCATTATGGTTCTTGGGGATCCATCAATCAAGGCGCGTGTTGCAAGTTGCAGTCTGTGCCTAAGCTCGATAAGGCGGTTTCTGATGGCTCCCTCCATAGCTTCCCGAGCCTCATCGCTCCTGCGCAGGGCCTCCTCCAGACGTGCGGTAACTGCACTTGCCAACTCGGCAACACTGAGCTTGCTGAAACGCAATTCGATGGCATTGAGACGTGTTTGAAATGCCCAGACGATGTCCCTTGTCAGTCCTTTGACACGAAGGATTAAATCCTCTGAGCGATCGCTCACCAGTTCGGCCGCTGCCGACGGAGTAGGCGCCCTGACATCAGCGGCAAGGTCTGCAAGGCTCACATCAGTTTCATGGCCCACGCCGCTTATCAGGGGAATTGAACAATCGCTGATAGCTCGAACGACAACCTCTTCATCGAACGCCATCAAATCTTCCCAGGAGCCACCGCCCCTGGCCAGAATTACCACATCTCCCAGATTATAAACCGAGGCTCTTCTTATTTGAGTGGCAATAGTTTCTGCCGCCTCAGTTCCCTGTACTAATGAGGGCAAAATCGTAACCTTGGGGGCGGCGGAACGTCTCGCAAGCACTTGAAGAATGTCCTGCAATGCAGCTCCAGTCGGAGAGCTGATAAGAGCAACTCTTCTCGGATAAAGAGGGAGGAATTTCTTACGTGCCTGATTAAACAGTCCCTCGGATGCCAACGCCTTTTTTCGTTGTTCGAGGGTTCTGAGCAGTTCTCCTCGGCCAGATACCAGGATATCAGTTGCTATCAGCTGGTAAGAACCGCGAGGCGGATACACATCAATCTTGCCGGTAACTACCACCGTCATTCCATCCGCAGGTTTTGTTCTCGTTTTCAGAGCTCTACCCCTGAACAAGGCTACGGAAATAACTGCGCCAGAATCTTTCAGAGTGAAGTAGATATGCCCCGCTCCGGAGAGCTTGCAATTTGATATTTCGCCTTCAACTCTCACCTCAGGGAAGGATCCCTCAAGTTGCTCTTTGATAACTCTCGTAAGTTCAGTGACAGAAACTATTCGCAATTTTTTGTCGGACATCAATCACTTCCTCAAATCAAAACAGCCGCCACTCTTTTCTTAATGGAATTGCTAAACGCCTTCTTCCAAATATGAAAGAGCCTCGCGAAGATTTATCGCCGTTTCCGCAGTGTACATCAGAGCCTCTTTGAACATCCGAATTGAAGAGGACGCCGGGATTCGTGTGATATAAACCAGAACATGTCTCCCATCCGACGTAATACCAGCCAAGGCCCATCCCCCCCAAATTCGAGACTCCCAGACATCGGCCAACAAATTTTCAGCAAGGCTGTCGGGCAGTTTCCCCGGAATTCTTCCAGCCACCGACCACATACTTCGCACTCGAATCTTTTCATTCGCTACAGCAGGACTAATCCCCACGATGGTTTCCCTGCCGTCATCGAGTTTTACACTTACTCGAAAGTCTCCTTCCCGATCCAGGGCATATTCCAAATCAAGTCTTCGAAGCGTTCGTTCAACAGGCATCTCCTGCGAACACGAGATTGACAGTAAAACTGGCAATGAGAAGAGTGCAAGAAAACAGGGGTTCCGACTGGTAGTCATCAGTTTTAAAATGATAGTTTAATATGAGGAAAAACAGCTAATCAAGCATAAGTGCAAGATTTTAGGATTGTGAATTGAAGAAACGAAAACGAGCTGCAAAACCCGACAACCAAAATGTCACCAAGCTGCAAACCCAGAAGAGTGTATACACATGGGCAATCTAGCAGTCGTCAATATCGTGAATAGCTCCCCACTAACTTATCAGCCAGTTTTTGGCGGCCCGTCAGCATTTGAACGAGTTATCTCCTGGACAAGGTTGATACCTGAAATAACCGGTGTTGTCCTGCTCGCCGACAGAGAAGTAGAACTTCCAGGGGAAGCGATCGAAATCCAAAAAGATTCGGTGGACCACTCTCTCACCTCGATGCGAGTAATACGAAAATCGAACTGGACCGACAAAATTTTAATCGAAGCCCTGGAAACTGCTGTTCAAGGCAGTACCGGTTTAGATGAAATCACTGCGCTCTTCTATGTCTGGGGCGACAGTCCCCTGATAGACCCTAAGTTGAGCGAGAAGCTTTGGAGTCTCCACTACAAATACAATGCCGATTACACATTTGCAGATGGCTATCCACTCGGATTGACTCCAGAAATTCTCGCCTCCACCCTTCCTAAGAGATTGCTTCCCTATGCAGAGGACAGGGAATTGCCTCCATCCCGCGACAGCATCTTCGAAGTACTAAGAAAAGATATCAACTCCTTCAACGTTGAAACCCACCTTTCAAAGAAAGACCTCAGGATGGACCGCATCTCTATAACCTGTGACACACAGCGCAATCTGAACATAGCTGATAAGCTCTATAGGCAAGGAGCCACAGATGCCGAGTCCCTATGCGAGATAATTCCCAGAAGCCAATTGTTACTCCGCGATATTCCTGCATTTTTTCCCATTCAGATAACAAATCACTGCCCGCAAGCCTGCTCATACTGTCCCTTTCCCAGGGTATATGGCGATCCAAGAAAGGGTAACCTCCACATTGAAACCTCTAAATTCGCAGAACTGTGCAGGAGAATTGTAGAATTCGCGCCTGATGCAGTGTTTGGATTATCGCTTTGGGGCGAACCAGCCTCTCACCCCGATATAAGAGAGCTTATTGATATCGCACTTGGTCCGTCCACCTCCCGAACGCGCCTTCTAGTCGAAACGTCCGCTATCGGATGGTCTTATGAGATGTTGAAAAATATGGCTCTAGAAGTTGATAAGAGACGCATCATGTGGATAGTTTCCCTGGATGCCGCCGATTCAGCTCTTTATGAAAAACTCCGGGGAAAGGGTCGGGAAGAGGCCGAAGCTACGGCCGAGCTCCTCGTAGGCCTCTTCGGAAGCAGCTGCTGGATACAGGCCGTTCGAATGAAGGATAACGAGGAGCATTTGCGAGTATTCCATCAGAACTGGAAGAATAAGGGCGCACAAACAATTATACAGAAGTATAACAGCTTTGCAGCGTACCTGCCCGAACTCCAACCCTCCAATCTCTCCCCTCTCCAACGCTTCCCATGCTGGCATCTGAAGCGGGACATGCCGATACTTCTTGATGGAACTGTACCCATTTGTCGTGAGGATATACGGGGGAAAAATATCCTGGGCAACGCTTTCGAGGAAAATCTCGAGAAGATTTGGAATTCAGGCGACGTTCTATACAGAAAACATGTTGCAGACGTCTATCCGGAGCCCTGCGCTAATTGTGATGAGTACTATACCTTTAATTTCTAATACGACAGAGGATGATAATGGCCCATACACGGTGGTTGGAAGTGGGATTTCCCGGCACCGCAAATACTCAGCCAAGAGGCCAGCTCTCACCGTCCTCATCCTGAATCGAGGCCCTCGTCAATACCGCAGCATGCTATTCCAAAAAATATGTTCGCTTGACTCCGCGGAAGTTCTATCCCTGGAGCAGAGGCCGGCTCCCCACAACTTGGAAATCCTAAGCAAGCGGTATACAAACCTTAAATTCCTGATATTTTCTCAGAAATCCACGATTGGCGCCCGGATAAACACCGCCATAAGAGAAGCAAATAGCGAATATGTCTATGTTTTACAAGGAGATATGAAAACAAACACATCATTTCCGAAACTCACGGAGATACTCTGCACCACACCGGTATTCGTGGACAATCAAGGGAGAACCATTCCCACATCGATAGGTCCCATCGCCGGGGCCAGACGTGTTTTTGATACACAGCCACGGTTTCCGGAGAAGAACGGAACGCCAAGCCTGATTCCCTGGGATTATACCGGCATTTATAGCAAGACAAAGCATCAGAGCATAGGCGGATTTGATCCTCACATAGAAGAAAGCTGGTGGCAAAAAATGGACTATGGGATGCGAGCCTGGCTGTGGGGCGAAGAAATAAGAACTCACCTGTCACTGAAAATTTCCTATCTGGATGAACTCCCCATTGAGGATTTGAGTCCGGGAATTGGCTACTCGCGTTTTTATCTCAAGAACCTTGCGATTAGAAAAGATGGAGATTCTGTAAGTTTGCCAGTCCGCTTAATATGGTCATTGCTGTTTTCTGCGGGTTTGAGCCTGAGAGCCGTGCGCAGACAAATTCGCGAACTCCAACTCTGGGTTCAGATAAATCAATATCGTTTCAAGAAAGACGCCGCTGAACTCACCGAACTGTGGGACTGGAGTGGTTGACAAAGCATTCGTTGAAGCGGCCATATTTCTTCAAGTACGTCTCGATTCCGGTCGCCTCCCCCGGAAGGCACTGCTCGATCTGGCGGGACTGCGAGTGATAGAACACGCAATGTGCGCCCTGAATACAGTTTCAGCCAATCATCGGGTTCTGCTAACAACTGGCAACTCCGAAAATGAATTCCTGCCAATTGCGCAAAACTCCGGTTGGGAGCTATTTGTCGGACCTGAAGACGACGTTCTAGCCCGTTTCGTACTCGCGGCGAGGCATTACCGGAGCAAATTCATCCTTCGCGCCACCGGAGACAACCCTTTAGTGTCCACTGTAATCGCCCAAACCTCCCTCAACCTCGCCGCAGCAGCTGATGCGGATTACACCGGCCTCACACGAATTCCCGTAGGCGCTGGAGTGGAAGTACTAAAAGCCCGGGCCCTGGAAGATGCCCATCGTGAAGCCATTGACACATTTGAACGCGAGCATGTGGCACCATTCATCTACAGGCGTCCCCATAGATATAAAATTCAAATTCCAGCCGCGCGAATTGAATACCAGGGCTCCGCCAGGATAACTCTCGATACTCAGGAAGATTACATTGCTCTCAAAAAAATCTTCGACAAACTCTATAAAGGCCGACCGATTGATCTTGACGTTCTCATTCCCTACTTACAGCAAGAGAAGACGCATGCCAGCTGATGCCTTCATCTTCCTACCCCTAAGCCGGCACAAACAAGGCTCGGGTCACATGAGACGTACATGCGAAACAATCGCCAAAATCATTTTTCCCAGTGCAATAATCATCGACGACAACTACCGCGATGTCAAAAAACCTCAAGAGTGGGAGCAAGAAATCCCCAATTTCCCCAGCTCCAAAGTATTGTTGATTTCCAACTCGTCAAGTACGAGAATTAATTCCATCTTGACGTCCAAAGCCTCTTCCCGTCCATTAAGCATCCTCGCTGTCTTCGACCAACTGAAAAGTACCCCGGCAATGCTGACCCCCTGGGCACAACAGGGCATCAGCCCTTTGCTATTAGACGATTCCGGCCCCGCTCGCAAAGTTGCTCCCTTCGTGCTCGATGCCATCCCCGGATTCAGGAACTCCGAAGCAAATCAAAGTTCAACCAGTTTCCTTAACCTACCTCCACGTTCCAACGAGACAAAATCCGAAGGGCCTATCCTGATAAGTTTTGGTTCTGACGATCCCGCAAAACTGAGTGCCCGAGTCGCCTCCGCCATTATAGACGAAATTGGCATAAACCCGTCGCGAGTTCAAGTTACCCTTCCAAACAATGCGCTCAAGTCAAGCTTTCACCACGACATAGGTATCCTTAACCATCCGAGCAATCTCAGAATACGACTCGCCGAATACTCTCTACTAATCTGTTCCTACGGACTTACTGCCTGGGAAGCCATTTCCGCCGGTATTCCGGTTATCACAATTGAACCAACCAGGTATCATGCCAAGCTTTCCAGGAAAATGAAAATTCCAAGCATCGGCTACGTAAATCCGAAATCCATCTCATTGCCAAAGCGAAAAATCGTACGACTTAAACATCTGATGGATTCACTGTTCGAGCTTCGCAATGTCGTGCGCACAATCAACGACAAACACATCGTCCAAACCTCCAATCAAGGTATTGTCAAATTGCTTAACTCTCTCGAAGTACCACCTCCTCGCTGCTGCGTTTGCGAAAGACTCCTTCCGTCTGTAATCGCAAGATTCCCCCAAAAGACTTACTACCGCTGCTCCAACTGCCGCGTAATCGGACTCTACAGCTTTGTGCCACCTCCCAAATACACGTCCGAGTATTTTGGAGAACAGTATAAACAGCAATACGGCAAAAGCTATCTGGAGGATTTCGAGCACATCAAGCTTCTAGCCATTCCGAGGCTTCGAAACATTTCTCTGCGGGCAAGAAAAGGCATGAAACTTCTGGACATTGGCTGTGCCTACGGGCCTTTCCTGCTGGCCGCCCAGGAGGCTGGCTATCAGCCCCACGGAACGGATATCTCAGAAGACGCGGTACGATATGTCAAACAGCAATTGTGCATCAGAGCCCAGGCGGGGACTTTTCCAAGCAAAGAATTAATCGATGCGCTTCCGCTTAAGCAGTACGAAATCATCACTTTGTGGTATATAGTCGAGCATTTTCCCAATCTGAAGCCGGCCTTGAGGGCAATAAATCAACTCCTGCCGATAGGCGGCATCCTCGCGCTATCAACACCAAACAGTAATGGAATATCCGCTCGTCGTTCCCTGGGAAGATTTCTAGAAAACAGCCCCATAGACCACTACAGCGTCTGGAATCCCATTTTTGCACGCCGTCTGCTTGCGAAACACGGATTTAAGACATACAAAATCCGCATCACCGGTCATCACCCCGAACGCATAGTTTCCCATGTCGGGTCCCACAGTCCATTTCTCAAGATAGTTGGTCTATTAAGCCATCTATTCCGTCTCGGAGACACATTTGAAGTCTATGCGACAAAGGAACGCGAGGATGCCTAAGACAATACTCATTCTGGGCTGTGGCCGGATGCAGATTCCGGCTCTGGAAATAGCCCGCTCCATGGGTCTGCACGTAATTGCCGCCGACGGCAATCCACAAGCGGAGGGCTCTCATCTTCCCCATCAGTTCCTTCATATAAATCTAATCGATCGCAAAGGCCTGCTATCGGCAGCTTGTCGCATCCATGAAGAACGACATCTGAATGCGGTATTCACAGCTGGGACGGACTTCTCTATAGCCGTTGCAATCATCGCTGAGGCCTTGGGTCTCCCGGGTCATAGTCCGGCCGCAGCCACCCTCGCCAGCGACAAGGCCCAGATGCGGAAAAGCTTCGAAAACTGCCAGGTTCCCTCGCCCCCATTCGTGGAAATATATCCCGGAGACAGAATCGTCGAAAAAATCCAACACCTGCCTTCACCTTGGGTAGTGAAGCCGGTAGACAATATGGGAGCGCGCGGTGTCCAGCGCGTCGATGCAAGCGAACAAGTTCAAGAAGTCCTTGAATTAGCTGGGAAGTATTCCAGAGTAAAGCGCGTACTGGTGGAAAGCCTGATCGAAGGCCCGGAATTCAGCCTCGACGCCCTAGTGGAAAACGGTAAAATAATTCCCTGCGGCATTGCCGACAGACATATCTGCCACCCCCCGCACTTCATCGAAATGGGGCACACCATACCGTCAAAATTCTCCGTATCCAAACAAGAAGCCCTATGGGACACCTTTGAAAAGGGAATAAAAGCCCTGGGACTAAGTCACGGCGCCGCCAAGGGTGATATCAAGCTTAGTCCCCAGGGGCCAGTAATCTGCGAAATTGCCGCTCGACTCTCGGGAGGCTTCATGTCCGGCTACACCTATCCCTATTCAAGCGGCATCCGTCCAACTGAAAGTGCAATTCGCCTCGCCCTCGGCATGAGAGCCAGCTTCCCCAAACCAAGTCTGAAGCTAGTCTGCGCCGAGCGTGCTTTAATTGCAATTGACGGCACAATATCCAGCATTGAAGGCATGGAAGAGGCAAAACGGCTTCCAGGAGTCAAGAATCTCTTCTTCAGAGTGAGTAAGGGCGATAAGGTTGGCTTCCCCCGCAATAACGTCGAAAAAATAGGTAGTATAATCGTTACAGGAAGCACTCAGGATCAGGCGCACGAGCGAGCCCTTCGTGCCCTTTGCACAATCCAGATTAAACTGAGCCCGGAAGATCCAAGCACAGGTGTTTATCTCAATCAGGAAAATGATTTCCCGCCAGATGCCTTCAATTTAAGCCAGGATACCCCAGGTGCTCTTACAAAATATCTAAAAGACCTTTGGTGTGCAAATCCCCCTCTGCCCTCTAGAGGAAGCTCAACCTTTCCACCCGCAATATATCTTCCGCCCTCATCCCCGATCAGGGATTACACTGGCCGCGATATTTCTGAAATCCTCGCAATACTCGTCCGTGAGAACAAAATTGTGACATTGCCGTTTCCTTCAAGTGCCATAAACGGAGCCGCCATGCTATCCGATTTCTGGAAAGCACTTATCAGAGGCGGTTTATGCGGAGTAAGGTGGTACCTTGACAAGCACCATTAGAGCAAGATTTCTCCTTTCCGGCCTCACCCTCGCCCTTGTCTTGACTCTGTTTTCATTCGTCCCGATACCTGTGTATCCGCAGCAAGTTTCATTGGAAGCTCTTCTGCGTCAGACTGGCGTCACGCTGCACTGGAATCCACACCTGACCCAGGGCCTCTTAAGCCGCGATGGAATCACCGTAGCCTTTCGTCCCGGCCTGCCCTGGGTAGTACTGAACGGCGAAAAAGTCATCGAAACAGGAATCATAGAGGAAATACAAGGACGCTTGATTTTTTCTGCCGAAGCCGCCAAAACGCTTTTTGATATCTTCGGCCTTGTCACCCAGGGAAACGGAGGCTACCATCTGAGTACCATCTTAATTGATCCTGGACATGGCGGGCGCGACAGCGGAGCCGCACATAATTGGTTTGTCGACGGCATTGAATACCCACTCACTGAAAAAGATATTGTGTTGGAACTTAGCCTGCACGTGGAGGAAGCCCTGAAAAGGAACTATCCTGACAAAAAAGTGATGCTTACCCGAAATTCCGATGTCTATCCCTCCCTGGAAGAACGGATTGCTCTTGCCAATGGAGTTGAACTCGGAGTGCGGGAAGGTATGATATACCTGTCAATACACGCGAATGCCTCCTTAAATCCCCGTGCCGAAGGTTACGAAGTGTGGTATCTGCCGGAAGACTATCGCAGGTCACTCGTGGATCCCAAATCCCTCGGCAGTAGAGGGAACGAAATAGCCCCGATAGTCAACGCTCTCTGGGAAGATGAATTCACTCACGAGAGCATCCGATTGGCGGATATGATACTAAGCCGTTTCACAGCTGAGCTCGGCTCGAATATCCCCAACCGTGGTAGACGAGAGGAAAGCTGGTTTGTTGTGAGAAATGCGAAAATGGCGTCAGTACTGGTGGAAGTAGGCTTCATCACCCATAAGGCTGAAGCTAAGAGGTTGAGACAACCTGATTACTTGAGAAAGATATCGAACGCCATCTACGATGGCATAGTCGATTTCGTGAACTACTTCGAAAGCAGGGAGATTACATTCTGACTGATAAGACGCGTCGATTCAAATCCATCATCTTAACTGCCAGTTTCTTCATATCGTTTATACTGTCGGTAATCGCATACAGGTTATTTCGCCCGCCATACGAAGGAAGGGTTTTTTACTATCCAGTCAATACCGGAGCAAAAATCAAATCTGAGCTTAGGGTAATTCCCATAAGAGAAAATGTCGAAGAACAACTTGCGGTTTTCCTTGAAGAACTACTTCTTGGACCTGCAAGCCTTGAGCTTACCAAGACACTTGCCAAGGGGACTGCAATCAACAACGTGGCCATCGTCGAAAAAATTGCCTACGTAGATTTCAGTCGCCAGATTCTCAATACCGAAAAGGAGCTCCCAATAAGCTACGATGAGGCTTTCGATAATATACGGCATAACATAGAATTCAATTTTTCGCGAATTGAGAAAGTTGTCTTCACAATAGAAGGACGGCAGGTGAATAAATCACTATATGTTATACAGGCCGATGCCGATTATTGA
>UWYT01000166.1 GCA_900608495.1 Olavius algarvensis spirochete endosymbiont | reverse complement strand
GAGGGGACGAATACCAAACCGTCAAACCCCAGAAAAATCGGGGTAGTCCTCTCAGGCGGTCAGGCTCCCGGCGGCCACAATGTGATAGCCGGCGTCTTCGATGCATTGAAAAAGGCCAATCTAGAGAATCAGCTCTTCGGATTTAGAGGGGGGCCGATAGGAATTGTCGAGGGCCGATTATTGGAAATTGATTCAAAGCTTATCGATGCCTATCGTAACACCGGAGGTTTCGATATCATTGGGTCGGGACGAACCAAGCTCGGAACCGCAGAACAATTCGAGGCAAGCCTTGCCACCTGCAAGAGCTATGGCATTGATGGCATTGTGATAATTGGCGGCGATGATTCCAATACCAACGCTGCTGTTCTTGCCGAATGGTTCAAGAAAAGAAATTCCGGGATTAACGTGATTGGTTGTCCGAAAACCATCGACGGCGATTTAAAAAACCAGTACATCGAAACTTCGTTTGGGTTCGATACCGCTACAAAAACCTACGCTGAATTAATTGGAAATATTGAAAGAGATGCGAATAGCGCCAAAAAGTACTGGCACTTCATCAGGTTGATGGGTCGCAGCGCCAGTCATATCGCCCTCGAATGTGCTCTGAAGACACATCCTAACATCTGCATAATCTCTGAAGAAGTTAGGGCAAAGAATATGTCGCTTGATCAGGTGATAGACTTGATTGCCAAGACTATCGTGGCGCGTGCCTCACGGAAAGAGGATTTCGGCGTTGTCCTTATTCCTGAAGGATTAATAGAATTCATTCCGGAAATCGGCAAGTTAATTGCCGAACTGAACGGCTTGCTGGCCAAGGAAGCTGAATACTTTGCCACTATCAAAACCTTTGAAGATGCGAGAGAATGGGTGAATCATGAGCTGTCAAAGAATTCCTCCTATGTCTTCTCCTCCCTGCCACGCAAAATTCAAATACAGCTTCTCGATGATCGCGACCCCCACGGGAATGTCCAAGTTTCCCGCATTGAAACTGAGAAGCTACTAATCGAATTGCTTGACGCACGCTTAGCCAAGATGAAGCTAAGGGGAGAGTATCGCGGCAAATTTAGCGCTTTTGCGCATTTTTTCGGCTACGAAGGACGCTCTGCCTTCCCAAGTAATTTCGATTCGAATTACTGTTATGGACTTGGCTTCTCGGCCTACCTGCTTCTTTCGGCCAGATTAACTGGCTATATCGCCAATATTGCAAATCTACATCTGGCTGTCGCTGATTGGGTGCCGGGTGGTATCCCTCTTACAATGATGATGAATATGGAGCAGCGCCATGGCGAATTGAAACCCGTGATTCGCAAGGCCCTGGTTGAACTGGACGGGGCTCCCTTCAAGACGTTCGCAAGCAATCGAGAAAAATGGGCGCTCGAAACTTGCTATGAATTTCCAGGCCCAATCCAGTACTACGGTGATGGCAGGATCAGTGAGGAGACAACAAGCACTCTGAACCTTGAAAAGGATATTTCCGAAGAGGACTGAGTAATGTTAGTATGATGTTCATGAGAGCAGCAGTAATCAGAAAATATGGACCGCTTGAAAACATAACGTTGGAGGAACTGCCAATTCCAGAAACAGCCGACGACGAAGTATTGGTTGCTGTACGCGCGTCGTCTATCACCTTCTCCAACCTGGCGCTTATCATCGGAAAGCCCCTTATCGTACGGCTAGCGGGGTTTGGGGTGTTCAAGCCCAAATACAAAATACCAGGCTCCGATATCGCTGGGCGCGTGGAAAAAGTTGGGCGCAAAGTAAAAAAATTCAAACCCGGAGACGAGGTTTATGGAGACCTTGCGGACATGAAGCGCGGCGGGTTCGCCGAGTTTG
This sequence comes from Olavius algarvensis spirochete endosymbiont, assembly GCA_900608495.1. Taxonomy (GTDB): domain Bacteria; phylum Spirochaetota; class Spirochaetia; order DSM-2461; family DSM-2461; genus UBA2779. Next base: position 13,633 of record UWYT01000166.1, on the reverse strand, counting down.
TATCTGTTCCCGAAACCGCGATTGCAATCAAGCCTGCCAATCAATCCTTTGAAGAGGCCGCCGCTGTTCCCGAATCCGCCCATGTGGCTCTACAGGCCATCCGAGACCACGCCAAGGTGAAGCCTGAGGAAGAAGTTTTAGTTATCGGCGCCTGCGGTGGCATCGGCAGCTTCGCCGTTCAATTTGCCAAATACTATCAGGCCAATGTTACCGGACTTTGTTCTAAAGGCAACTTCGAACTTGCCCATTCGCTGGGGGCAACTCGGGTAATCGATTACAAAAGGGAGAACTTCAGCAGGCTCAATAGACAATTCGACTCAATTATTGCATGTGTGGGAAATTACTCAATTTATGATTATCGGAGGGCCTTGAAGCCCAGAGGACGTCTTGTGATTACCGGAGGTTCAATGAAACAGCTCTTACAATGCGCGCTTCTGGGGCCCATCCTATCCAGGAAATACAACAAGGGGTTTCACAATATGCTAGTGAAACCCAACGTGGATTTGAATTTCATTCGCCAGCTTATTGAAAGCGGGCATATTAGGTCGCTGATAGACAAATGCTACCGGTTAACTGAAATTGAGTCTGCTTTTCGACACTACAAGGGCAGCCATTCCCGCGGCAAGGTTATTATCAGCATAAAAACTTAGGACGCGTTTCAATGCAAATCAACATCACGATTTCTTCATACCATAGAAACCCCTGGATAAATTTCTTGCTTGGCGCCGCCCTATGGCCATGAGTAAGTATGTCTTAAAAACCTCCTGTCCGGATGCTAAGGGAATAATTGCTGCCGTCACATCTATGATGGCGAAGAATGACGCAAATGTTCTCGATCTTATTCAACACACCGCTTCCGACATCGGCATTTTCATGCTTAAAACACTGTTCGAAACGCCAAACCCCTTCGATCGAGAATCATTTGAGAAAGCCTTCAGAATCACTGCGGACAGATTCAAGATGAGTTGGGAACTCCATGACACCAATCGAAATGAACGTGTGGCCATATTGGTCAGCAAAACGAACCATTGCCTTTGGGAGCTTCTATTGAAGCACCAAGACGGGGAAATCGACTGTGAAATACCGCTTGTAATATCCAATCATCCCCACAACAGAGGGGTTACGGAACAGTTCAAGATTCCCTTCCACCATATTGATTACAAACTCGGGAAGACTGCGGCTGAAGAAAGAATTCAACAACTTCTGATAGACCATGAAATCAACCTGGTAACGATGGCCAGATTCATGCAGATTCTGAGTCCAGAATTCACTGGAAGGTGGAAAAACAAGGTTATCAACATACATCATGGATTTCTGCCCTCATTTACAGGTGCAAAACCATACCATCAGGCCTGGCACAAAGGAGTGAAGATAATCGGTGCAACCGCTCATTTTGCCAACGAACTTCTAGATTTGGGCCCAATAATCGCCCAGGAAGTCATTCCCGTAAGCGATCTCTCATCCATCAACCATCTTGTGCAAATAGGAAAAGATGTCGAACGACGAACACTTGTACACGCTCTTAAGCTCTATCTAAGCCATTCAATATTTGTGTACAAGAACCGCACCTTCATACTGCGCTAGCATATACCAGCGCCATGCAACCAGCTGATGGATTCTCCATATCAGTGCCTTGTGAGCTTGAGATGGGCATCCTTCAAGGCAGATTTAATTAACCTCGCAGGCCCTGTCTTCCAAGCTTGCTGAAGCTATACTCTTGCCAGCCAGGGTATATTTTCCACGAAAATGGCTGCCCGTTTGCAAGCCATCGCGGCAAGTGGCGGTTGAACCGCATGCTAGTTATTCGATCAATTCCTTGGCTGTAGTTCCAGAATCAGCTCAACCTCACCTCGGCTAAGTCTTAAATTAGTGGCGATTTCCTCACTATTCCAGCCTTCACGAGCCAATCTCACCACCATTTCCCTGGTGCTCATATCCGGTGAACTACTGGATTTTTTACCACCGACTGCACGCTTTGACAAGGTTCCGAAGAGTTTTATCCGCTGTTGGGTATCTCTACTAAGCTCTTCCAACCGTGTCTCCATTTTAGCAAGCCACTCTCTCGCCTTACCAAGTTCTTCCATCTTTTTGTCGAGTTCAACAATGGTGGAATCAATTGCACCAACCTTTCCCGCAAGGAAATCAAACTTCGCCGAATCCTCCCCTAATTGTGCATGCCTTTCCTCGATAGCCTCCAATTCATCGCGCAGGGGAGTCACTTTCCCCGAAAGCTCTTTCAGCAGGTTTTTGATTTCTATCATTCTCTCGTAATTCTTATCCACTTCATCGGTAGTGGCATCCAGAATTTCCGATTTTTCGGAAAGTTTGTCATATCGATTCACCAATTCGCTATTTAAATCTTCCAATTGATTCTGTCTCACTTGCAGGCCTTGAAGGGAATCATTTACATCGCTTATCCGTTCAAGTTTTATCTCAACCGATTCTGAAAGGCTTCCAACTCTGGCTATTCTGCCCTCAAGATTTTCCACTTTCTGCTGCTCAGAAAAGTATCGTGAAAGTTTATTACTCACCTCACCATAAAGACTTATGGCTCTCTCATATTGTTCGTTTATGCGCCGGACTTCATCTCTGCCGGATCCAACTGCTCTTATCTGTCTATTCAGTTCCTCAATATCAACCTCAAGCATCCTCTTCATTTCATCGGCACGTTCGAATACTCTTGTCTCAGCAATGAATTCTCGCTGACGCTTATCGATATCGTCCAGACTACGCATCAGTCTTGCGTATTCACTGCTCGTATGGGCATTCATTTCCTTGCGATTGATCTCTGCTTTTTCTTTTGATTCTTGAACCGACTGGCGAAGTTCCTTAATCTTCTTCTCAATTCCATCTCTAGCTTCCCGCGCGCTCTTGCGGAAATCAAGTAGAAAATTTTCACTCTGTTCTTTCAATGTATCGAGACTGTCCTTGGTTCTCTCCGCAAGCTCCGTAGACAGGCGCTTAATTGATCCTTCAATTGTGGCAATATCCCGCTTCAATGTTGTACGCTCTTCGCCTGATTCCAGTATTAGCCGCTCGGTACGATCAGCATATTCATCCTTGAGTTCAGCAATCATAGTTTCAATATCAGACTTCAATGAGATAATACGATCATCAGCACCTTTTTGAGCTTCCTGAAATTGGATATTCATACCTTCTTTCCATTCAGATGCTTCCTTTATAGTCAATTGATAGTCGGTTAGAATTTTCTTGTGATTGGTTTCTATGGTATCCGAAAAATCTGACAACTTCTGGTTTATAGTCTTGTTGGCCTTTGCGAACTTCTCCAGAGTTTCATTGTTGAAGTTTTCATAAACTATTTCAAACTCACGTCCGGAGCGCTCCCTTTCGTTAGCAATTTTGACGCTAAGTTCATCCCGATAGGAGGCAACGTCATTTTCAGAACCCAAAATGCGTCCATTAATCGATTCTTTAAATTCGTTAACCTGATCTTGAAACGCCTCGAACTGACTAAAAATCCTGCCTTGCAGCTCAACAAGTTTCCGCTTGAGTTCCGACGAGTAACGTTGCTCGGTTTCTTCCCTATTTCGTATCGCCTTCGTTCCAATTTCCGCTAATTCAAAATCAGCGCTTTTGCGCCATTCATCCAAAGTAGTACGTATCTGATCGTCTCTACTCTTCAAATCCGCGGAAAATTCATCTTCAAACACCTGTAGCTTTTCCGAAACGTTATCGTAAGCTCTTGCTTTTAACTCCTCAAGTCCATGTTCAAGTTCCGACATATCCAAACGAAGATTAGCCTCTTGTCCCTCGATTCTTGACTTCTCATCGTCCCTGCGCTTGCGCATCTCAGCATCAAAGGCAGAGTACATATTCTCGACATCCTTAATATTTTGCTCCTGCGATGCGCTCAAACTCTCGGCTAAGGAATCCATATCCTTAATGAATCCCTCGATACGATTAAAACGTTCCTCGACTATTTGTCGGTATTCATTCTGGCGCTTTTCCACCGATTCAAGAAAGTCTGTTTCCTTGCTCTCTGCAATACTAGTTATCCTGGAATTAAGATCAACCAGACTGGATTCGAGCTTGATTGAATTTTCCTTCAAATTCTTCTCAACCGCAAGGTATTCCTTTCTTGCCGTTTCCAATCTGCTGACGCTGTCCAATTCCCAGCTTTCGAGCGATTGTTGTGCATCCCCGAGGCTTTCTCGAATTTCTGTTGTTGTAATTGAAACACGTTCGCGTAAAACTTCTATCTCATCAATCCAATTCTGCTCAAGTTGCTTGGAGTGAGATTCGATTTTTTCATTCAAGGCAGTAAATGCAGCGTCTTCAAGACGAACTCCCGCCGTAACCGCCTTTTGGATTCTTGTGTGAAAATCTCCTTCAATTCGCTCTAAATCATCTTTGAATCCTGAAAATCTTGCTTCAATCTCGCTTTGCTTACCGGCATCAAGGTTCTCAAGTGTCTCCCCAAATAAGGTAAGTTGTCTCTCCGATTCATGCAATTCCGATTTCAGTTGGATTAACTCACCTCGAAATTCATTCATAGCCTCGGCGATAGATGTCTCAAAACGCTCCGTGCAGCTTTGTCTAAACATTGAGAGTTCTTCCTTGATTTCGTTAAGGCGAATGCCTACATCGTCTACATAAGACGATTCCTCCCTTAGTCTGAGAAGGTTTTCATCAACCCGCAGAGACAAAGAGTTAAGCCCTTCCAACGCTTTTTCATTTTCCTTGATGTGTTCCACTTTGTTCTCAATTTCTTCGGTTCGGGATATGATTTCTTCCCGCACGATCTCAGCTCTTGCCAAAATCTCTCTGTTAGTCTTTTCCTGAACCTCAAGATCTACCGACAGATCTTTGAGACCAAGCTCTCGTTCTTTAACTATGCTGTCTAGTTCGGACTTGGATTTCTCAGCATATCTTCGAACCTTTTCCAAGGTTCGTCCCGTTCGATCAAACCGACGAAAAAGTATAAGTATGATGGCAACCAAAAAAATTACTAGAATATCCCCGCCATCAAAGTTGAATGTCATTTTGTCACCTCGAGAAGGATGCTCTCCGTCAATTGTGGAAAACTGGTATAAGTAGTCACTCCAAGGGAAACTCGATGCCTGGAAGAAGCAAACAAAACCCCCCGCATCCCAGCATTCTCGGAACCCCAGACATCGTAGGCCAGTTTATTGCCAACATACATCATATTACACGGATCGACATTCAACCTGTTGGCCATTCTGACAAACGGTTCTCTGTGCGGTTTGAGCTGACCAGACTCGGGGAATCCCAATACGACGTCGAAGATTCCTTCGAGTCCTAAATACTCCAGTTTCCTGCCTACAGGAAAATCTGAAAGTACAGCCAATTTTAGCCCGGCATTCTTTAACTTCCTGAGCGAGCTGCTTACTCCAGGGTATAGCTTCATACCTTGAAAGTACTTCTCCCAGCCACGATATATCAATCTGTCTCTAAGCTTCCGAGCCTTTTCAATACCGCAGCCCAGTTCTTTGGCCAGCACGGCAATTTCAATTCCATCCACGTCATATGTTTCGCTAACTTGGCCGGACCTCATCCGTTTACGCGTTCGCGCAAAAGCCACTAACAGTCTTATGTGCCTGAGAAAATAGGACAAAGCTCGCCATCGAATTCGATACTCTGGATAAAGTGTTCCATCAATATCAAACCCGATCGCCTTCAACTCCATGCCTTACATTACCCGAGGGGCTTTTGTGAAGCAAGGTAAATGAGTCAGCTATGAAACAAGATTGAGCAGCGTCAAAGCCAAGAGCGAACGCCTCCAGATTCATGGAATTGCCATCTCAGACATCGCATATCGCTGTTATATATCATCAGAAAACACTCGGCGAAAGTCTTCTTGCCTCCGGCAGCGGGCAAGCCTCGAAATTTGCCGGCACGTCTAACCTTACCAGATGTATCATTACCTCTGGAATTAACACCTTGCCTTCATCATCCCGCCCCAGACGAGCATAGCGAATAGCATTGCGCAAGATAGCGGACGGGAATGCGGAGGGTATACCTGTATGAGGATTGGGCAAGAGCGATTCTGAAACATCTCCCACATCTAGAACGGCCACTCGAAAATTTCCCCTCTCGCCACCACTACCATCATCAAACCAGGGAGCGAGGATGGACACGTGCCAATATTGATGTAGCGGTATCGGGTTTGGGTGGAGTTCTGTTGGAGCCGGAAGAAATCTCGAATTCACGGCAGCAAGATATATGGTGCCCGGCCGTATCACGGCAAGCTGATACAATGCTGCATCGAGACTTTCCAGACTAATACCCAAATCCCTTTGATAGGGGATGCCACTTAACTCAAAAGTTTCCAACGCATAGATTTCTTCCAATGTGAGAGACCTCCCCAATCGAGCCTCTTCAGCAATTCGACCCAAGTTCCGGTTCCAATCCAATCCAAACATCGGATCGCGCAACAGAACCTGCAAATTCTCCCGCGCATTCCTGTTTGAGGCTGATAGAGATTCTCCCCAAGGATTCCAATTTAATCTCGAAGTGGGTTGACGCAAATCATCAATCGCCAGAAAAAGCGAAGCGGGTTTCCCCCTCCACACCGAGTAAATGCCGTCCACAACCCACTTAACAAAACCTGAACAATTCAACCCGGTATTGCCAGGCAACAGATTCCTTCCATCACTCGTAGGTAAACCGGCAGAAATTGGCTCCACGGATTCAATAAACACATTGTTGCCAATTTCATCCACTGCGCCATCGTCCATCTCTTGAATCAATTCCGTGTAATTGCTTAGCTCTTCTACCAGGTTCTCGACATATCTGTAACCAATAGCGCTGGGATCGGGGAAAACAACCTCCCAAGCCATTGAGTTTTCAGTCAATTCAACTATCTTGGCAAAGGGAGCTAACATCAGAGCCTCAAACGAAAGCGAAATAAGCACATCGTCTCCCAATTGTTGTCCATAAAGTTGTACATCCAAAAGGCTCCGACCCCCCTCGCCTGGGAATATCCTAACAAAACTTTCTCTATCGTCTTGAAGAAATATTTTTGCCTGAACAAACCTACCGGTAGCAAGATCTTTCTTGATAATCCAGTTCCCTCTACCCCAGAGGGGATAATCGCCTTCGGGCAAGTTACCCCTCTGATTCCGAAAAATCACATACCACTCCCCCAAAGCACGCCGTACTTCAAACCATACCAGCCGCCCATCAGAACGCTGTTTGTTTATCTCAAATTCTGTCTCCACCATCGAGAAACTCGGAGCCATAATCGTTTCCATAAACAGTCGCCTGGTTTCATCATTCTCAGGAAATGCAGCGTGCCGCAGACGAGTTCTAAACTGCGCAAGCTCTGTTTCTTGTGCTCTAAGGCTGATAATGCCAAACAGCATAAAGACAAAAATAGACATTCCTTTGAAAAAATCCCGAAGAGAATTCAAGTCTACTTGTAGCTTTCGAGTACTTTGTCGAGCAACCCACTCATCAGAAACGTATATCATCTTTTCCCCTCTCTCAGTTTCAGTTCCACCGGCACCAAATCAAAACCAAACTCACGTCTAATCTGGTTCATCATGAACCGTCTGTAAGCTTCCGGAAATCCATCCTTCCGATTGACAAAAGCTATGAATCGGACAGGTTTTACAGAAACCTGTGTGATATATTTCACACGATAAGTCCGCCCAGTTCCGATTGGCAGAGGAGTTAAGCTAAGCCACTCGCCAAGGGCCTTATTGAGTTTCGAAGTCTCCACACGGCGGCAGCGTTGCTCATCAATTCTGATTACGGTATCCAGAAGCTTATCAATACCATAACCCTTCAAAGCGGAAATAAATACAATCGGCACCCAGCTCAACAATGGAAATTTGAAACGGATTTTATCTAGAGCACCCTTCAATCTTGCTCTATCAACCACACTCTCATCCCACTTATTTATCGCCATAATCACTCCACAGCCTCTCTTCACAGCCTGATTCGAAATCTTCTTATCCTGTTCCGATAAACCTTCCTCAGCATCAATCAATAACACCGTAACATCTGTTGAAATCATTGCCGTAATTGCTCTGTTTACTGAGTAGTATTCAACATTTTTCGAAATTCGAGATTTTCGACGAATCCCGGCGGTATCAATAAGCCTAAAAAGTCTATCCTTGTATTTCAATTTCGAGACAACCGTATCCCTCGTTGTACCTGCAAGCTCGGAAACCAACGAATGAGCGTCACCCGATAAACGATTAAAGAGAGTTGACTTGCCCGTGTTCGGCTTACCCACCAGGGTTACCACTAATTGATCTCTCTGCAATCCCAATACACTGGTTTCCACTTCCTTAGCAATGTCAGCATCCAGATTCTCCGCGCGTATTTCACTAAGTCTCTGAGCAATCCGCTCAAGCAGTAAGTCAACATTTCTGCCATGCTCTGCTGACACCGCAAATGGCTCACCAAAACCCATCGAATAGAACTCGCCCGCCAGGTATTCTTTCTGCCTCGTATCCACCTTATTCACTACAAGAATTACTCTATCCGCCACCGAACGAACTTCTTGTGCAATCAAGTAGTCTTCAGCAGTCAATTCTCCAAACTCGAGCACGAGAAGAATCATATCGGCGCTGCTTACAGAAGAAATAGCTCTATTAGTAACTTCTTCATCGAGGTCTTCAGAAAAATCTGCCTTAATTCCTCCGGTATCCACCAAGTAAACCGGAATTCCCGCCACAACACACTTTTCTACAATCACATCCCGAGTAACGCCTGCGGTAGAATCGGTAATCGTCCTTCGTCGTCCACAAAATCTATTAAATAAAGTTGATTTCCCCACATTGGGTTTTCCAACAATTACAACCCTGGGGTAAGTTTCACCAGTATCCATCATATCAGATCTCCCAGCCAGGCTTCAGCGTCAGCAGTCATCCTTCGTCTGAAGCCACACTTCACCGGTTCGACTCCATTGGCCAGATGACTAAGGAAATGCATATAATAACCTATGAACAATGCACCAGGGAAATCACGAAAATCCAGAAAACCAAAACCAACTATCCCAGGCAGAACTCCAAAAAAATTCGGACTGGATAGAACCAACATCCTGCTGACACTTATCATCGTAATTCTCCTGGTCCTAATCATTCTCTTGCTAAACCAGGAAATAGCTAGCCGCTACTTCCCCAAACTAGCAAATAAAGAGAGTCAAACAACTATAAAAATCGAACGCCCATCGAGTCCAAATACGCAGGACAAAGTGCCGGCGCCAACAATCAGTCGTCCCAAACCAATTCCACAGCCCCAGATTAAACCACCAAGCAGCTCAGATTCACAGGCCAGCAGTTTGGCTCGTCTTTTTTTCGTACGTGTCAACGACGAGGGTACAATTAGCTTCAAGAGTGTACTTCGCCCAATCCCCGCAGATAGTCCCCCGCTCTTAACATCCATTCAAGCTCTAATCGACGGCCCCCGTCCCGGTGAAATATCCGCTCACCTGCTCTCACTGATTCCAGAAGGCACAGAAATAATGGGCGCCCGTATTGAAGCTGGCATAGCATATCTTGATTTTAATGAACAATTTCGGTTCAATACTTTAGGAATTGAAGGTTACCGCTCCCAAATCGAGCAAATCGTTTACACCGCAACTGAGTTCTCCAACGTTCAAAAAGTCCAATTTCTGATTGAAGGGCAGCAAGTTGACTACCTGGGTGGAGAGGGCTTCTGGGTAGGTGGTCCATTAGGACGTGAAGATTTTTAACCTCGTTAACCTCCTCGACAGGTCTCAATCCCCAACTATCGCTGCATTTTCTTCTAAATCTATTGGCTACCCTGGCCTATTCGTTTTTCTCAGGCTCAGGCTGACTCGATTAAGCATATCTTGTATTTTTGCATCCACCCCACTCATCGCGCCCTTAGTACCAAGGGAAAAGAAAAACTCCACATTCCCCCTTCTTCCCAGGAGTCTGGAAATTGTCATATCCAAAATAAAGACTCCTTCATCTTCCAAGTCTGATTTAAGGGAGTAAATAATCGATACAAGGGTTTCTTGAGTTCTAACAACTCCCTTAAATCCATCTTCCTCAGGACTCTCATACTGCGGTTTTACTAAAGCCAGGAGTGTCCCCCCGTCAACTAACGACAATAGTTTCGAGGCGGCACCTCTAAGAGATCGAAACGAGAGATCCGCTACAGCGAATAGCGGAGGAGGGATTAAATCGCGCCGCGAACACTTCATCACATTGCAACGTTCGTGTACAATCACTCGCTCATCGCACCTTAGCTTCCAAACCAATAAGTTATAACCAACATCCACCGCATGGACAGTGGAGGCACCATAACGCAAAAGGCAATCCGTAAAGCCTCCGGTTGACGCTCCTGCATCAACACAAACTAGTTTCCGCGGACTGAGTCTGAAGTCTGCCAACGCTCCCTCAAGTTTATATCCTCCTCTGCCAACGTATTTCTTCTTCTTCCAAAGAATTTCCACTCCCCGCCCCACCTCGCACTTAGGGCTAAGCAGGCGCTCGCCATCCACAAAAATCTCACCACAGAGAATCGCCGAGTACAGCGACTTTTCCTCCATTTCAGGGTACTTCTCAGCAAGTATTTTCTTTAACGAAGCATAGCGACGGCGAAATTCCACTTCATTAGCCTACCAAAACGAAACAGTTCATGCATTCCCTAAAAAGTACGAAACCGGAGGAGTCAGGTTGTCTTCACTTATCTGCACCATTCTACAGATGCACGAATATATCGGTGACAAGGAAGACAAGCATTTCTATGATTTGCTGCTCCTACAGGCAACGAACTTGAAATCCAAGTTTTCAGTTTTCATACTGGCCTCTAACCTTGTTCCGATATCTAACTATCCATCCTCAATTACTTCGATTGATTCCCAGTCAAACTCGCAGAACCAGGATAAAACGCCTATCGCGCATATTCCACAACCCGAGTCTCGCGGATAATCGTTACTCGAATTTTTCCTGGGAACTTCAACTGAAGTTCGATGTCTCTTGCGATATCCTTAGCCAATTGCCTAGTTTGTTGATCATCAATCCGAGTATGATTAACCATAATCCGTAATTCTCGGCCGGCCTGAATGGCAAAAACCTTTTCGACACCCTCAAAACTCATTGCAATTTTTTCCAGATTCTCAAGTCGTTTGATATAATTGTCCAAAATTTCGCGGCGTGCTCCAGGCCGCGCCGCCGAAATGGCATCGGCCAACTGCACAATTACACCCTCAGGTGAGGTAATCTCCTCATCATTGTGATGTGCAATAATCGCATTGACAACCCTCGGATCTTCACCCATCCGCCGCGCAAAATCTGCTCCAATTTCCGCATGACCCCCTTCGCTATCGGTTTCCAAGCCTTTGCCTATATCATGCAGAAGAGCCGCTCGTTTGGCTATCGCTACATCCACGCCAATTTCACTAGCCAGCATTCCCGCAAGTACAGAGACCTCCTTTGAATGCGCCAGCACATTTTGACCATAGCTCGTTCTAAAATGCAGCCTTCCAAGCGCGCGAATGCATTCGGGTCTCACACCATGAATGCCGAGATCGAACAACACTCGCTCACCCTCATCGTGAATCATCTGATTTATCTCGGCAGTCACCTTCTGTACAATTTCCTCAATACGAACTGGGTGAATCCTGCCATCCTGGATTAACCGTTCCAGTGCGATTTTTGCAATCGTCTTACGAATAGGATCGAAGCAAGAAATCACAACTGCCTCGGGAGTATCATCAATGATAATGTCCACCCCAGTCAGGGTTTCCAGGGCTCGAATATTTCTACCCTCCCTGCCGATTATTCGCCCCTTCATTTCATCATTGGGCAAGCTTACCGAAGTAACCGATATCTCAGTTGTCACCTCGGTTGCGATACGTTGCATCGTTGCGGTAAGAATGTTCCTTGCATTCTTTTCGGCAGAAGCCACCGCTTCCTGTTCAAATTTATTAACGAGAGCGAGTGCATCGTGCTTCGCCTCGTTCTCTATACTCTGCATCAACAGCTTCTTCGCATCCTCGACGCTCAGGCTGGAAACCCGTTCCAATTCCGACTGCCAGCGCTTTTCTTCATTCGCGAGTCTAACCTCTCGTTTTTTATTCTCTTCCAATAACTTTTTTTGTTCCGACCGGCGCTTATCAATCTCCGAGATTTTTAAATCCAGATTATCCTCCTTTTGCTGGATCCTTCTCTCGTATCTTTGAATTTCCGAACGCTGTTTTCGAATCTCGCGTTCAAATTCTCGTTTATCCTCGAGAATTTTATTCTGAGCTGCCAGAATAATCTCTTTTTTAGTATTTTTTGCCTCCGCAACGGAAGCCTCCTTAAGCATGAGTGCCTTTTGCTCCAACGAAAAAAGTCGATTTTTGGCATATATCCATCGTGCAAGAAATCCCACGATGATACCGACGAGGGGAAGGGTAACTATCAACATAGTGCTCAACATATTTCCCCCCTTGTTTGCTCAGACAATGATTATACGGTTGTGATAACAAGGTCAAGTAGCGTGTGTTTTCTAAAACATTACAAAATATTGGTTCATTTTTAGTGAAGAGCCGGTTAACTCTGGTGCGAGCCAAGCAAACATCAGGTACTCGGCCTCTGCAGGTAAAACAGCTCCCGGGCGAGCAATAACGAGGTTGTATGCGCCAGTGATTTCAAGGCATCAGGCAGTTATCCAGCAGAATCCCTGATCATCTCACCACAGCAGATTTTGTCTAAAAAGCACTACCCACGGCAGTCGATCCAATAAGTAAGCCCATGGGATCTTCAGGAGCCTTCTTGAACCCAAAAAAGAGATACGATGGAGTGCCACTGTAGATAATTGGAATAAGAAGCGCGGCATGGATGTATCGAAATTCGTAATGTTCAATTTTGTTTGCATACAGCGAATTCGAAAGATTTGGGATAAGCACCATCAATCTCCTCTCAAACCATTCACTCCATATTTTTTCGTCTCGTGTCACCGACAATTGAATTGCGCATTCGTCGCTCAATCCCACCGAACAATCAGCTTCGAGCCCTTTTTTTGAGTTCAAGAACAGCGTTCCGCAATTTGCCTTATATTCCTTGGAAAGCTTCATCAACGATTTGAAAACACCAGCCGAACCAGATTCAAACTCTCGAAGATACTGATCGTAGTTCAAACCATCTTCCTGCCAGCTTAGTTTCGGAAAATCGTGTGCAAAATGCAAGTCTTTATCGTCAGATTCTGCACTCGGCAATATGCCTGTAGTTCTAGATTTTATCAAGGATTCAATCGAGTCTCCGTGTTCAAAATTTTCATCGTTAACCTTATTCGGCTTCGATTTGCCATATTTCCCAACAACTTCCGCAACTGGGATAAACACCACCTTATCCATAGAGTCGGATTCCGGCGCCGAGTTAAGCTTATCGGCCGTAACAGGCTTTTCAATCTCCTCTAAATCATCAGCCCTATCTTCATCAAGTGATTCCAAATCGCCTATCACATTCTCGTAAGCTCCATCTGGTGCTCCTTCAAATGTGTACAGCTTGCTCTGTTTTAACTTGCCGATTTCTATTAGTTCTCCGAAGGCATCCGCAAACACAACAGGCAAATCCTCAAGCGCTTCAGAACTAGACTCTGAAAGCTCATCACGCTCAATCGTATTGTCAGCAAGCTCCTCCATTGAAGCTTCCGCCACCTTAAGAGATTCTTCCACCTCACT
>UWYT01000035.1 GCA_900608495.1 Olavius algarvensis spirochete endosymbiont | reverse complement strand
AGGAATTATGAATAGGATATCCAGTATCCCGTTTTTGGCTCTTATGAGCCTTTTGGCATCTTGCAAGGTTTCCGAGAGCATGGCCTGGGTGGTAAGCACCTTTGCCGGCAGTGACGTGGAGGGTTTTGCGAATGGAGCCGCTAACACGGCGCAGTTTAACTACCCCCGCGGAGTGGCTGTGGACTCATCCGGCAATGTCTATGTGGC
>UWYT01000089.1 GCA_900608495.1 Olavius algarvensis spirochete endosymbiont | reverse complement strand
CCCACTGGAGTGGCTGTGGACTCATCCGGCAATGTCTATGTGGCAGATTTTAACAACCATCGCATCCGAAAGTTAGAATACAAAGTGCCCTAGGCAGTGGCGCGATAACCAGGTTATCCTTTCTGTCCCTAAATATAACATCGCACGATTCATCCCTCTCTTTTTAATGAGGTGACCGCCACCTTAAGCCTTTTCACCTTGCCTACATGAGCAATCGCCGCAATGTCATCTTACAGGTAATCACTATTTTGTGGCGGTAAGCTAATCCGTCAGCGGTCACGTCGAAATTTGTACCTTTGTGTTGAAATGGTTCTGAAATACGGAGCGCCGCTGAATGATACGGCGGAATCGACATATATCGGAGGCAGATATGGCGTATAGCGAAATCGGCAAGCGCATCACGATTTGAGTGAATAAAAGTAATACGGGAACCAAGACTTTATCAGGCGCAAAAGCGATTGTTTTTAAAGGCAACCGCGGCACCAAAGCAACAAGCTGCAATCTAACCGCGAACCGCTGATATTGAGTCTGCTAAGGTGAGCACTGGCACGGCATTGCCGGTGCCGTATGCAGGCGCGGTGTTTCGCTCGCCGATATCCAGCGGCAACGCCATCAGCCTTGCAACCGGCGGCGAGGCATATCCGATCACCTTGGATAGGATCGCCAAAACGGACTGCGAGTACACAGTCGAAGAAGGCAGTATCGACGTAACCGATGACAGTGAATCGGATACACCGCCAACATTCTTGATGGGTGGGAGAACATATCAGGCAGCTTAAACGGCTTCGTCAAATTCGAATGATGATGCCCGGAAGCTGGATACTAATGCGTTGTCGATCCTCTCCAGATTTTTCAATTCGATTTCGAACAACGGCAACAGAACCTATATGCCGGCGGACAACGAAGAACTGTTGTTCATCTTGCTAGATAAGTCCGTCCTGCCCTGGCAGACACAAAGCTGGATAATCGTGCCGACATATATCACCTCCATGGAGACAGAGGAGCTGCCCAAGGGACGCGCAAAGACGAAAGATGAGTCGAGTCGAGGTCGCCCCTGAATATGCTAGCCTGCACCAGCGTACCGCGGCCGCAGCCGATCTTGATCTTATTGCCTGGAGCGTGTATATAAGGAGACCGAAGTGAAAATAAAAATAACCACCAGGGAGCGCATTGTTGTACCGGATATCTATTTGCGAGACTATGAGAAGGACAAGAAACATGGAGAGAGGGTTGAGAACCGGAGCTTGCCGGCGGGGACGCGCGTGAAGGCGGAGATAACCCTCGCCAACCCGGAAAAACACATGCAGCATATCGGCACAAGGTACGAGACCATCCTCATGGAGGCGGCCATACGCAAGCATGTGCACAGAATTAGCGGGTGCCTCTCAGAGTGGTATCGAGACGGGCATACCCTCTGGGATGGTCCGGATTCAATGGAAAGGGATGCACTGATAATCAGCTTGTTTTATCGAATTCTGGGGATGAAAGATGACGAGGAGTCGTTTAACGACGATGGTCCCTCGGAGCTCAGCGAGGGGGAAAGCTAAGCCTCGGACCAATCTATATGTCGCATCCGCCGGGTTTGTCCGAGGCCGGGATGGATAATCCTCTTTGGGCGCATCAGGCCAAAGAGCTGCCCGATGGGCCGATATTATCGATACGCCATATATGCAAGGCGTTGAACAGATGAGGATTATTGTTACCATTTCACGATTCGCAGCAATTTCCTCAAAAAACGGCCTCCGCAATGAAATCTTCGGCAACCTCATCGAGCAGGAAACGAGGCGGATCTGAGAAATTCAAGGAAAGCTTTTCAGGCAAGCAAATAGACTTCTTCATCCAGAAAAAACAGAGGACTGTACGCGATAATAAACTCGTTTCTGAAGTCTTCGACGGCAATGGTAAGATGAGCTGCAGCAAATCGGCTATGAATCAGGCACGGTCTTCATTGAGATGCAGGGTCAGACCCCTCCACTGGAGACAAATTCGCAGAGTTAGATGCGGGCGCGGAAAGCCATGGGAATAGGCAACACCGATGCGTGTCAGTGGTTATGGGTTTACGATACGACTATTTCCATACCCGCTGCCGTGCCCTGAAAGCTGCGCAACGATTTCTACGCGATAAGCTTCCAGTTCTCCAGCAAGTTGTGAATAGGCCGCAGCTGTATCGGCAGGCTTGTCGTGGGCACCGCCGGATAACTGGGATGCTTGGCTTCCGGGGAGTCTGGATTCTGAACAACCAGCAAGTCCAGGGTATCAGGACTGGTTGCCGCCGCATTTATCTGCAACTGCGACGGCGGATCGTTCATCCTGCAATCGTCGGTCAACAGATTTTTGCTATTCACGGGATATCACCCTCGCAGGGGGATGTTTTATTGCGGCAGATAAAATCTATCGCGAAGTTATCATTACGGCACGGCTGGCTGCCTAAACTCGCCCCGCCCGCTATAGCTAACGCATCGCAGGCAGGATGAGATTATATGCGCGTTCGAGAGAGAGAGGCGTTCGGTGAGTTTCCGCTGGACAAACTGGGAAGGGATTATGATACTTCGGAAACAGGTAGCGCTTCTCATTATAACGGTTCTCCAACGCAGGCCAAAAGCGCGCAACCTCGATGCACATGCCCGCGAACGAAACTTGCTCTATCAGTCGCAAGAATTTTTCACTCGAGAAGGATATCTGACTACTTGTCTTAAAAGCAAAGTTTGGATTGTTTAATCTCCTTGAAAGCATTATCGTGACCTCAAGACAGGCTAGCGCGACCAGGAGGCAGCATGCCCGCAACTTTTGTAGATCCCGATCCGGATGAAACCCGGGACTGGCTTGATTCACTTGAAGGCATAATAGACACCGAAGGAAAGGAAAAGGCAACTTACCTTCTCTGCGAGTTGAATAACAGGTTGCGGGAAAGGGGTATTCGCCCACCCGATACCACTATCTCACCCTATGCTAATACGATAAGCCCCCATAGAGCGGAGAAAATCCCGGGAGACAGTCTAATTGCCCAGAAAGTAGCCGCCTATGTCCGCTGGAACGCAATGGCAATGGTGGCTAAGGCAAACAAAAACCCCGATGGCCTGGGTGGTCACATAGCAAGCTTTGCTTCCTCGGCGGCACTCTATGAAGTTGGTTTCAACTGGTTTTTCAAGGGTTACGATGCCCCACATGGTCCAGATCTCATATTCTACCAGGGTCATTGCTCTCCGGGAATGTATGCCAGAGCCTTTGTGGAAGGTCGCCTCGATGAAGAGCATTTGAATAACTTCCGTCGCGAGGTGGATGGCAAGGGCTTATCCTCCTATCCTCATCCGTTTTTGATGCCCAACTTCTGGCAATTCCCGACAGTATCAATGGGATTGGGCCCGATAATGGCCATATATCAGGCGCGATTCATGAAATATATGGAGGCTCATGAACACATAAGCATCGGCAATAGAAAAGTTTGGGCCTTCGTTGGCGACGGTGAAACCGACGAGCCAGAGAGTTTGGGCGCTCTCAGTCTAGCCGCCCGTGAGAAGTTGGACAATTTGATATTCGTAATCAATTGCAATCTGCAGAGACTCGACGGCCCGGTTCGGGGAAACGGAAGGATTATCGACGAGCTCGAGGGAAACTTTAACGGAGCGGGCTGGGATGTTATCAAAGTTATTTGGGGTAGCGAATGGGATGAATTGATGCAAAAAGATGAGGATGGAGTACTGCTGAAGAAGTTCGCTTCCATGGTGGACGGCGAATTTCAGGATCTTCGTTCCAAGGGACCGGAACACCTAAGGAAAACTTTTTTCGAATCCGATCCGATGATCGCCAGGATGGTTAAGGACATGAGCGATAGGGATCTTTGGCAAATGACCCGCGGGGGCCACGATCCGCGAAAGATTTACGCGGCTTTCGCCAAAGCCATTAAGGCGGAGAGTGTTCCAACAGTAATTTTGGTAAAAACCGTGAAGGGCTATGGCATGGGCAAGGCTGGCGAAGCTGCAATGAGAACCCACAGTCAGAAAAAGATGGACATTGAGTCCTTAATCGAATTCCGCGACCGATTTAAGGTGCCTCTGAAAAACAGCGAACTTGAAGAATTGCCTTTTATCAGACCAGCCGAAGATTCTGAGGAATTGAAATTCATTAAGAAGCAGCGAAAGAAACTAGGCGGCTCAATACCATCGCGGAGATTTAATCCTCCTGCGCTAAATATTCCTTCATTAAGCGATGCCATATTCAAGAGCACGCTTGAAGGCTCCAAAAAACGCGAGGTATCAACCACTAATTCCTTTGTCAGATTTCTTTCTGGACTCTCAAGGCACAAGGAACTTGGAAAACACATAGTCCCAATCGTTCCGGACGAGGCAAGAACCTTCGGCATGGAAGGGATGTTCAGGCAACTGGGCATATATGCACCATCTGGACAATTATACAAGCCTCAGGATGCCGAGAACATGATGTGGTACAGGGAATCGGAAAAGGGCAAGGTTTTGGAAGAGGGAATTACAGAAGCCGGCGCCTTTTCATCTTGGTTAGCTGCCGGCACCGCCGGCTCGAATTATGGAATACCGATGATTCCCTTCTACATATATTACTCGATGTTCGGCTTTCAAAGAATAGGCGATCTAGCCTGGGCAGCGGGAGACATTCGGGCCAGGGGATTTCTTATTGGCGCCACCTCCGGTCGAACCACCTTAAACGGCGAGGGATTACAGCATCAAGATGGGCATAGTCTACTTCTGGCCACCACCTATCCAACTTGCCGCGCCTATGATCCCACATTCGCGTATGAAATGGCCGTTATCATTAGAAACGGACTTCATGAAATGTTCGCGGAGCGAAAAAATCTCTTTTATTACATCACGGTGATGAATGAAAACTACGTTCAGCCATCACTACCTAAGGGGGTTGAGGAGGGCATAATTAAGGGCGCCTACCTCTTCAGAAAAGCTGCAGAAGGGGAAGGGGCGATTGTTCAGCTCATGGGATCGGGCGCCATTTTCCGGGAAGTGATTGAAGCCGCGAAGCTCCTGGAAGAAGACTGGCAGGTTCGTGCCGATATTTGGAGTGTTCCGGGAATCAACCAACTAAGTAGAGATGGCTTGGAATGTGAAAGAATTCGCTTGTTGAAACCAGAGACCCCCCAAAAAAAACCATATCTAACGAAAATTCTGGAAGGGCATAAGGGACCGACCATTTTTTCATCTGATTATATGAGATCTTATCCGGAACAGCTAAGGCGATTAATCCCGAACAAACTTACCATTCTCGGTACTGATGGCTATGGACGGTCCGACAGCAGGGAGAAGCTCCGGGATTTCTTCGAAGTTGATAGACGGTGGATAACCCTTGCCGCCCTTAAATCCCTCGCTGAGGATGGCGTATTGAAAGGCACGGTTGCCTCTGAGGCTATTTCCAGATACAAAATCAATGTTGAAAAACCCAATCCTCTAGTCAACAAAAGGCGGAATCAAAATGATTGAAATAAGAATTCCAGATCTTGAAGAAAACCAGAACGTGGGAGTTGTCGAGATTTATGTCCGCGTAGGCGATACTGTGGAGAAAGAGACTCCGCTTATTTCTCTTGAAAGTGATAAGGCGGTTATGGATATACCCTCGCCCCTGGCAGGCATTATTACTGAAATCAAAGTGAGCGAGGGCGATACTGTGAACTCCGGCGATATTATCGCATTGGCAGAGCCCAGCGAGGCTGATGTGCAATCGGAACAAGTCGTCAAAAAAAATACGGTTCTGAGCGAAACAAAACCAGGAGAAAAGGATGTGGGGCAGGCTTCGGCGCTGGATAAACCCGCCGTGTCTAAGGTTTTACCCGAATCTAGAGAAACTCCCGCGGCAGGAAACAGCACGGCAGATATGGAACCCGACTTGATTAACGCTCAAGAGATGGGCGCCAGATATCATGCCACCCCCTCTGTCAGAGCGCTTGCCAGAGAACTGGGAGTATCGTTGGACCAGGTGAAGGGATCCGGACCAAAGGGAAGGATAACCCGCGAAGACCTTAGCTCCCTAGTGAAAAGGACTATGAGCGGAGCCTCTGGTTCTGCCAAACTCGCCGGGGATTTTACACTGCCGCCCATTCCAAGCGCGAATTATTCAGCATTTGGAGAAATAGACACAGAGGAACTGAGCCGGATTAAGAAAATATCCGGTCCCCATCTTCATCGAAACTGGATTGGCATACCACACGTCACTCAATTCGGAAATGCAGATATCACCGAACTTGAGGCATTCCGCAAGGAACTCAACATCGAACTCGCTGGAAGCAAAAAAATAAGTCCTCTAATCTTCATAATCAAAGCCACCGTGCAAACCCTCAAGGCCTTTCCGGATTTCAACAGCTCTCTGGGCGCGAATGGGAAGCAGATAATCCGCAAAAGTTACATCAATATCGGAGTAGCCGTAGATACCCCAGAGGGTTTGCTTGTACCAGTGATAAAAAACGCAAACGAGACAAACATTCTTGAACTCGCAAAGAAACTTGCCGATCTTAGCCAGCGAGCCAGAGAAGGCAAGCTAAAAGCAGATGAAATGTCCGGAGGAACCTTCACCATTTCCAGCCTGGGAGGCATCGGAGGAACCTATTTTACGCCAATAATAAATGCCCCCGAGGTTGCAATACTCGGCATATCGAGGAGTGAAATGAAACCTGTTTGGAATGGATCTGCCTTTGATGCACGCCTGGTTTTGCCTTTTTCGCTCTCATACGACCACAGAGTAATCGATGGAGCTTCCGGCGCTCGTTTTACAAGCCATCTATCGAACTTGATTAGCGATATGCGCCGCGTGCTACTCTAACTATCTGGAGTGAATATGACCGAATCTATTAGCTGCGATCTGGCAGTGCTCGGAGCTGGGCCCGGGGGATACACCGCCGCATTTAGAGCCGCCGATTTAGGCAAAAAAGTTGTGCTCATCGAAAAAGAAGAGAAAATTGGCGGAGTTTGTCTCAATGTCGGCTGCATCCCATCAAAAACCCTTCTCCATGCCGCGGAAATAATCTCGGATTCAAAGAATTTGGAATCCTACGGACTGAGATTTGCCTCTCCAGAAATTGATATCGATAAACTCAAGAGGAAAAAAAACGAGATTGTCGATAAGCTTACCCAGGGTCTTCGGAGTTTGGCAAAGGCCCGCAATGTCACAATCCTTAGTGGAACTGGCAAATTCGCGGATCCAAAAACCATTGATGTCAACCTTGCAGGCAGCGTCACTTCTGTTGGTTTCAAACAGGCGATTATCTCTGTTGGATCAAAACCTCTGATGCTGCAACTCCTGCCTAAGGACGATAAGAGAATTTGGGATTCAACCAAGGCACTGGAACTGCCCTTTGTCCCTAAGAGACTCCTCGTAATCGGCGGTGGAATCATCGGCCTGGAAATAGCCCAGGTTTACTGGGCTCTGGGATCGGAAATCACAATAATCGAAATGCTCGATCAACTCATCCCCTCTGCCGATGCCGATCTTGTGCATCATTTATCCGAAGAATTAGGGCACAGATACAAGGCCATACATACATCCACCAGATTAACGGGAGCAAAGTCTCAAAAAGAATCCCTTACCTTAAACCTTGAAGGAGAGAAAGCGCCAAGCACAATTGAGGCCGATGCCATCCTGGTATCCGTTGGACGCAGTCCGAATGGCAGGGACATCGGGGCCGGGGACATCGGAATTGTCGTGGATGAGCGGGGGTTCATCCCGGTTAACAGGCGACAGGAAACGAATGTGCCCGGAATCTACGCAATCGGAGATGTAACCGGCAATCCCATGCTGGCTCACAAGGCGGTGTACGAGGGTAAGGTGGCCGCCGAGGTAATATCGGGATTGAAAAGCGCCAATACAGCAATGACAATCCCCTCGGTTGCCTACACTGACCCCGAAATCGCATGGACCGGATATACGGAAAGGCAGGCAAAGGAGGAAGGTATCGCCTATACGAAAGGAGCCTTTCCCTGGCTGGCCAGCGGGAGAGCACTTTCGGCGGATAAGAGCAAGGGTAACACAA
>UWYT01000038.1 GCA_900608495.1 Olavius algarvensis spirochete endosymbiont | reverse complement strand
ATCTTTTAGAATTGCCTCTTGATGCGAAGGCCGGGGCTGATTATCTCTTTGAAAGTAGCCGCTGAGTTTGAAAAAACTCCTTAATCCTCTGGTGAATCAAGATGAATCAGGTTATAATAGATATGCAACCATATAGTGAGAAATTATGAATAGAAGTATCTTGGTTTTGGCTCTTATGAGCCTTTTGGTGTCCTGCAAGGTTTTCGATAACACCAGTACGAAATCCGACAGCACCAGCATGGCTTGGGTGGTAAGCACCTTTGCCGGTACTAACACACCGGATTCTGGAAATGGCACCGGCACAGAAGCACGCTTTAACTACCCCGACGGAATGGCTGTGGACTCATCCGGCAATGCCTATGTGACAGATTATAGCAATCACCGCATCCGAAAAATCACGCCGGAGGGGGTGGTAAGCACCTTAGCCGGCAGAAGGTCAGGCTATAAGGATGGCACCGGCACAGATGCGCAGTTTTTCTACCCCGCCGGAGTGGCTGTAGACTCATCCGGCAATGTCTATGTGGCAGATACATACAACCACCGCATCCGGAAAA
>UWYT01000027.1 GCA_900608495.1 Olavius algarvensis spirochete endosymbiont | reverse complement strand
AGTCAAAACTAAGGTCTGAAGCCCTAATTTTGGCTTTTATTAGCAACTGCCTTGTCCGCCTCATCTTACACCGCCTGCGCTAATCTGCCCAGCAGGCTAAACCCCCAAGCCCCCTTTACGGCCTTGAAAAGAGATGCCGAAGGGAGGAACACAGCGCCCCCAACGAATCCCGAGCCAGCCAAGCCGCCCTTTGGCCATAAGGCTAAACAGAACATGCGTTATTGCTAGTAGGCTTCCTGCCTACTA
>UWYT01000194.1 GCA_900608495.1 Olavius algarvensis spirochete endosymbiont | reverse complement strand
AACACCAGACTAATTGCAGCAGCCATCCTCACCTATTCCTTGCTTAAGGCTTTGCTTCAAATCAAATAACTTCTGTTCACCTGCCTCGGGCCGGATGAATCTCACCTGGGCTTAAGGCACGGCCAGTGTTGCGGCCCTTCTTTTGAGCAGGAATCTTACTAACTCCACCTGCAGCTTTGCTGCGAATTCCTTATTAGACTCTAAGGAGGCGCCAGGGGGCCTGGCGGCGTCCTTAGCCCCAGGTGAGTGGGGGGGGGCAGAATGCACACGCATTTTGTCTATCCTTTGAGCGTCAGTTGGGAAGGTGAGCCCCATGCGCCAAGGGGGGCACATGGGGATGCTTATCGAAAGAGTTTAGAATATAATATCCGGCACTGACGAGGCAAATTTTTCCATCATGGATAGATAT
Organism: Olavius algarvensis spirochete endosymbiont; assembly: GCA_900608495.1. Taxonomy (GTDB): domain Bacteria; phylum Spirochaetota; class Spirochaetia; order DSM-2461; family DSM-2461; genus UBA2779. Next base: position 121,107 of record UWYT01000194.1, on the reverse strand, counting down.
ATAGAAGGAGAATAAGGGACGTTTTCTAGAGTTCATCTGTCTCATGAGGCCTCAAAAATCGAATGGGTTGCTCTTGCAACGGTTTATGAGCGGATGCTTGATTATGAACATTGGATAATTCAAGTATACGGGATTCGAGGGAATCCGTCGAAACAATATTGTATTGTTGATGAAGTAGGATAAACAGCCTCGATATTGAGAAGCTATTGACTAGCGAGTGCGCCGGGAAGTAAGGCATGGTGGATAATCAATAACTGACATAAGGGCTGTTGTAAAAACCTGGTTCCGAGTTTTAAGAGAATCCCCACGGGGATTACAGAATCAGTTCAGGCAAAAATCGAATGAATCCACTGCCACTCATAAGAGTTGTCAAGCTATGTCGTTATGTCGGTGATATTCGCAAAATCCCGTGGGTGCTTACCACCTCTCTGTAGGGCTGAGTCTTTGGAGATGAAGGCCGTGAGGGATATCAATCGCATCAGTATCAAAAAACCTACACTTTGCTTCTACAAGCGGGAAACATCGACTCTGACCTTCCAGTGAGTTAGTGTAATTTTGCACTGAGAAGCAGAAAGATGAGAACAGGAGCATGCAACCAGTCCTCATTCCAATGTTAAAATCGTCGCGAGGGAAATTGCCAAATTCATGATATCTTTTTTCTGGTTAACCTGGCTCTTCTTTAAATACTCATCAACAACAAGAATTCTACTTCGATTGTGAGATAGCTTCTAGTCAGAGCAGCTCCTGATGCGAGTTGCAAAGTTCGATCACACCAGGGTATTGAAGCTAAGAAGTTCTGTCTTAACAGGAATACTGGCAGTTTCTTTACCGATCGTCTAGCACCAAGGCGGAGCATCGGCTAAATTTTCTGGAACTGATTCGAAATTTGGCAATGGGGCGATAGTCTACTCTCGTCCTGGGTTGGGTCAAACCAGCTTCTAAGGAATACCTTGGGGTTCTGGGCATAAAGGTTTGTTCCGATCCATAAAATCCACTCGCGGCTTCTCCGCAAACATAGAACTCTGGAAAGGGCGAAAGCGATTTGTTGGAGATTGTAAGCTCAAATCATTGAATCGTCATAGAATGCTTTGAATTGCATCATTGGCTTGACCCTCGTTCTTACATGCCTATACTCAGTGTCAGTGTTCCGTGCTAATCAGTGTCAGTGTTCCGTGCTAATCGCACAGGCGAGTATGTCGGTGCATGCCCAATATACCCGAGGCCCGGCTTATATCGGTAGTTAATCCAGAAAACAGGAGTTGTAATGAGAAATGTGTAAGGCGCTAAATCCGAATTCTTTTAAGGATAAGAGAAAAGGCTCAGTGGTACTCTGCATTATGGACGGTGTGGCATTGGGTAAATATGAGGAGGGGGATGCGGTTAAAGCCGCGCATACGGAGATTTTGGATTATGCAATGCAGAACTGGCCTGGAACCAGACTCAAGGCGCATGGAACCTCGGTGGGATTGCCTTCGGATAGTGATATGGGGAACTCTGAAGTGGGGCACAATGCCATGGGTTGCGGCAGGGTTTTCATGCAGGGTGCCAAGCTTGTAAACAATTCGATAGAATCGGGAAGCATTTTGGAAGGGGAAGTTTGGAAGAGACTTGTAAGCAATGTAAAAAGAACGGACGGCGCGATGCATTTCATTGGCTTGCTTTCCGATGGAAATGTGCATTCCCACATTGAGCATCTGAGAACCCTGGTACTTGGCGCCAAATCTGCTGCTGTATCCAGAGTTCGGGTTCATGGACTTCTTGATGGCAGAGATGTTGGTGAGACTAGTGCTCTTGATTATTTCACTCCGTTTGAGGAGTTTCTGAGTGCGGAGTCCGGGGAGTCGTTTGACGCGAGGTTTGCTTCCGGGGGTGGGAGAATGAATATCACCATGGATCGCTATGATGCAAACTGGAGTATGGTGGAACGAGGTTGGAAGACACATGTACTGGGTGAGGGTGATATTTTTCGAACGGCAACTGAGGCTATCGTGGCTCTGAGGAAGCGAACAGGAATGATAGATCAGGACCTTCCGCCGTTTATTGTCGTTGGAGAAAATGGAAAGAGTGCGGGCCCCATATTGGATGGTGATAGTGTTGTTCTGTTCAATTTTAGAGGCGATCGGGCGATTGAGTTGTCGAAAGCTTTTGAAGGTGGCGCCGATTTTGATAAGTTTGATCGTGTTCGGATTCCCAGGGTTGAGTATGCGGGCATGATGGAATATGATGGGGATGCTCATATTCCTACCCAGTATCTTGTATCTCCACCCTCGATAGACTGCACTATGGCTGAATACCTAGTAGCCAGTGGCGTAAAGCAGTTTTCTATTAGCGAAACACAGAAATTTGGTCATGTTACATATTTTTGGAACGGTAACCGTACGGGCTATTATGATAAATCGCTTGAGGAATACTTCGAGATTAAGTCGGATATTATCCCTTTTGAACAGCGACCCGCCATGAAGTGTGCGGAGATTGCGGATAAGGTGATTGAGGTTATCGATAACGGGGAGTTTGATCTTATAAAGTTGAATTTTCCTAATGGCGATATGGTTGGCCACACAGGGAATTTTCAGGCAACCCTGGCGTCAATAGAAGTAATGGATATCCAGATTGGGCGGATAAGAGATGCGGTCGAAAGGACTGGCGGCATATTGATTTTGACTGCCGATCATGGAAACTCTGACGATATGTTTGAACGGAATAAAAAGGGCGAAGTTGTCTTCCGTGAAGATGGAAGGCCAAAGCCTAAAACCTCTCACTCTCTGAATCCCGTGCCTTTCCTGTTATACGATCCTCTTTATAATGGCGAGTATTCAACTGAGTTCAGGAAGAATTTAGGGATAAGCTCGGTTGCAAGCACCTGCATTAACTTGCTTGGATATCAGGCTCCAGAGAATTATGATGAGGGAATCATAGCTTTTTGAACTGGATGCTGTTTGATTGCCTAATCAGGCGTTTTCGCTGGACACCGCTGGTTCTTCGAGTTTTCATCGCGAAAAATCTCTTTTAAATAGCTCTTCTTGCTTGAGCTGTTTATCTAAGAATGGCTTGTAAATCGACAGACTGCTGTCATAGCGGCCGCAAACTGCATTTAAATGGACTTTCAAAAGTTAGCTCAAGTCTCTTGGCTTTGAGCTTTTCCACGCGGAATATGTAAGCCTCAAAAGGTGGATTCGAGCGTTTTGCCTCCATTCTGATTTGCCGGGTTTTATTACGGCCCATCTGGTTCATGCCGGAACTTCTTTGGTTTGCATCCACATAATCAATCCATCAATCTCTTATGATTTTCTTAACGGTTTTGAGCCAGCCGGTGTAGAATTTTTCCCGCTTATCTTCTTCCATTGTAGGCTCAAAAACTTTGGCGCGGGGAGGAGCGAAGTATCCATCTATCGATAACTTCGCAATCATGTCTAAGTCTTCCCAAACCCCGGCGCCCATGGCGGCCATCAATGCTATTCCCAGAGCAGTCATTTCTGCGAATCCCGGGCGTTCAACTGGCTTGCCAAGTATGTCAGCCTGGATACGCATCAATATATCGCTGTTGCTCACGCCTCCGTCCACTTTGATTCTACCCAGATGTTTACCGGCGGCACGAGACATTACTTCAAGCACATCTCTACTGCGATATGCAATGGACTCCAAATAGGCCCGACAAACGTGGGCTTTCTTGCTAGCCCTTGTCAATCCAATCAGGGCACCACGAGCATGGCTGGCCCACCAGGGGCTACCTAATCCCTGGTATGAAGAAATCAGATACAATCCACCACAATCGGCAACTTCCTCGGATAGTCGATTGACCTCCTCGAAGTTCTCAACCAGTTGCAAATCATCTTTCAGCCATTTGAGCAATGCGCCAGCCATGAACACGCTTCCTTCAAGTGCATAGGTCAGTTTACCGTCTATGCCCCAGGCCACTGTGGAGAGCAATCCGTCAGTCGAGTAAACGGGTTTATCGCCCACATTCATCAGTATGAAGCAACCAGTGCCATAGGTGTTTTTCACATCCCCGATTTCAAATGCCCGATGTCCGAAAAGGGCGGCATGCTGATCGCCGGCGATACCGCATATAGGTATAGGTAAGCCGAAAATTTTTGGATCCGTTTCTCCAAATAACCCGACGGAGGGACGAATCTCCGGCAGTATCTGATGGGGGATTCTGAATAATTCGAGAATCTCTTCATCCCAAAATCCGCTTTCCAAATTCATCAGCATTGTACGGGATGCGTTACTATAATCGGTTGCGTGAACTTTGCCCCCCGTTAGATTCCACAGAAGCCAGGTATCAACTGTTCCAAATAGGATTTCACCTTCTTCGGCCCCTCGAGCGATGTCCGGGTTTTTGTCGAATAACCAACGGATTTTGCTTGCGGAAAAATATGGATCTAGTACAAGTCCTGTCCGACTTTGTATTAGTTCTTGTTGTCCGGTTTTTCGAAGTTCCGCGCAGATTCCTAAACTGCGTTTGCATTGCCAGCCAATTGCGTATGCTGCAGGAATTCCGGTTTTACGATTCCAGAGTATGGTTGTTTCTCGTTGATTGGTGATTCCGATAGCTGCAATTTGAGAAATATCGGCATCCAGTTTTTCTATGGCTCGTTTTGTGACATTGAGCTGGCTCGACCATAACTCCATAGCGTCTTGTTCAACCCATGATTCTCTTGGATTGTATATCGTGAGCTCCTGCTGCGATGACGATAGTATAGTGCAGTTAGTATCAAATATAACCGCGCGGGAGCTGGTTGTTCCCTGATCGAGTGCTATTATAAACTGCTGCATGTTTTTTCCTGTTCGGTCAAGTATACGATAATAGATTCTATTGCATAATACTGATCAGGGTTCAGATGTAAACGATCAAGATGCAGATTATGCTTGGATGCTGGTGGGTAGAAATCCCCAACGCGGATTTCCGCATTCTTTGTGGAACCCCGATGGACAGTGTCAAACATCTTCGAAAAAATTAACTTGATTAAAAAAAAGTTCGAGCAGAATGGAATTAACCAGGCCCCAATGCAATACTCCTTTTAGATGTTTCTATTCAGAATGATAGTTTCTGGAACCGCGCAGAATTTCCGGTGCGGCTTCACTCCATGGGATGGCAATCCCGGGACACCCTGGCAATACTGGCGTTAAGCCCATTTTGATTGGTTTAGAAAGCACAACCACAATCTTTGAGCCGTGAAGTTGAAAATCTCCTGTGGCACCCGAGGATTAATTGATGTATTCCCGTTTTTTGATCCTCACACAAGTTTGCCGTGTGATGCAGGCGTTGAACGAAAAGGTTTGAATTTCTATTCATTTACTTACAGAAATAAAGAGGTAGGTGTTGATTTGAATCTGCCAGAGAGCAAGGATTAGTTTCCATCCTGCGCTCTGAGCCAGGTGAATGTGGAAGAGGACTATTTTTCGATAAGGTGATGGCTGGAATCCGGATAAGCCCTGTATGGGAAGTATAGTCACTTGCCGTGGTTGTAAATATCTGATAAACGTTGGGGCTGGGTATCGATTTTGCAATCGCAGTCCATTGGAATTGATCCAGCTTAAGATACGAGGTGTTTTTATTGCGCATGCTCACAATGATCATTTTGCTGCTTTAACCAGCCTGCTCCGAGGCGAACGGGGAATGCGCGTGTATTCAATCTCCGGTGATGGCGACGATCCGCCTCAAGTTTGCCGCCTTACTGGAGCGGGATTAGGATTCTCATAGACTATCTGGTGAGCACAAATTACCTCAGAGATGAAGTGCCCGATACTCTCTTGCCTATCGTATCTGGCTCTGTTGTTGCGGTTTTTAACGATTCAACTCTCCTGGTTTGTTTTGTCTCCGGCTCTTTAATCGGCGAAGCTGAATTCCTCGCGCAGACTCCATCCTTATTTACCTACCGTACTCGCAGACCTGTCCAGGCACTGAAGATTCTCGCAAATCTGTGTTCTCAAACTTTGAGCCAGACGAAGAATTTGGAAACTCGTATGCAGTTGCATCTTAGAATAGGGCGATTCTCTATTCGGGAGGATTTCCTGACTATGTGTTTCCATGCCCCAGGTTTGATGATCTTGCTGCGAGTATTTAAGGTGAGGGAAGATGGAATAAGGGTGAATTGCATTGTGTAAAATCTGGTACAGTTGTTGAATCAGGAAACGCGACTGAGCGGATAATCACCGACGTGGGTCAATTGAATTCTCCTTTGATTTTGCCCTTTATTATGAGAGGATTCAGGAAGTTTTGCGAATCTGCGAAAGCGATGTCTGCAACTTCATTTTGCCGGATAAGCTGGTTATGAGATATTCTGATTCCAGTGTGGTTCTTGACTAAATTGATTTTTTGAACGAGTTTTGCCATGCGATTACGGACAGGAGACGATTGGTGAACGGTTTTTTTGATGCACGCAACGTACGGGGTGTCACGATTTCTGTTTTTTTACTTGTACAGTTCCTATTTGTCAATTTTGTGGGGAGGGGAACTGAGATTTCCATCGTTGATTATTATGGCGTATCGGTTGTTTTGGACGGCCCTGCTGAATCTGTAGTCTCACTTTCGCCAGGTATCACTGAAACAGTGTTTGCGATTGGCTATGGGGGGCGGCTGGTTGGAAGGAGCGCGTACTGCGATTATCCGCCCGAGGTTGCCAATATAACGGTTGTGGGGAATATGATTGAACCTAACATCGAGCTCATAGTCGCCCTGTCTCCTGATATTGTGATTGCCTCTACTCATTTTACTCGCGAGGCTTTCGAAAAACTGATGGAAGTGGGGCTTAAGGTGGCCGTGCTTAAGGGACAGGAAACTTTCGAGGGTGTCTATAATGGGGTAATTCGTCCGGTTGCGATTTTGCTTGGCGATATGGAGGCAGGGGAGAAGTTGATTTTCTCTATGCAAGCCACCGTCGCCGATGCCATGAAGAAGGTTGTGCGATTCGCTGTGAAGCCGACCGTGTATTATGTGGCAGGATTTGGAGAGGGTGGAGACTGGACTGCCGGTGGCGATACGTTTATTGGCGAGATGATTGAAATGGCTGGTGGAGAAAACATCGCTGCCGATGTTAGCGGCTGGTCTTTCAATCTCGAATCCTTGGTTGAGCGAGATCCGGACATAGTGCTTATTCCACCTTGGGCTGAGGAGGTTTTTCCCATCACACCGTTGTATTCGGATTTGCGTGCGGTACGCAATGGCAATGCCATTGTGATGGATGATAGTTCCATATCCCGACAAGGTCCTAGAATTGCAGAGGCCTTTGCCCGCCTTGTCGATACGATTGGCGCATTTCATTGAAGAACAATAGGTTCATATTATTTGGCATACCGGCTTTGGTGTTAGCCCTTTTCGGCGCGGTTAGCTATGGTTCGATTCGAATTCCACTCGCGGATGTAATGGAAATACTGCTGCGGGGCGACGGAGGTAGCAGCTGGGATTTGATAATATGGAAGATAAGGCTTCCACGGGTTCTCTGTGCGGCTTTGGTTGGCGGCATTCTTGCCATTGGAGGCGTTACCTGTCAAGGATTGTTCCGCAATCCTCTTTCGGAACCATATCTCTTGGGCATTAGTTCCGGAGCGGCGCTTGGTGCGGCTATCGCGATTTTGTTATCGCCCCTTTCAGGAAGATTTGGCCTTGGCATCCTGGGTATTTTTGCATTTAGCGGAGCGATGCTTGTAACCATGATGGTTTTCCTTGCGGCGGGGCGGGGGGCCTTTCGGTTTCCATCAACCTTGTTGCTCTCGGGGATAGCCATTGCCCTGGTTTGCCAAGCGATAATCTGGCTGCTGATGGCCCTCAATCACAATCAAATAGAGAAAATTGTTTTTTGGACCCTGGGAAGCTTGTCCTCAGCCAGATGGGAAAAGGTTCTCTGGCTCTCAGTGACAACGATTCCATCAGCTATTGTGCTTGTCGGGATGGGCAGAATGATTGACGTGCTGTCTACCGGTTATGAGAGCGCACACGGAATGGGAGTAAAACCTCAAAGATCGGCCTCCATTGTTCTGGCTATCACATCTTTTGGAACCTCTGCGGCTGTTGCCGTTTCCGGGAATATCGGATTTGTGGGCTTGATGATTCCGCATATTGCCAGATTTCTAGGGGGGCCATCTCACCGGAATCTCATTATCAATTCCTGGATAGGGGGCGCGATACTATTGGTTTTAGCTGATTTTGCGGCGAGGATGCTGAATCCGCCGAGTGAAATACCCCTCGGAATTGTAACTGCACTGCTAGGGGCTCCATTCCTTTTGTTTTTAGTAAGAGGTAAGCGAGGTGAAGGGCGTCTGGATGGTTAAATCACCTCTCACCTTAAAAAATCTAACCTGGAAACCGAGATTCGGACAATTTCGGCTTGGGCCGATTTCATTAGAAATCCCAGATGGGAAATTCATAGCGCTGTTAGGACCCAACGGGGTAGGTAAAAGCTCTTTGTTAAGGTTGTTATCGGGAATCTTGAGACCCAGCAGTGGCAAAATTGATCTCTTCGGTAAGGATTATGGCATGTGGAAATCCAGAGAGAGGGGGAAGCTGGTGGCATTTCTTTCACAAGAATCGGAAAATCCCTTCGGATTTCAACTGGTTAAATATATCGGTTTGGGTAGATTTCCGCATCTTGGTTCTTTCAGGAGAATGGCTGTGGAAGATAGAAAAATCGTGGATTCTGAGATAGACGCCTGGGGGCTCGGCGAATTTCGAATGAGGTCCATAAGCAATCTCAGCGGCGGTGAATTCCAACGTGCTCGTTTGGCCAGGGCCCTCGCACAGCAGCCGAAAATCCTGCTATTCGATGAACCAGCCAATCATCTCGATCTTCAAAGCAGAGTGAGGATTCTCAGCCGACTTAAAGAAGAAGCGAAGAAAGGGAAATGCATCCTCGCGGCTATTCACGATGTCAACGATGCCATGCTTTATGCCGATGAAGTCTGGCTGCTGGACAATGGCAGAATACTGGATAGCGGTTCACCTTCGAGGGTTCTGCAATCCTCGCGACTTGCGGATATCTACGACATCGAGTTAACGCGATTTTTCAGCGCGGATGGCAGAATGATGCTCGGCATGCCCCCCGCGTCTGATTTGGCTCAGCACTATATGTGATATCGATGCTTATCGTACGTTTTGGAACATTGATATGCTGTGCGTGCTGCTCTTTTGTCGATTACTGCTTTGCTCAATAGTGATTAGCGATCAATCTGGACACTCGGCCCTTGCCACTTTGACAAGGTTGACATAGTGCCGCTTATCTGACAATACTGTCCAAAATACAAGTGAAAGGTGGTAAAAATCATGAATTATGAAATCAGTAAAACGACATTTGCACAGAAGAACTACCTCATTGTGCGAAATGAAGTTAAAATGGAAAACATCGCGGACAAAAACCTCTGGGAGAAAGCATATGAGAAAACTTATGGATATGCTAAGGAACATAATATCAAGATAGCAGGACCAGCCACGGGCGTTTATTACTCTTGGGACGCGGAAACGAATACCGCTGGCTTAGGCATCGGCTTTCCGATTGAAGGAAATCCAAAACCGAAAGACCCAGAACTCAGCGTCTACCAAGTAGAAAAGTCAAAGGCTGTGACAACAATACTTCGAGGCCCTTATGAGCATCTTAAGGAAGCGCACGAACAATTGATGAATTACATGATAGCGCACAAGCTTAACTCCACTCTCAACATTGAGGAATATACCGTTAGTTACTTTGAAAAGCCGGATCCCAAGGATTGGGAAACAAATATTTTCTATTTATACGATTAAACTCACAAATGCCAATCCGTTAGGTTTATTGAGAAAAGAAACTCCGCGCTGATAGCTTACATTTGGAACTGGCAACTGTGGACGAGGCTGTGATGCAACCCGGGGCTTAAATTTTTGGATAGCTGGACTTGACATTATTGAGGTGAATCTGCCAAGCTAAAAGAGGAAAGGTGTACTATTCTGGATATCTATCCGCCGATTTGCGCGTATCCCCTAAGGGATATTGATTTTGGATGTTTTTGGAGTGTTTTATGAGAAGAATCTCGTTAATCATGGTCGGTTTGCTTGCGATGGCGGCGTTATTCGCCAATGGTTGCAAGTTATGGGAAAAAGATGTAATAGTCCTTGCTCAAGGGAAGCCTGAAATTGATGGTCAGCTCAAAGCCTATGCTGCCGCCTGGGCCGAAGAGAACGGTGTAGAAGTAGTTATCAAATCCTGCGGTGGTGGAAATTGCGATCTTGGGCAGCAACTCAAGGCCGATTACGCCGCGGGGGAAATGCCGGATATATTTGCTATTAACGGTTTGGAAGATTATCTGGAGTGGCAAGCCATAGCTGCGGATCTCAGTGATGAAGCCTGGGTGGATAAAACCGATGTGGCCTTTGTCCACAACGGTAAAACCTTCGGCTTTCCCGTGTCGATCGAAGGCTGGGGGCTGGCTTATAATGCCGATATACTCGCCGAAGCGGGAGTGGATCCGAAAAGCCTGGTGAATCTTTCCGGCTACCGCGAAGCGTTCGCTAAGATTGATTCCATGAAGGAACAGCTTGGTCTGGATTCGGTTGTATCGATGGCTGCCGGCACCGAAATGTTTTGGGTTACAACTCACCACAATTTAAATTCCCTGCTCTCAAACGGGCTGCAGTACGGAGATACTTCGGTTGTTGATCAGCTGCTGGCAGGGCAGGTGGATTCCAAACGCTTATCTGAATATGTGGACTGGGTTGAGCTTCTATTTCAATATGCCGATAAAGCCATTCTCACCACGGGTAACTATGATGCCCAGGTTGGGGCTTTCGCCACTGGTAAGGCCGCCTTCCTTCATCAAGGAAACTGGACCGATCCCAACATGGCTGACGCAAATGCAACCTTTGAAATGGCCTTCGCTCCTCATGGCTCCATGGAAGCCGTTACCGACGGTATATTCGTATCCGCCCCGTCGTTTTACCTCGTAAATGTTGAATCTGCAAACGCCGAGCTTGCGAAAAAATTCCTTGTCGATTTAGCTACAACCTCCGCTGGCGCTAATTATATAGTTAAAGAAGCGAAAATGATACCAGCCTTTACTAACATAACCCTCAACCCCGATGGACAGCTTTCAAGTTCGGTTCAGGATTGGATGTCCCAGGGCAAGGTATATTCCTGGAATCAGTATCTTTTCAGCGCAGAATTTCGGGATAAGACTCTGGCCCCGATTTATAATCAATTTGCCAACGATCAAATTGACAAAGCCAGATTTATCCAATTGTTGACTGAAGCCTTCCAGAACCGATAGTTTGCGTATTGCAATTGCAATTGCAATGAGGACAAGGAGGGTAGATCCACCCTCCTTGTCTACTCTGAAAAAGATGAGGAACAGATTTTGTTGAAAAAAAGGAGTCAATTCGTTTTCTGGCTCTTTCTTATTCCGATTTTATTCGCCTTTTTGATGGTGGTTATCATTCCTTTTTTCTTGGGGATTTTTTATTCACTGACTAATTGGAGTTCGTCCGCTCGCTTGGGGGCAACGTTGGATTTTGTCGGGCTTACGAATTTCATCGAAAGCTTAAAGGATCCTTCTTTCATCTATTCTTTTTTGCTTACCTGCGTCTATACCACCTTAAATATTCTCGCGATAAATGCTGTATCATTCGGCCTCGCACTGCTTGTTACTTCAGCAATCAAGGGGCGCAATATATATCGTGTCGGGTTCTTTCTTCCAAACCTGATTGGTGGATTGATATTAGGTTATATTTGGCAGTTCATATTTAATAACGCAATACCAACCTTGGGCGAGGTGCTGAAACTACCGTTTTTATCCAATCCCAAAAACTTAATCCTCGCCAGTCGAAATGCCTCGGTGGTAGCCTTGGTTATAGTTGGTACGTGGCAGTATGCTGGCTACATAATGATGATTTACGTAGCGGCTTTGGAAAGTGTGCCGGTGGAATTGCTGGAAGCAGCTCGGATTGATGGCGCCAGCGGCCTTCAGCGCCTGCGCAATATCACTATTCCGATGGTTGCCCAAGCCTTCACCATTACCGTATTTCTTACCCTGGTGAATTCTTTTAAGCAGTTCGATGTCAATGTTTCGCTAACCGCCGGTGGGCCATCGACGATTTTCATGGGCAAACCTATGAATGGGACTGAACTTCTGGCCTTAGACATATATAATACGGCTTTCGTATCCAATAATCTCGCCCAAGGTCAGGCAAGGGCCTTCTTGTTCTTCGTGGTACTCGTATTGATTTCAGTGGTTCAGGTGCGGGCGGGCAAGAAACGTGAAGTGGAATTATGAAACAAAGCAAAAAACGCGTAATTTTTCTGGAAGCTCTCGGAGTTCTGTTTTTCATCTTATTCATGTTGCCCCTGCTGCTTGTTCTTATCAATTCTGCCAAAGATGCTTTCGATGTTACACAGTATCCACTGCGACTACCCGAGGACTGGGGACAACTCGGTAGGAATGTTGCAAATATTTGGGCCAATCCAAATGTCCAATATTCGCGGTCGTTTTTCTCTTCGGTATTAATCACGGTTCTGTCTCTCTTATTCATTATGTTTTTATCCTCTCAGGCTGCATGGGTTCTTGTGCGCACCAAGTCGCGGCTCTCTATCTTTATCTTCACCCTTTTTGTTGCGACAATGGTTATTCCATTTCAAATAGTTATGTTTCCGTTACTCTCCTGGTTCCGCACGGTAACGGATTTCACTGGGATTAGACTGCTGCGAACTTACGGCGGTATGATTCTAGCCTATCTTGGTTTTGGTAGCTCTCTTTCAATCTTCATGTATCATGGTTTTATCAAGAGCATTCCTTACGAACTCGAAGAAGCGGCTAGCATTGATGGATGCGGACGTATTCGGACATTTTATACCATTATTCACCCGATTCTCAAGCCCATCCACGCCACTGTATTGGTTCTTAACAGCATATGGATTTGGAACGATTATCTCTTACCTCTGCTTATTCTGGGCAAAAGTGGTCGTGTAATGACGATTCCGCTTGCTGTATCCAATTTCGCGGGAGCCTATGTTAAGCAGTGGGATCTCATACTAACCGCCATATTGATGTCTATGGTTCCTGTTATTATTTTCTTTTTGCTTGCTCAACGGAGCATCATCAAGGGCATGGTTCAAGGCTCAATTAAATAGCCAGCGAGTGTTGTGAGAGTTCGGGCAGGTTCTGGAAAACTTCAGAAGCCTGTAAATTAAGGATTGCACGGCAGAATACCGCATCTGCATCAATTGCAATAACATTCGAATCATCGTTGTAAGCTCTTCTCATGCGACGAAAGTCGTTTTCTATCTGAGCTTCGCTTTTCGGGAATCGAGAGATTTATCTAATCCATGTGTATGATGCATAGCAGGCACAAACGCAACTTTGCTTTGTATAAACTTACTTCCTGCATCTTGCAGAATAATCACAGTGTTGTGGAATCTCCATTAATTACCGGATATGATGGTTTGTAATGCAATCCTTCTTCTTGATGGTGAATCCAATTCGTGATTATTCTTGGGGTGATAATTACTACATACCGGATTTTTTGGGAATAGCGAATCCGGATGCCAGGCCCTTTGCCGAAATGTGGATGGGTGCGCATCCACTTGCTTCTTCCAAGTTGAAGATGAATGATGGTGGTGAATTGGAGTTAATCGAAACCATTGTACGCAATCCGGTGTTGATGCTGGGACCCGATAAAGCAAAGCAATATGGTTCACTTCCCTTTCTGTTTAAACTTCTTGCGGCACGAAAATCGCTTTCAATTCAAGCGCATCCATCAAAGGAAGCAGCGGAGACTGGGTTTCTAAGGGAAAATGAGAAGAAGATTCCCATCGGAGCGATTAATCGCAATTACCGTGATGATAATCATAAGCCGGAAATAATCATGGCTATTACACCCTTTAGCGCAATGATTGGTTTTCGGAGGTTTGCTGAGGTACGAGAGTCTTTTTCGATTCTGAAAACTGACAGTTTGAATTTAGGAAAAGGAATAGATGAGACTGAGATGCTCAAATCATTCTTTGTGAGTCTGCTTACTGCTGATAACGATACCAAAACTCTCCTGCTTGCTTCGGTCGTTGACGCGCTAAATAGATCTGAATGCGGTTGGGATTCTTTGCAGAAATATTGGATTTCCAGGTTGAGCGAGGAATTCCCTGGTGATATCGGTGTGTTGGCGCCGCTCTTTCTGAATGTTGTTGAAATTCAACCAGGGGAGGCATTGTTTCAACCGGTTCAGACGCTACATGCATATCTTGAGGGCTTTGGCTTGGAGCTTATGGCGAATTCGGACAATGTCCTGCGTGGAGGTTTGACTGGCAAACATGTTGATGTTGTGGAACTGGTAAGAGTGCTTGATTTTTCTAGTTCGACACCGCGGGTGCTTAAGGTGGGAAAGTCGGATTTGCGTGGCTTTTGCCGTTATCCAGTGCAGGTGGCGGAATTTTCATTGAGCTTGGCAAATCTGGGTTTGATGAATGCTGAGAAGCCAGATGATCTGCAGAGTATGGGAAACATCGTGAACGAGATTCGAATTGCGTCCGGCGAGGGACCACTGATTGTTCTTGCTATGGAAGGAAGAATTGTACTTGGAGATGGTACTGATGATTTGGTTCTGAATAGAGGTTCTAGTGCCTTTGTGCCCTGGACGGCCGAGGATGTTTTGATTAGGGGAAAGGGAAAATGCGCTATTGCCGAGGTTGGTCATGATGATTTGGGTTGATGGAGATTCGTGCGCTCGTGGAGCAATGGATGTCCTACTAAACTGTGCGCAGCAAAGAGGGCTTGATGTTCATGTTGTGGCCGATAGGCCAATACCAGCCGCTCAGGTTAGCTGGGTTTCCATGAGTGTTGTCAGTGGAGGGAAAGATGCGGCTGACGATTTCATTTCTTCTCGAGCTTGTTCAGGTGATATTGCGATTACAAGAGATTTCACTCTGGGCATCAGGTTGATTGGCAGTGGCGTAACTGTGATGAACGACTCGGGCAATATCTGGAAACTTCGGGACTTGAAGGCTCGGGAAGAGGAAGCTGAATTGATGCTGGCGATTAGACGGGGAGGAATCGCCCGAAAATCGCCGATGCATTATAGCTCGGAGGCAAGTTCGAAATTTGAGTCTTCGTTGCTGAGACTAATCGACGGCATGTAATTCTTTTTAATCCATCTATTGACTGCTCTGCGACTGCTCTGATTGCTATGTGTTCTGCGCAAAAATGCTTTTTACCCATCCAAATCTGCTCTTTGCGAAAGAGGCCGGCGAGGAGGAGTTAAGGATTTGTATTCTCGCTCTCATAGGTGGAACTGGTGCTTTGGCATTTTGCTTGACCAGGGAATGTCTTAGCCAACATACTTACTGATATATTGACCACATGAGAAAACCTTACCAAGCTATTTGAGGTGAGTCGCAACTGGAAATATATTTTGGAGGCTTGATTTTTTGAGCGCTAAGGCAAGGAGTTTTTACCGCAAACTGGCCTTTCTATGGGAGGATGAAACGATAGCTGGAGATGGACCCTCGAATGCCGCTCTGGATTTCCTTTCTACTTTGGCAAGCGGAGGAAACGATGATGATTTGGTTCCTCCGTTTCGAGGAGCATTGGAGCGTATTTACGCGGAATATGATGCTGCCGCAGATTTGGGTAGATTCCAGGCATTTGAGGAACTTGAAAGGCTTATAGATGCGAGGGGGACAGAATCCGATCTTGCGGATGCGATTTGGAAGGCATTTTTCCCTGAAGCCCTGTATTTGGATAAGGACCCTCATCAGCAGATTTCTCTTCTTAGACAAAATCGCCGGGTAAAGATTGTAAGACTTGCCGAGAGACCAATCGGGAATCCTGCGCGTGAGATTGTTTTCACTTCCAATGTTCTTCTTTCGCCACCTTTGGGCGATGCGGAGGAGGAATCGGGGAATATTGCGGAGGTGATTGAAGGGGCTAGGAAGGCGTCGAATGAGCCGCAGCTTTATTGGTATGATCATCCGATTCCCATTGGAATTCCGATAGCCAGCGATGAATTCGTTTATGGTCTTTGTGGACTTGCGGATGCGCTGAAATATGAGAAACTGCGGGGCAGTGTGTCTCCCGAGGATAGACTTACGGTGTTTCTTTCGGTTTCGGTGACTCATGAGGGTTTGCATGAGTGGGCACATCGATGGCTTCGAGCACGCTTAGCCGAGCTTAAGCCGGGAAGGCTAAACGGTTTAGATGTGTATGCTTTTACCGAGTCGGATACTAGGAGGATTGTCGATACTCTTGCGCCATGGCTGGGGAATACCGATGTTTTGGAATCGTTGCAGAAGTGTTTTGGGGTTGATGGTGAATATGGGCGGCACTATTCATTTTTGAAAGCCTTTCCCGCTCTTTGGTCCGTTTTGATGAATAAGGATTTTAAGGCGACTTTCAAATTGGATCTGGATCAGGTGGCTCCTCAGAATGAGCTGTGTGCAGAGACAGGTAAAAGTTTTTTTGAGCATTTTCGTACGCGACTTTGGGGAGCACACGGCGTGGACGGGAATGAACGCGAGGTTGATTTTGGCCTGATTGCTGGAGCCGTGGTGAATGAAAAGGATATCGTGAATGGGATTTTTACACCGGACATAATGTGGCCGGACAATATTCCCAGGGGGGAAGATCTGATTTTTTTCAAGCAGAGACCAATGGCCGTGTCTACCAGGGCGGAGTTGATGACTTGTTATGGTACTAAGGATGCCCCGGATGGCGTAACTGAGGCGATTCAGCGTATACATGCCACTGGCGGCACCGTGGGGATTCGCTTTGACGCTCTGCGACGTTATCGTCCCTTTACACCCACTTTTGTGGGACGCGCGGAGGATCAGGCTTATATCTTATCGGTTCTGGATTCCGATGGCAAAAAAAGGGCGTTGCGTTATGTTCATGCTTCGGGTTTGATTATGAGGCATGATAAGGAAGCGTTTGCAAACGAGGCCATAAAAGCGGCGAAGGCTGGCACCTATGTTGGTGATTTGTTACGTCTTTTCGTATTTAGTAGTTATGCTTCATTCTTGCCCGGAGGCCAAAAGGGGATAAAAAAAATTATCGACCCGTTTACTGGTTGTTTTATCACTCCTATGCCAACCACGCTGGCCCTGCTTAAGCTGGCACTTAATTTGTTGACTGTGGATGGTGGTAGTACGGAATTTCGCGAGAAGGTGTTGAAACTTGCGGGAAGCCGGCTTTCCAGATGGATTTCGAACTTTGATGGCGAGGCAGAGGGATTGGAAAGACTGTGGCATAGGGAACGGCGAGCCTGGGATGGCTTTTACGAGGCCCTAAACAAAATTGAGAAAGCTCTGCCTGCCGATCAGATTCGATTTGAGCGAAGCAGAAGAGCTTTCAGGAAACTGTGTTCGGATTGCAGAATTTCCACTTGAGTATTTTGAGTAAGCGACGGTGAGAATTCAGTGACTCATGGAACTGAAATTCATGACAGCCCGAACTTTTTGGCACAGATTGGAAGACACGATTCTTATACTGACTTCTCCTGGAGCCACTATGAGAAACGGTATTGCCCGGTGAGGCAGTAGCCGGTGTCTCCCGGATTTATTCGACATCCCAGTGCGAAATCTCAAATACACCAGGTAGCACTTTTCACGAATTCTTTATGGCAGATTCTCGGCTGCATTGGCACCGGAGCCAAAACAGGCACCCAGCGCACGGTTCAAATGGTATTCAAAAGCCCGATAGATGGCAAAATTGGAAGGATGAACCCGGCTTAGATATCGAGATTGGCGTTCGGACTAATCGCCTGGCCTTCCCACAACCAACCAATTGCCGTCCTTATCTGCCTCGATTAGAAATACCAGATAATCTATTTCAGGGCGCAATTCTTCATCCTTCTTGTTTAAGTGACCCATGAACAAATACGATTTTTCACCCGGAATCCATGGTCTTTCCTCATCGAACCACTCGGGGAAAAGCTGGTTAATTGTATTGATATCGTACAATTTGTAGTCGTACATTCTTTTGTAGTCTTCCAGGGTACCAACTTCCTCGATTTTCTTAGGAGGGTTCTGTTTATATTTTGCCACAGCCTTTCCATTATCCAATATTCGAATCGGGTTTGCTTGAGCGTTGAAATATCTTGCGAAATCTCCAGTGATACAGGCCTCAACGAAACTGAGGGCAAATTTTTCCGCAGCAAAGGGACTGAATCTAGGATTTTTCGCGTTTGAGTCGGCCGGAGCGGCCGGGCTTTCTCTAGGTAGCGGCGTCGCATAGGAAAGTAGAACTTCCGGCATCATTTTTTCACTTGGCGTCGTTTCCCAGGCTTCCAGAATAACCGAATAAATTTTTGCAGACATAGGTATGCGGGGGGGGGCAATCAACCTGGCCTCGATGTAGCCGCGTCCGTCCATTCCGATATTCTGACTGGAAAACTCGAACCAGTTGCTATAGGCATTTACTTCCCTATCTGCTCCCTCCGACCATGGATGAGTAAAGGTTGGACCAATTCTCGTTCCCCTTAGCCGAATCTGCATTGTTGATGGTCCGTTGGCGTGCCTGTGTTCATAATTAGTACGAAGGCGCCATCTAGTTTCCTGCAGGCCCGAATACTGTTCTATCCCACTCGAATCCCAATCTATTGCGGCGAGGGGTATCCATCCCTTTTCACTGCTTATTTCGATAGGAGTGTTAGACTTCGTTCCGAAAAGGTCAATCTTTTTAATCAAGCGGTCGTCATCGTTTGAAAAAAGTGTCAGATTCAAACCCAGAAAAATAGACAAAAATACCAGAGTCAAACGATACATTCTTATACCTCAAATATACTTATCGGCTATCACAAGACATATATGAGTGGCAGACAGTACAACAACGAAGCTTGTTTTCACACATGTTTTTCGAACTAACGATTATGGATTGTGGCGCAACACTCCACGAAACTATGCAGTCGATTCTCGCCCTCTACTCATCAGAACCTTCCCTGTTCTAACAAGCTCCATGATTTCGAACGGCTTCATCATAGTGTGAAAAGCTTCAATCTTGGTCGATTTTCCAGTTATTTGCAGAGTAACAGTGTCATCGCCCATGTCCACCGTTTGCCCACGAAAAGTATCTGCCATTTGCAATATCTCGGTTCTGGTTCTGGGAGTGCACTTTATCTTGAAGAGCGCAAGTTCCCGTTGCACGACATCTTCGCCAGCGTGATCGACGGCACGAATAACGTCAACTAAGCGATTGAGCTGCGCCATCATCAGGCTGAGAGTTCGCTCGTCACCGGTTGCCTCAATATTCATTCTTGAGAAAGCTGGTGTTTGAGCTTTGGAAACCACCAGACTATCAATATTGAAACCTCGTCGAGCGAACACCAGCGCCACCCTAGTCAGTACACCTGGCTTATTGCTAACCAATAGACTTATTGTATGTTTAATCGCTTTTTTCATCACGATACCACTCGAGGTCTTTTCGGAGGTTCAATTATCATTTCTTCCAGCGTTGCTCCGGCGGGGACCATGGGGAAAACATTGTCGTGCTGCTCAACCACGGCTTCAATGAGACAGGGTCCATCGTTCCAATCTATTGCAGCCTTCAAAGTTTTGCGAACGTCCGAACTGCGTTTTACTCTGAATCCCTTGATATTGTATGCTGAAGCCAGCTTGATAAAATCGGGATTGCCCACCAAGTCCACGCCTGTAAATCTGTTATCATAGAATAAGTGCTGCCACTGGCGAACCATCCCCAAATATCTATTATTCATCAAAATGATTTTGATAGGAAGCTTGTTGATTGTTGCTGTCGCCAATTCGCAGAATGTCATCTGAAATGAACCATCTCCCACTATGGCGTATATCGTCGCATCTGGCCTAGCCAGCTGAGCCCCAATTGCGGAGGGGAGTCCAAAACCCATTGTCCCGGCTCCTCCGGAGCTTATCCAGTTCTTGCCTTTATCCGTTTTTACAAACTGTGCCGCCCACATCTGATGCTGTCCCACGTCCGTGCATACAACCGCCTCCGGTCCTGCCAGCTTTGACAGTTCCTCAATGATGTGCTGTGCCCGTAATTTGCCCTCCTTTCGATATTTGAGAGGGAAACTGCGTTTCCAGCTCCTTATTCTATTGTTCCAGGACTTCAACTCACCAGGTTTGAGGTAGGCAATCAGTTCCTCCAAAGCCATCCTGGCATCTCCGATAACTGCGCAATCAACCGGAATAATCTTTCCGATTTCAACTGGATCGATATCAAAATGAATTTTCCTTGCATTCGTGCAGAATTTCTCAGGTATTCCGGTTATCCTGTCGTCCCACCGAGCTCCGATGCTTACAATCAAATCACTCTCGCATAAAGCCTTATTTGCATACGCGGTTCCATGCATCCCCGGCAATCCCAAACACAGCTCATGAGTATCCGGGAAACCACCCTTACCCAATAGGGTGGTAGTAACCGGAATACGCATTTTCTCCACAACTTCCATAAGCGCCTTAGACGCATCCGAGAGAATAACTCCGTGTCCAGACAAAATTACTGGCCTATGCGCCGCATTGATAAGATTCGCGGCTAATTCTAATTCACCAATATTGATTTCCGGGGCTGCCTGATAACCCGGCAAATCTTGCTCACACTCGATATCCACATTGACCATCGCGGCAGAAACATCTTTCGGGATATCTACTAGAACCGGCCCCGGACGCCCCGTTGTGGCTATGTGAAGCGCTTCTCTAATTATGCGAGAAATATCTTGAGGGTCTGAAACCCGATAAGAATGCTTGACAACCGGAAATGACATACCCATAACATCCGCTTCCTGAAACGCATCAAGTCCAATATTTGGTGTAATAGATTGGCCGGTGATAATTAGCATGGGAATTGAGTCCATCATGGCGGTCAAAATACCCGTTAGAGTATTAGTTGCTCCCGGCCCGGAAGTTACACATACTACACTAGGTTTACCACTAGTTCGAGCAAATCCATCGGCCATATGAGTGGCACCTTGCTCATGCCGTGTTAAAATCAGTTGAAGGGGATGATGCGTTAATGCATCATAAATAGGGATGGAATTCCCCCCAGGTATACCGAAAACATGGCTTACGCCACTTTGATGGAGTACATCTAGCATTAATTCGGCGGCTGTTTTCATTTTTCTAATCATGAATGCCACAATACTCAGGTATTGCAGTTTGATTCAAGTCATCAGGCGACAAATAAATCTGAAATCATCTGAATTTTAGTTAGTATAACCGATGCTTTCAGTGGAAATTTTCAAGAAGTGATAAAAACAGGTGAAATGATTAACTCACATTCTAAATCTATACTTAATCTTAACAAATATAACCATCAGTAGTATATTACTTCTCATAGAGTTTCTCCATGACCCGCGAAATATACAATGTAAACATCGAGTCACAGACAGCTTTGCTTAGTCCTCACTGTCTCAAATCGGCATTTCCCCTCGAAGACGGTGTTGCAAAGTCGATTGTAAATTTTCGAGATGAAATCTCAAGAATTATAAACCACCAAGATGAACGTTTGCTAATAATCGTAGGTCCCTGCTCGATACATGATGTGGAAGCTGCAATTGATTACTCAAAACGATTGAAGGAACTTGCTGATGAACACAGCGATACGCTGTTAATTGTAATGAGGGTATACTTTGAGAAACCTCGCACCAGTCTTGGATGGCGTGGACTTGTCGTCGATCCGAACCTGGACGGATTATATAACATCTCAAAGGGCCTGCGGACCGCTCGGCAACTTCTTATCAAATTGGGTGAAATTGGTTTGCCAGCTGGGACAGAAGTTTTAGATCCGATTATTCCTCAATATATTGCAGATCTTGTTTCCTGGGCGGCTATTGGAGCTAGAACCACAGAATCTCAAATACACAGGGAGATATCCAGTGGTTTATCCATGCCTGTTGGCTTCAAAAACGGTACAGACGGAAATCTCTCAATCGCAGTTAACGCGATTAAATCGGCGAGGCACAGTCACAGCTTTATAGGGATAAATCAGGAAGGGCAGACTTGCATATTTAAAACACGAGGAAACCGTAACGTTCATATCATATTGCGCGGAGGTTCAAGTGGTCCGAACTATTATGAAGAAGACATAGAAGAAGCTGAAAACCTGCTGGCTGATATTGGGGTGAGACCCTCAATACTGATAGACTGCTCTCATGCGAATTCAAGTAAAAAGTATGTCAGGCAGGCCCGTGTCTTCCATGCCGCCCTGGATTTGCTTTCTCGCGGTCGCAGGTCGGTGCGTGGAATTATGCTGGAAAGCAATATAAACCCGGGTAGGCAGGAAATATCGAAAGATATCGCAAGACTGAAATACGGCTTCTCTATAACTGATTCGTGCATTGGATGGAAAGAGACAGTTGAATTGATTGTTGAAGCTTCCAATGAATTTTCGAGAATCAAGGATACGGTTGAGAAATAATCCATCGTGAATGTGTATTAGCCTCGCAGCATGACAAGTTGACATATGTGCGGTCTCTTGCCGATAGATTTATGCTTTTCATAGCCAAGGTGGACAGTCGCCTTGTCGCTGGCCTCACCTACATCAACACCCAGCCGGCCTGTCAAGCAGGCAAAGGCAACTAATTTGCCTTGTCAGTTTATTCGAACCATATTTGAACGACGTGTCCTGCCATCCCTTCTTACCCTGTTTCTCATTATTGACGCTGCTTGAGTGCCACTCCGAATGTGTCTTCTGCTCAGGCATGGCGATATAACCTGCCTCGCGGATGATGTCGTTTTGAAAAGCTTGAACAAACCTTCGCGCCCATCCAGCCAGTCGTTTTCGAAAAACCCGGTGGGAGTTCAGTACACCCAAACCACAGGAAGTTCGGAAAACCAGTCGTTGATCAGAAACTCAAGCTCAGTTATTGGATAAGCTTATTTTGACCGATAGTGGACTCTTTGTCCCCTGTTCAAATGAATTTGTCTTATAAAACAGAGGTGGCATCATTCAAAATCAATGGCCATCGCATAGTCGCCGATAGCTTTAATAGTCGCAAACGCACATCGAGTCGAAAAATCAGGCTACACCTCACATACACTGGGGCATCATGAGAAGGTCTTGAGGTTTTAGAGACTCGCAATTCTAACCGCGTTAGCACAGCTGGCGAACTAGAGTTCTCCACTTCGTAAGCTTTCGGGATTTGTTTCCAGAGCCTAATCGTAGACATCTTCCGGATCGAATAAGGGTTCTGACACAATTTCCACTGAATGTCGTGTAATTCTTTGATAAAAACAGCTACGGCGACCTGTATGACAGGCTGCATCTCCAAGTTGTTCAACTTTGAGCAACACCGTATCCAAATCGCAGTCAAGAAGAATTTCCTTTACCAACTGCGTTCTGTCGGAAAGTTCACCTTTTTCCCAAAGTTTTTGATGCGTTCGCGACCAATAAACTGCCTTTCTCCTTTCAAGAGTTGCATTCCAGGCTGCCAGATTCATCCAGCCAAGCATCAACACATCCCCAGAGCTGTAATCCTGGGTGATAACCGGTATTAATCCACCAAGTTTTTTAAAATTGGGTATGAGAGCTGGTTGAGAATCAGAGCTTGACATCTGATATAGTATACTTGCCGGTTTCATCCAACGAATCTGAGGGATTTTCTATAGGACTCATCAGATAATGCAATTCGCTTCGCGATATGGCATCGCCCTCGACTTTCCCTGCTTCAGTCCCACCAATGAAGTCTTTTATATCCTGAAGGTCCTTCAAATTGTTTTCCAGAATTAGACTGAAATTAGCGCGCGTATGCTCAAAAGTTTTTCTAAACCTCCCATTGGTAGAATGCAGTTCATTTAAGAAATGTACATATGCTTCCTTGAGTTTCATTATAGAGTGATAATACACATTTCTACGGATGAGAAGAGAATTCTTCTTCAATGAATCGTATATTTTTTCAATCGAGGAATTGATGAAAAGGATATCTTCCAAAATTTTATTTGCGAAGTATTCGATATCCACATTAAGTCTAATCGCATCATGCAAAGTCCGAATTAAGGATCGTAGGAAAAGAATATTGTCATCGTAATGGGTTTTTTCAGGCAATTTAGACTAACTCCCAATTATGCTTATCGGTACTTCACAGCACTTGCTTGACGCTTGTTACTTTACGAAGTAGGGTACTTTGTCTCCTTTTCTGATTATAAGGTTGAGACTGAGATTGGAGGACATTTAATGAAAATTTACGAGTTGGTCTGCGCCTTCACTGTGAAGGAGGGACAAAATGCATCGAGTATTGAGGGCGTTCAGAGTATCCTCAAAAATTTTCAAGCCGAAATACAGTCGGAAGAAGATTTAGGTGTCCGGGAACTTGCTTACGAGATAGGTAAGGAAACCAGAGGGTGCTATCGATTGTTCAATATTGAACTCGAGCGGAATAAATTGCCCAAATTGGAAGATGCTCTGAAACTTCAAAAAGGTCTACTGCGTCATCTTTTTGTGTTGAAGGCGAAAGAATCGATTAGATGAGGTACAATGGCTTCAGATATTAACAAAGTTATACTTCTTGGGCGCTTAACCAGAGATGCCGAACTATCCTACACTCAAAGCGGTTATTCCTTATTGAAGTTTTCGATAGCAGTAAATAGAAATCGCAAGCAAGACGATCGATGGATAGAGGAAGCCAGCTTTTTTGATGTCACTGTTTTCGGACGCCAGGGTGAAGCGATAGCAAACTATATGACTAAAGGAAAACAGGTGGGCGTCGAAGGACAGCTTCGTCAAGATCGTTGGGAATCTCAGGATGGCACTCGACGATCAAAAATTGTCATAGACGCAAACTATGTGCAGTTGCTTGGCAGTCGCGGAGGAGATACGGGTGGAAGCTGGACGAGCGGCTTAGATAGCGCACCACAATCAGACTCTCAACCTGGCATTCAAAAGGGGCCTCCTCCAACCAGCTTTGAAGATGACATTCCATTCTAACGACAGGGAGAGAGAACGATTACGCAATTGCGGGTCGACCGTTTATCGTTCATAATAACAGGAGACAAGAAGATGGCTGATTACTCAGAAAACAACATAGACTTGGGTGACGATCAAACATATTCGGAATTGCGGGATAGGGCTCCTGCTACGGGACGCTCTCAACGAGATTTTGCTCGCCGAAAAGTTTGTAAGATATGTACGGGCAAGACTAGCGCGAGCTACAAAGATTCCGAAGCTCTTCGGCGTTTTACAACCGAGCGTGGAAAAATTCTTGCTAGAAGAATAACCGGAACCTGCGCCAAGCATCAGAGGTTTGTAGCGCGTGAAATAAAACGTGCGCGCATCTTAGCCTTGTTGCCATTCGCAAGCAAGTAAGGGAGATCTGGATGAAGATAATTCTTTATAGGGATGTCCCTAATTTAGGTGAAGAAGGTGATGTAAAAGACGTGGCACCCGGATATGCTCGCAACTTTCTAATTCCGAAAAAGATTGCAGTGCCGTATGGCAAGGCAACGAAAATGGAATTACTGCAAAAACGACGGGCGATTAATCGCCGCAAAGCCGAGAGAGCAACCGATGCTGCCAGTTTGAAAACCAGAATTGAGGCGATGGAGATGGAAATCATGGCTGCTGCTGGCGAGCAGGGCAGACTCTTTGGATCGGTTACCTCTACTGCAGTTGTGGATTATCTTCTCTCCCACGGCATAAATATAGAGCGGAAGAAGATTGAACTCCCGGATGGGGGAATAAGAAATATTGGAATTCACAACGTGAAAATCAAGATTTATGGTGAACAGCTGGCCGAATTGAGAGTTAACGTGGCGCCAGCCGGTGCAAAACAACCAAAAAAGGGTTCATCGGGAAGTGAAGCAGAGGCTTCGCTGGATGCCAAGACTGTTGAGCATTCTGAGGTTAAGGTGGAGGATGCAGAAGAGAGCAAACCGAACGAGGCTAACGAAGAGAATTAGGCGGTATTGGTGGAAGGCGCCTTAAAGGATTCTGTTCCTCCCTATAACGAAGAGGCGGAAATGGCAACCTTGGGTGCCTTGCTTTTGAACTTCTCAGTAGATTTATTGGAGGAGGTTCAGCAATTTGTCCGCGCGGAAGATTTTTTCAAAGGGGCACACCGTTTAATATTCAAAGCCATCACAGTTCTCAAGGACAAGGGGGAGGGTGTAGATCTTCTGACACTGACTGCCGAGTTGCGCGCCTCTGGAAATATAGATAAAACAGGGGGCCTGGGTTATGTGGCCTCCCTAACCGAGAGAGTCCCCTCGACAGCAAATGTCGCCTATTATGCGAAACTTGTTCAAAATGCCAGCGTACGACGATCTCTTCTCAACATCGCTTATCAACTAATCTCCGATGCACATAACGAATCCCTGGAATCCCGCCTAATCATCGAAGAAGCAGAGAAATCCATTTTCAATTTAAATGACAATCAGAGTAGGGGGGAGTTGAAATCCGCTCAAGAAGTAATTGGAAAAACTGTCTCAACTATTGAGGATAGATTTCGAACCAAGGGAAACTATATTGGCATACCCTCCGGATTTGATATGCTTGACAGACTTACCTGCGGATTTCAGAAATCTGAAATGATAATAATTGGCTCACGGCCTTCAATAGGCAAAACCGCTTTTGCATTATCGATGGCCACAAATATCTCCATTAGAAACAAAATTCCCTGTGGTTTCTTTACTCTTGAGATGTCTGCCATCTCATTGATGTTGAGAATTGTATCGGCTGAAAGCAGGATCAATTCCAATAGCTTGCGTACAGGCCTTCTCAAATCTACAGACTTCAATAAGATTGTTACCGATACTGCCGGGCGTATTTACGATGCACCGCTCATCTTCCAAGATACACCCAACATCCCACTTCTGGATTTACGCTCTCTAGCTCGCAAGATGGTGAGCAAGTACAGTGTTCAAATAATCTTCATAGATTATATCGGCCTAGTCTCCCCGGAAAACACCAAACAGGAAAGGCACGAACAGATATCACAAATTAGCAGATCTTTGAAGGCGCTGGCAAGAGAGCTTGATGTCCCAATCGTGGTTCTCTCTCAAGTAGGAAGACAATCCGAAGGGAAAACTCCATCATTGGCCGATCTTAGAGAATCGGGAGCTCTTGAACAAGATGCGGATGTGGTGCTTTTCCTTCACAGAGAACGAAGCTTCGATGAGGATGAAGTTGATCGAGAAAGCAAATCTATCATTAAAACCGATTTAATAGTTGCGAAGCAGCGAAACGGCCCCACAGACATGGTGCGATTGGCATTCATTCCGCACTATGCCCGCTTCGAGAATCTGCAAGATTATTAAGCAAGCTCTTGAAGTGGAATCAACTCCCCAGTATTTCACAGACCAATCGAGGGTCTACTACGTTCCCATCTTCGAGGATTACAAACTTATCTATAGCTCTGGCAGAGGCCCAAATCGTATTTGCAGAGATGCCCACCCAAGATCCATCATCG
Organism: Olavius algarvensis spirochete endosymbiont; assembly: GCA_900608495.1. Classification (GTDB taxonomy): domain Bacteria; phylum Spirochaetota; class Spirochaetia; order DSM-2461; family DSM-2461; genus UBA2779. The sequence goes on along the minus strand of UWYT01000194.1, from coordinate 93,794 downwards.
AAGAAATGGACACTTAGAATCGGCATGCCTCCGATACTATCCCAAATCAACAAAGCACCATCTGAATCCAAACCATAGAGGTTTCCACCATGGGCTTGTAGAAATGCAATTGATTTCGCATGCTCGTATGCAATAGTTTTATTTCCTAGAATCTGCAAGACCTTGCCACCCAGATTTGTATAAACACTTTTACCGCCTGGGTGTGGCAAAACGATGGCATTCAAAACCTCACCAGAGACTTGCAATAGAACTTTAGAACGCTCAATTCGTTTTGGATCGTGACGAAGCAAGCTGGTTTCGACCTCACCCGAAGGGGTTTTCCTCATCCCGACTGTGTAAATACTTGCGGGCCCCGCTTCAATGCGATAGACCATGAATCGTTTATCTGGCACGGGAATCGCTTCTTTCGAATACATATCAATCATCTCGAGTGGAGTGTTGACACTACCTTTGGACGAACGTCCGAGAAGAATAAACTCGCCTTGCACTGAATATGCCGCATCTAGGTTATCAAAAGAAGAATACTCAAATAACAGTGTACCATTTTTTGGATTCAAGATATTTACAACACCTTTTCTGTCGACAGTTAGAATTCTGTTTTCATCAACAGGTGAGCATTTTAGAATCTTATTGGTGGTTGGGAAAAAGAACTCGGTGTCTGATATCAAAGGATAGAGGAGTCTTATACCATTGCCATTGTCGGAAAAATCCTTGTCCCAAAGCAAGAAAGCACCGTTCGAAAGAATGTGGATTCCCGTGTGTTCCGCGCTGGATTTCGAAAAATACACTTTCTGGGTGACATTGGTCAAAGCATTGATGTCCTCCCCGGAATCGCTGGAAAAAAACGACGAGGTAAAACTCAGTATTTTCCCACCGCCGGCGACATTGATGGAGTCATCATAAAAGGCAAACGAATCAGGCTGCCATAATCGATCGTCTATTAGCGTTGAAAACCCTTCGGCGCTTTCTACAACTATGTATCCGTCCCTGGATATCATGTAAGTAGTCCCGCTAACCCGAAGAACCTTCGCAGGTTGAAGTGAATCATCCAACTCCAAGAGATTCGGATGAATTCCTTCGGTACTTCGGGGAATAAACTCATTGTCCCGAACTTCATACCTATGCAGCATTGATCCCTTGGTGGTTGAAGCAATGGCATCGATTTCGCCTGTCGATTCATCAATTGCAACATCACTCAACCCGGATATAACTAAGCGAGCTAGCACATAACCGGTTTGGCGATTAAGAAGAATCAAAGCATTGTTTTGATAAGCGAAAAGAATTGATTTGGATTCGTTTTGCAACACGGACAAGCCACGAAGTTTGGAAACAGTTTTCACGGAGTGTTTCAATTCCGAGGTGTCGATGTCCCAGTAACGAATGAAGCCGGAATTTGTATATGTCATCAAAACAGTTTCAGTCGAACCAATATATCCGCTGTTATACAATGAGGGGAGGTTTTGCAGTTTTAGCAGCCGACGACCCGTAATGCCATCAATCATTATTATGCTGGGCGATCCAAGAGTTCCAAGTACCAGGTAAGTTCCAAGTGTCGACCAGGTGGCAAAAAGCAGCTCCCTGTCAAATTTGTGCTCGTAAACCATCTTCTCGCTTCCCCAATCCCATACTGAAAGAGTGGAAAAGCCATCTTCAGAATATATGATTGCAGCTTGCTCATTTGATTGATTGATATCGAGATCGGAAATTCGTCCCCGCGTTACATGGAAACGATGAAGCACGATTCTATCTTTGGGTTTGGTTACAATTAAGAATCCGTCTTCACCCACGGAAACCAATACTTCTGATTTCTTGTGCCATTTAATTGCCACTGGGATGTCGCTGTGTCCTCGTTGCAACACAAGAGTGTACTTGGCTGAAACAATATGCTGCGGGACAACAACAAGGAGGAAAAGAATTGCCAGCCTACAGTTCATACTCTGTCAACGGTTGTTTAGCTGAATGATATCATTGACAATGGCTGCCATAGCGATAAAAAGCACAATTATTGTACCTATGACTTGGTATCTATATATCGTTTTGGGACCGATAGGTTTATGCTGCAGTAGTTCGAATATGAATAGAATAATCTGACCGCCATCTAGAACAGGAATCGGAAGCAAATTGAGAAATGCCAAAGATATTGAAATTATCGCAAGAAGTTCGAAAGTCCAGAGCATGCCTGGACCAAACCCGCCTCGAAATCCTTCGGCGACAATCGCGCCAGTATCTGAAATAAGCCTTATTGGACCAGAAACCACATTTTGTGGTTTAGTTCCGAGAAAAAGCATTCTTATGGCTCGGAGAGTGGAGCTCAGATTCAGGAAGGTTTCTCTAAATCCACTCACCGTCGCCTGGAAAAAATTCACTGATTCGCTCCGGCTGGAACTGAGCTGAAACGACAATTCAGCGCTAAGATCCTTTGCCGATAGGGAATTAAACGTAACTTCTCTCCCCTTCCTCAAGACAGTGAGATGGACAGCTTCGGTATCTTCCAGCACCTTATATAAGGCGACGCTGTGGGGAATTTCAATATCGTTTGCACGGATGATTCTGTCACCTTCTTGAAGTCCAATAGAGCTGTTACTTGCCGATGTCGAAGCAATAATAGGATCCACCCAGGCTAAAACGCCAATCATGGCAAACCCGGTTTCTTCGTCCAACGTGGGAACAATGTCGATGGGTATAGTCCGCCCTTTTCGTTCCACGGTAAGTTCTATTTGTTCATCTGGTTTGAAGGCAAGTAGCGGTCTTAACTCATGAAAGGCCTTGATCGGCTTCTGGTTTATGAGAACTATCAAATCCTCACTTTGCAAACCAGAATGATCGGCCGGCCAAATTGAGCCATCGTCCGACCACTCCGAAAGCAGTATAATCCGCGGTTCTACATACTCTTCATTGTATCCAGCCCACGAAATAGTTGTAAAAATGAGAATGGCGAAAATTAAATTCGCCAGCGGTCCAGATACGCTGACAAGTATTCGACTCAGGGGCGAACTACTATAGAATTCTCCTTCAGCCTTTGGTATTTCCTTGAGTTTCTCATCCAGCGCCTTACGAAAAGATTTTTCCCCGTAAAATCGACAATACCCACCAAGAGGTATCATTGATAATCTATAATCCGTGTTTCCTCTCTTAAATCCAAATAGGCGACGTCCAAATCCTATCGAGAACACCTCGACTCTGATTGCACTTAGTCTGGCTGTCAGATAATGTCCTCCCTCGTGAACAAGCACAACTGCGGAAAGCCCTATTATGCCGAGAAAGACTTCGAAAATGCTGTCAAACATCTAAGTAGTAACCTGAAAAAAGATAACGAATAACGGCGCTGTAAACAAAACCGAATCAATGGAATCCAGCATACCGCCTCGGCCCATAATGATTTTTCCCGAGTCCTTCACACCCGTAGCCCGTTTAATAGTGGATTCCACTAAATCGCCCGCCGTAACACAAAAACCGGCAGCGAGTCCAAACAAGATAAGCTGCCATTTTGGTTGGGGAAAAACCTCGGGTAAAACATAGGCAGCAGTCAGAATAACTAAAACCGAGGAAAGAATCCCACCAGAAAATCCTTCAACAGTCTTATTCGGGCTCACTCGGAAAACATTTCGATGCTTTCCAATCGTTACTCCAAAAAACCAGGCTAAAGAATCATTTAAAAATATGACTAAAATGAATACCAGGAGGATGAGATTGGAATTTTCAAGCCATGTAAGCCGGCCAACCCACCAGAGAAACCAGCCAGGATACAAAACCATTAGCAGTCTGGTGCCCATTCTCGTAATGCCGACGCTGAACTCCGTCTTGCTAATTGATACAGAATCAGAGAGAGCCCATACTATTCCTACTAAGAGTGCAAGCGTTGACGATATCGGAGGTATCCATTCCATATTTATGAGCCAGGCCAGAATGGGCCATAGTCCGGGAATCAAAACAGCCCACAAAGGGAGCTTTTTGGCAATTCTAGATAGCATCGTGCGCATTTCAAAACCACATACAATTCCCGTGATCACGGTTAGAATTATCGTTCCAATCTGTCCATAGTGAGGAATAAAAAACACAATGGCGGATAATAGTGGAATTCCGATAAAAAACAATAAAAGGCGTTTCGTCAGATTGTTCATTGCACTGTTCCACCGAATCTCCGTTGTCTTTCCTGATAGCTTAGTATCGCTTCATCCAAATCCTCGGCGGTCCAATCAGGCCAGTAAGTATCTGAAAAATATAATTCCGCATATGCGGCCTGCCAAATCAGGAAGTTGCTTAAACGAATTTCCCCTCCAGTTCTAATCAATAAGTCTAATTCAGGAAGCTCAGGATGATCCAGATTGGAATTGATACTCTCCTCACTCAAAGTGCCGGCGTCACCACCGTTTGATATAAATTCTTTGACTGATCTGACAATTTCATCTCGCCCACCGTAGTTTATCAGCAGATTCACTATCATGCCGTCAAATAATTCTGTATCTGATTCAACAAGCAAAATTTCTTCGCGTACAATTAAAGGAAGTTTTTCTAAATCCCCAGAATGAATAACTCGAATATTTCGTTCCCGGTAGAAATCGTATTGTTTCCTCAAGTGTTTCTTGATCAATTCCAACAAAAAATTAACTTCTTCCTCGGCTCTCCGCCAGTTTTCGGTGGAAAATGTGAAAAGCGATAGATAAGATATTCCCAAATCTGAAGTATGAGCCACAATTTTCTTAGCAGTTTCAAGTCCTTCTTTATGCCCGTTCGTCCTAGGGAGACCTTGTTTTTGCGCCCATCTTCCGTTTCCATCCATGATGATTCCAACATGTTTTGGAAGTAGTTGCTTATCGGAAGGCATTAGATTTCCATAATCTCCTCTTTCTTTGCCTCCACAATTGCCGCTATTTTCTCTACAAATGAATCGGTCAGTTTCTGAACTGTATTCGTGCCCTTCTTCTGTTCGTCGTCGGTGAAATTACCGGATTTAATCTGCTCGTTTATATCTCGGCGAATATTTCTAATTGAAACTCGGGCATTTTCCGCCAGTGCGTTCACTTTCTTCACTAATTCCTTGCGCCGCTCCTCATTGAGAGGAGGGATACTGATTCGGATTAACTTCCCATCGTTTCCAGGATTAAGTCCGAGTTCAGAAGCGAGAATGGCCTTTTCAATATCTCCAATCGAATTCCTATCAAAGGGTTGAATAACTATAAGCCGTGCCTCCGGTATCGAGATATTCGCCAGCTGTTTGAGAGGAGTTGGCGTGCCGTAGTAGTCAACGCGCAATCTATCAAAGAGGGCGGCTGAAGCCCTCCCCGAACGAAGGAAGTTCAATTCTTCCTCTAGCGAAGTTATGCTCTTTTTCATTTTCTCTTCGGCTTTTGTTCTTAAATCGTCCATAACTATCTCCTTCGTGTTATCGAAAGTCTACTCCTGGCCAACTCCGATGTAAGCATAGTCGCTTATCACAATTGTACCACCGCAGGATTCAGCAGTTTCATCTACAACTTTTTTGACGGTTTTCTTCTCTTCTTTGACAAAACCCTGATCCTCGAAGCAGATCTGCGCAAGGTGTTTTTTTAGCTTTCCCGCGACGATTCCCTTTATGATTTTTTCCGGTTTATCAGCCATATTCCTTGCCTGAGCGGCAAACACTTCTTCCTGCTCTTTGAGATAAGAAGGGGGCACGGTGGCGTGATTGAGATAGAGCGGATTGAATGCAGTGACATGCATGGCAAGGTTGAAGGACAACTCTCTTACCTCATCTCTCGATGCGGTTGCCTGAGAATCACAGCTGAGTTTCACCAAAGTTCCTATCTGCCCTTCGTTATGGGAATAATTCGCAACTAGTTCGTTTTCGGTGAAATCCCACAGCACTATTCTGCCAAGAAGCATGTTTTCTTTCAGAATCGCGATAGCCTCTTTTACCATTATTTCCAATTCTTGTTTTTTTTCTATCGATTTTGATTGCAGGATGGCTTTCGAAATCTTCTCTCCGGTGTCACGAAACACACTGTTTTTTGCCACAAAATCCGTTTCACAGGTTAGCTCAACCATGACGGCCTTCCCATCCGCAATGAGGGTGAACACTCTTCCATTGTTTGTTGAACGACCTGCTCGCTTATCGGCATTAGCAAGTCCCTGCTCCTTCAGTATTCTCTCCGCTTTCACAATATTGCCATTCGCCTTGAGTAGCGCATTTTTGCAATCAAGCATTCCGGCGCCGGTTTTGGCGCGAAGCTTTTTGACTTCCTGGTATATGCTGCTCATATCTCCTTCATTCTTATCGCCAGTCTTATCTTTTGTCGATTGTTCCACAATTCCTTCTGCCTCAAGTGTTCCCACCGGCGTTGTTTCAGCGGATTCATCGGCTGCAGAATTTTTTTTGTTCAGCAATTCATCAGTCTGTTCCACGGAGGAAACTTCACTTTCCGCATTTATTGATTCTTTAACTGTGACTTCGGTAACGATTGTTTTTGCCTTTTCGGCATCGGTTTCTTCCCCGGAAACCTCAGGCATATTGGTGGATTTGGTGTCAGTGATTTCGTTTCCCGGGGCTTGCGATTTTTCACTAATTTTCTCTATAGGAACTTTGTTTTCGAAGTCCTCTTCAGAGATGAAGTCTCTGAGGGCTGTTTTGGTGTTGGAATCGTCTATTGGAACAGAGTCAGCTAACTCTGTTCCATCTTTATTTGAGACTTCCAGCGGCGGAGAAGGCCTGCTGAGTCTGTAGTCATCGTGTTCGTCGATATCTTCATCGTATTGATCGATAAGCTCAAGGGTTGATTGCTCGTCAATGAGTGCACTTCCAGCAAGCTCATCGTCCTGTAAATTCTCGATTACTTTGAGGCCCTGTTCGTTATCGGCTTCAATTACCGCATTTGCGATAACCTGCGTAAACAAATTGATAGCGCGAATGGCATCATCGTTTCCAGGTATGGGATAATCAATTCCCTCGGGGTTGGAATTGGTATCCACAACGGCAATAATTGGGATTCCCATTCTACGAGCCTCTGCAACCGCTATCGCTTCCTTTTGTGTATCAATCACAAACATCACCCCCGGGAGACTGGACATGTTCTCAATACCCCCTAGGTTTTTTTCGAGTCTACCTTGTTCTTTGAGCAATAACGCCACTTCTTTTTTTGTGAGTTGCTCGAAGGTACCGTCCACCTCCATTTTTTCCATTTTCTTCAAGCGCAGCAGGGATTTTCTTATTGTGGAAAAATTAGTGAGCATCCCGCCAAGCCAACGGTTGTTGACAAAGAACATCTCACAGCGCTCGGCTTCGCGCTTAATCGAGGCCTGGGCCTGTTTCTTCGTTCCAACAAACAGCACGGATTTACCCTCCAATACCTTATGGCGAACGGTGTCATACGCTTCCTTGATGGCGATAATCGTTTTCTGAAGATCGATGATATGAATTCCGTTTCGTTCTGTGAAGATGTATTTCTTCATCCGGGGGTCCCAACGTCGTGTCTGGTGACCAAAATGCACACCTGCTTCCAGCAGATTTTTCATGGTTACAACTGCCATGAAGCCTCCTCATTAAATGTCTGCTACACCCGGAAGTGACTCTGCTGAAGCAATACAGTCCGCCTTCCAGGCCTTGAATCGACACTGCAAGGAAAGATTATGATAGCGAAGACACCTTCCCGTTCATCATGATGTCGTTTCGATATCGAAGTATTGCTGTCATTACACGTCACACCGGAACCTGCCCAATATGGACGGTCGAACTAGGGTGTCACAAAGGAGGCTTAATGGCAAGCCCATGGGCGCAGAACCCATCTCCACTAAAGGAAATGAACTTTGGGTTTACTTCCCGCCTTGAATATAATTCTCCGGTCCGGTTCCCGTTCGTCGGTGCAGACCGGGTTCTTCGACTTTGGTTCCCTAAAAAAACGCTGGAAAAAATGGAACTGATATGCATATAATGCACCTGTATGTTTTTGACTATCGCCCGATTTTTCAAAACTATTTCGGCATACAGAAAGTCTTGGATTATCGCTTTCTCAATGGCTTCCGGCTTAACTTTGGTATTGATTCCCGGTGCGACTTTGCTTTGGTTTTTGTTCTTCATACCGCTTATGCTTGTTAGGATAAATCAAGCAGCCTTGATTGGTACCATGATTTTAGGCCGAACGTTTGTTGGTTTGGTAGATCCTTATACAGAGCGCCTGGGCTATCACCTTCTGACAAGGGATTTTTTGTACGAACCGATGGGACGCTTCCTGAGTATTCCCGTTGTTGGCTGGTTTCGTTTGGACGATTCCTTTGTGTTCGGTGGTCTTTTCATGGGAATTGCTGGATGGCCACTGTTTTTCTTGATCTGCTTGCTCCTTGTAATTTTTTATAGAAAGTTTGTTGCCGCGAAGGTGAAGGCGGTTTTTCGATTTTTAGGTTCAAAGATACCTCTATTTGGCAAACTTGATACAACGCTTGCTGAAACCAAGACTGTTGATGAGTATCTGTGAGCAAGAGGATGCAAATTCCATTGTGCTTTCGCAGACTGCTAAATAGGCGCAGATATAGAACAGCGTTTAAGATACTTCTCGACAGGGTTGAACTTAGCTTGCTGAAATCCGTTTTTTCTCCCGGCGAGGAATACCATTATCAAAACTCTTTTGTGGATCGAAAAACCGCCGAGTTTGCCGCGACGTTCATGAAGAAATCCTTATGACTAAGAGTGAACCCAATGTGTTTCGGATTGCTTTTGTCGCCGTTATAATTGGTCTGCTTATTCTCTTCAATACATTGTTTCTAGATAAACTCGCGGCGCGGCAACTTGAGAAACTTCTGGAAACGCTTAGCAAAACTGATGTTACGGTTGAGGGGCTCGATATTGCGCCCCTTGCGGCGCGAATTAGCCTGGATCGTTTGGGATTTGCTTCCAAATCGGATCCGATGCTGGACCGCTGGCAAGTACAAAATATTGTGAGTGATGTGAGTTGGCACGCATTGTCCTTCAGGCGCTTCGTACTCAAGGAATTGCGGGGCACGGGCGCGATTGATGTTGCAAGGAAAACTCCCGCTGTTTATCCAACTGCTGAAACCAGGATTGAACTAAGTGATACTGGCAAATTTTCGGGAACGAACTGGATGCCGAGCGATGCAATCCCCAATGAAGCTGTAAATTTAGTTAAGTCGCTTAGAGAATCCTATGAGACTGAGTATGATGGTTGGGTTTTGAGGATAGATAAGGATATTGCCTCGGCAAAGAGCCTGAGTGAGCGCGTGTATGCACTTGTCACCGAACCCTTACCTGAGTCTGTAGATGGGTGGATCGCGAGAGTTGAGGAGGGGAACGACATAGCCGTGGAAATAAACTCAACTATAACATTGCTCGAAACTTATAAACGCGATTTGGATGCCGCGATAAGGGATGTCACGGGCGCATTCGAGCGCGCCAAGGCAGCCATAGAGCGTGATTTAAACTTGATTGAGAAGACTTTTAGATTGGATGCAGAGATACTCAATCTTTGGCTGCATTCGGCCATCGACGAGTTGTTTGGTCCCAGGCTTGGTGGTGCCTATCGCCAAGTTGCTTCCTCTCTTACTGATTTCCTTGAAGTACGCCGAGGACAGGATAAAACCAGGAAGAAGGGGCGAATGAAACGAGGCCGCATTGTTCAATTCCCTGTGCGTCTGCCACCTAGATTTAGTATGGAAACCTTGGAAATCGCCGGAGAGGGTATTCATATTGTGGGCGCAAACATTGGGATCGACCACGACCTGGCGGGAATGCCTTCGCAGCTTCTGATGGAAATAGACGAACTTGAGAGATTGGATGCGCTTACGGTGGATATCACTGTCGACGATAGAATTGGGGCGGACAATCTGATGTCGGGTAGAGTTGATTTTGATGGTTGGGACTGGTTTATAAACTATGAGAATAGAAACGGCAGGAAGAATGGCATTGGGGGGTTGATTGGAGCAAGTATGGATGTATCTGCTTCACGGACTCCGGAGGTTAATCTGAAAATAGCGGGACTTGCCCGCTTAACTGATTGGAAGGAATTTGAAGGCGAGGGATTTTTTTCTTTTGTTCAAGAATCTTCGCCGCCCTTAGGTTTTCAATTCGAGGCACAGTTTGGCGAAAGTAACTTCGAATTCGCGGTTTCCGTGGTTGAAGAGTATCTTCAGGATTGGGTTGTTCTGCTTTCCGATACGCTTCTTTTAGAGAGTAAGGAGAATGCTCGGCGGCTGTTGTTGGATGAAGTGAACATTGATTTAGAAAGTTTGGATGCCTTGTTAATCGATTGGAATGATCAGGAAGAACTTCTGGATGTGACGCTTGAGCAACTGGCTGCACAGAACGTAATTTTAAATGAGAGTATTTCCGAGTGGACGGAACGGGCAACTGGGGGAATTCTTTCACCTCTTGAGTTGTTCGAAGGGTTAAGGCCCCTGTTCTAAAAGTTCAGATTCAATTGCTTGGTTTTTTCGCTCCTGCCTGTGAGAAGGGATATGCTTATTCCGATTAGACGCAGAGGGCGTCTCTTTATCTGAAAATCACTTAGGAGCTTTGTGCTTATGTGTATGAAATCCCTGAGGTTCTCTATCGGGCTCGGGAAGCTGTGGCTCTTGCTTGCGGATTTAAAATCGTAGTATTTCACTTTTACAATTACTCGTCGTCCAATAAGTTCGAGTTTTTCCAGCCTTTCCCAAACTTTGGCGCATAATTCTTTGAGAATGCTTGAGAGTTGTTTTTGATCGCCTATATCTTCTTCGAAAGTCCGTTCCCTTCCAAGAGACTTGCGTATATGCGTTACTTCGACGTCTCGCTCATCGATTCCACGACAACAATTATAGTACCAATAACCTGCGTTCCCAAAAAATTCTATCAACTTCCATAGGGAGAAGGCGCGTAGTTGCGCTCCGGTGTGAATACCCAGTCGCGCCATCTTGGCGTTGGTTACCTTGCCAATCCCCCATAACTTGGAGATTGGAAGCTGAGCTAGAAAAGAATCTTTCGTTTGTGGTGTGATTACAGTTAGACCATCGGGTTTATTCCAATCGGAGGCTATTTTTGCCAGAGATTTGTTAAAAGAGACCCCGGCGGAGGCTGTCAGTTGGGTTCTTTTGAGTATTTCTTGTCGAATCCACTGTGCAATACAGGTTGCCGAGGGTTCATGGAATTTGTTTTGACTGACATCGAGGTATGCTTCATCAAGTGAGAGGGGTTCGATTATATCGGTAACTTCTCGAAATATGGAGTGCACTTGCTTTGATATTTTCCAATATTCACTGTAGTTTGGATTGGTAATGAATATTGCGTGGGGGGCGCGCCTCAGGGCTTCCGATGAACTCATTGCCGAATGAATGCCATATGCTCGTGCTTCATAAGAACATGTTGCGACGATACCTCGACGACCAGGTCCTCCTCCCACAATAACCGGTTTCCCTTTGAGTCTGGGATTATTGCGTTGTTCTATCGCGGCATAGAAGGCGTCCATATCAATGTGGATTATTTTTCTTACCGAATTCTGTGCCATTACATATATATATAATGTATATTTCATGATTTGTGGGAAGCAGACTGATGAGGGCCTTGCTTCTCCCCTTTTTAACTTTCATGTATCATACGAGGGTGCATTTTCAAAGTTCTGCATAAGCTTGTTTCTTAAATGGACGTCAAAGCCTTGGAATCCCCAAGTTGGGATTGAGTTTCAAAGAAGTTTGAAAAGGTATTACGAGCAACCATGGTAGTTGGATTTGTGAGTGTTCGAAACTGGGGGTAAAATAATGAGTTTCAATAATGCTGTGAGAAAATTTGGCCGCGCGATGGACGTGTTTAGAAGGGTGGTTATATCTTTGCTCTTCTGGCTAATCGTTGTTCTGCTGATCGTGGGCTTTGTGGGTGAAAGGCCGCCGCGGATTGATAAGGGCAGTCTACTGGTTGTTAGACCTGTCGGAAGGCTTGTTTATGCCTACACTTCTCCAATTAGTTATAGGGGAATACCTATCGATGCCGCTGCTGATGAGATTCTGCTCGATGATTTGGTTTCCGCGATTGAGATGGGAGTGGTGGATTCACGCATTGTCGGACTTTGGGTGGATTTAAATGAGTTGTCGACTGCTGGGTATGCAGCTGTAGCTGAGCTTTCCAATGCTATTGCGGAATTTCGTGAGAGTGGGAAACCCGTGTTAGCCAGTGCTGATTATTTTGATAATGGCAGATATCGTATCGCTTCGGCAGCGGATTATATTATTGTGGACCGCCTTGGTGAGGTTCGCCCGGTGGGTTATGGTTATTGGCAAGCCTATTGGGGTGAAGCATTGAAAAATTTTGGGGTAGATGTTCGACTTTTTCGGTCTGAAGAGACAAAGTCGGCGGCGGAAAGGCTGATTTTGGATGAAATGTCGGAGGCCGTGCGCAGGAATGAAGGACTTCTATTTGGCGACTTATGGGACCTGTGGCTCAATGATGTAGCAAAGAACCGAGAAATGGAACTGAGTAAACTCGCAGAATGGATAGAAAATTACGATGAATACCTTGCAGAGTCAAACGGAGATGGAGCTGATGCCGCTTTGCGTGCGGGTTTGGTAGATGCGATTGAGAGGGGAGGGATGTTGGCCGCCCGCTTGGAGGCAGTTCTGGGGAACCCTAAGCAGATTGATGCGGTTGATTATGTATTGCGAAATTACAGACGACGACGGCATTTGCCAGTTATCGCGATTATCCCTGTTGTTGGTCCTCTGGTATATGGGGAAGGGGGAGCTGGTATTGCTGGAAGCAACGATGTGATTGATGCTATCGATAGAGCTCGGAATACTCCTAAGGTGAAGGCGCTTGTATTGCGGATTGACAGCACCGGCGGTGATGTATGGGCCGGGGAATCGATTAGGCGGGCTGTGGAGGAAACCCGCGAAAAGTGGAATTTACCTGTTGTTGCGTCTTTGGGCGACAGTGCCGCATCTGGAGCCTACTGGATAGCAATTGAATCTGACTTGATTGTCACCAGACCTGAAACTATTACTGGCTCCATAGGTGTGTTCAGTATTGCTTTAAGCTTTGAAGAAGCTTTGTCTAAGTGGCTGGGTGTGAAAATGGACGGACTCGGCACGACTCGTTGGTCGGGGAGCAATCATCCCGGCAGAAGTTTGGATGAGAGATACGCTTCGCTTATTTCGCTATCGGTTTCGGATATTGATGAGTTCTTTCGCCAAATCGTTGCAGAGAAACGTGGGCTTTCTGAGAAACAGGTGGATGAACTTGCGGGGGGGGTTTGGTCTGGCAAGCGGGCATTGGATTATCGTCTTGTGGATGAGAGCGGGGGAAGTAGTGATGCAAGAGTGGCGGCGGCGGAGTTGGCTGGACTTACCAGTTGGAATGTGATGTACTTCGAAAGGGAACTGGATTATCGGGAAGAACTGTTTGGAAGATTCCTGTGGGGTTCCAGGGCTAGACGGGCTGCTACAACAAAACGAGGGGTTTCACTTTTTTAGACACTAGCTGCGTTTTTTGGAGTCTTTCTTGATCGCTAGGGGATTCGAACCTCTGACCTTTGCCTCCGGAGGGCAACGCTCTATCCAGCTGAGCTAAGCGACCTTTAGGATAGAAAGGTATCCGCGCAGGTTTTTTAAGTCAATGAGAAAGGGATGGATTCTGCGGTCGTTATTTTGTCAATTCGACGCTGGTGTCGCTCTGTTCCCAGATATCTGGCGCTCAGAAAGGCATCTAGTATATCTTCAGGGGGTTCTTGATAGTCGATTCGCCCACCGAATGCGATGAACTGGCAGTTGTTGTGTTCGATGGCCATAGCCGCGGCGTAGGAGTTTTGCGGGAGGGCGCAGCGTATCCCCCTAACTTTGTTGGCGGTGATTGATACACCTATGCCTGTGCCGCAACAAAGTATTCCGTAATCATATCCGCCTTTAAGGAAGAGATTGGTGGCCTCGATCGCCTTGTCGGGATAATCGGCTTTGGTGTCGGTGCCGACTCCAAGGTCAACAACGGTATCACCCCGTTTATCGAGCCAGATTTGCAATTTTTTTTTGATGGATACTGCCGCATGGTCGTTTGCAATTATTATTTTCATAGGGGATTGATTCCTTCTTCCGCTATCATATTTTTTTTTATGAGTAAGCGCTAGATTGAATTGCATATGTACTTGTATTGTTGCTCTGTATGTTGTCTAGATAAGGAGAATCAAAATGATTGATTCAAGTTTGCCTGCCGCCGGAGTGCGTTTACGGCACCGGACGATTTTGCGGAATGTCTACATGTGGATGACTCTCGGACTTTCCTTTACGGCGATTGTAGCTTGGTGGATTTCTAGTTCTCCCGGTTTTATGGAGTTGCTCTATGGCAGGGGAATAGCACCTGTTTTATTGCTGTCTTTGGGAATCGTGATATTGGTATTTTCGCTCAGCAGAAATATTATGAAGATGAGTGTGAGGGGGGCAATCGGTGCCTTTCTCCTTTATTCGGTATTGAATGGTTTGTTCTGCTCGTTTGTCTTCATAGTATATACACGGTATGCAGTTTTTCAGGCCTTTGCGGTTTCCGCGAGCATGTTTGCGATTATGAGTCTTTGGGCACTTACTACCAAGCGAGATCTTTCGGGTTGGGGTCATTATCTTTTCATGGGTTTGATTGGTTTGATTATCGCTGGTGCTGTTGGGATGTTTATTGGTGGAGAAGCTTATCAATTTCTGTATTCTGCAGTAGGGGTTGTTCTGTTCACGGCTCTGACTGCTTATGATACTCAGATGATTAAGCGAATGAGTGATGATGCAAGCATGGGCGTGGATGAATCGAATTTTACACGACTTTCGATACTTGGCGCCTTGAAGCTATATCTTGATTTCATCAATATGTTTCTCTTTCTGCTTCGTCTGCTTGGACGACGAAAGTAGGGAAGACACTCACATTGACAAGAGAGGGATTATTGTTTTTCTGCCCATTTCCCGAGCGAGATCCAAGGGGCTTGCACCTGCCGCATTCCTCGCTTCCTTGTCGGCACCGCTACTTATGAGCAGATGGATTATGCTATCGCTTGCGTCAGATAGAATGGCTCGATGTAGGAGGGTATTTCCCATATTGTCCTGATTATCGAGAAGTTCCCGATCCATCAATCCTGATAAGAGTTCCATCCCACCTATCATGAGTAAATCGAATGGGGTTTGGCCTGCTGAATCCAAGGCGAACATATCTCCTCCCGCTTCAATGAGCACTCTGGAAGATTCGATGCTCTGGGCCGCGAGTGCTGCATGAAGCGCAGTGCGACCGAATCTGTCCCGAGTTAATAGATTTGCACCATTTTCCAACAATATTGAGCAGGCTCGCCGCTTGTTGAATTTGGCGGCAAGAAACAAAGCAGTTTGCCCTTTGCTATCCCGTGAGTCAATCGCTATTTGGGAGCCTACTTGGGAACTAAGCAGCCAACTTAGAATTTCGTTATTCCCGGCAGAGGCTGCCATATGCAGAACTGTCTGTCCTTCAGCGTCTTTTAGGTCGATATCGCCTCCTTTTTCCACGCATAACTTAAGTATATTGAGAGTTCCCCAGATTACAGCGTGGTGAATCGGCGATCTATCAATATTGTCGGTCGCATTTGGGTTTGCACCGGCGTTGAGCAGGATTACGGCAATTTGTGAGGATCCTGCATGTGCAGCCTCATGAAGCATCGTATTTCCCTGCAAATTTTGATGGGTTGTATCCTCGTCGGTGTCTAAGATAGCTTGAACGACATCGGGATATTGCCATCGTATTGCGTGGAAAATGGGTGTGTTTCCTTCCCTGTCTATGGGTTTCTGTATTCTGA
The DNA here is from genome assembly GCA_900608495.1 of Olavius algarvensis spirochete endosymbiont. Lineage (GTDB taxonomy): Bacteria > Spirochaetota > Spirochaetia > DSM-2461 > DSM-2461 > UBA2779. The sequence goes on along the minus strand of UWYT01000194.1, from coordinate 78,054 downwards.
TAAGAAACTGACTCGCGAACTCCGGACCGTGGTTGAAAGCATGAATCAAGGGTGATTCTCCGTCGTTGTTTTCAATGAATACGTTTGAACCGTAGTTCACCAAGGTAACGGCAAGCGGGATGTTTTTGTCCACCAGGGCATAGTGTAGAGCCGTATTGCCATTGTAATCCCGTAGATTGGGGTTTACCTTGGTGTTCAACACTACTGCCAGTATTTCACTGGGTACCCGCATTGCTGCCGCCATATGCAGTACACCCCGTCCTACGTTGTCCACTTCTTCAACCACTGTATCAGCGAAGAACCATGAAGAGAATTCGACTCCATAGCTTAAGGCACGTTGTGCCGGAGTTAGAGCTTTGCTATTGCGGGCAAAAATATCTGCTCCGTTTTCAATAAATAGTTCTGAGAGTTCTCTGTCACGAGCTTCCACGGCTAGGAGCAGGGGTGTACTGCCCTCTTTATTCCTAAGGCCAATGAGCGCTCCTCGATTCAGCAAAAGACGGGCGATTGCTATTTCGGAATGAAGCATAGAGACTAAATGCAATGGGGTGTTGCCATCGGCATCTCTAATATCAGGATTCGCTCCGGCATTTAACAGCATGTAGCTTAGGGCATACCTGTCGTCGGTTAATTGTGCATCGTGCAGAGGCGCGTTACCGCTGTAGTTTATTTCATCAACGTCAACGCCTGCATCTATTAGCAGTTTTGCAACGGTTCCATAGCCATTGCGTATTGCTATATGCAGAGCGGTATCGCCCGGCAAATTTTTGGTTTCGATTTCTGCGCCGTTCCTGATTAAATACTGAATCATTGCGATGTGATTGTGTTCCGCGGCGTGATGCATAGCCGCAGCACCTTCTTCGCTTCTAATATTCAGGTTGTTTGTGCTGACGGGTTCAAGAATATATAGCCAGTCTTCATTCTGAGGCGGGAGAGAACCTGCTTTGATAATTGCTGTTGCGGATAAAATCTGTTCGTAGGACACCTTCGGAGTCAGCGCGGAATCCAAGGCCGAAAATCCCTGATTATCTCTTAATGTCGTATCGGCGCCTTTATCGAGAAGAATCTCAAGATAATCATACAATCCTAATCTTGCGGTAGTATGAAGCAATGGCTGTCCGTCGATGGCTGGATTATTGACATTTTTTTCGTTGACCAGGTGTCGCAGTAAATCTATTGGTTTGAGAAGACTGACTGAGGCGGGTGAATTACCCTCTTTGTCGACAATCGAGAAATCGGCTCCCGCATCGCTTAGCAACTGAATCGTATCTAAATTGTCATTATTCACTGCAATTAATAGAGGTGTGCGTCCCTGGTTGTCCTGTATATTTTTTTCTGCACCCTGGGAAATGAGCAGTGAAACGATATCGAGAGCCTCGGTCTCCACGGCGATATGAAGCGCGGTACGGCCCTTGTCATCAGTTGTATCCAGATTCATACCAGTCTTCAGCATTTTGTTAATTTTCTCTGACTTTCCCGAAGCAACCATCTTGAGTAGATGTTCGCCATCTTCTTTTTTCCCACCTGCGATTAATGCAGTGGTGATAAAAGCTACCAGAAATACAGACAAACTGATTTTCTTCATTAATAACCAGCTCCTTTCTTCCAAATCGTCTAAAGTGCCCTTTGTTCTTAAGGCGGGTTAGTTGGCGTTATCAAAATGAGCACGAAGCACGCCAATTTCGATAGCTCCTACTTTAACTATTTTATCACAATCAGCACAGTATCACAGGGCTATGTGGAATATGGTTGATAGTTTTAACGAACTACAGGCAGAAGCGAAATGAAAATTGTTTTTACTTGCTTTAAGTGTGTTGGGAAATAAGTAATAATGGACTTTTATCTTGTTCAAAATTCTTGTTGGCAATAGTCTTAAATGAAGTTGAATACCTAATACGATGTGCTGGAGGTGTGGTGATGAGGGGTTTTCTGATCGTGATTGACAGTTTTGGTATTGGTTCTTTGCCGGACGCGGATTTGTATGGGGATGTGGGAGCAAACACTGCTGTTGGTATTGGTCGTGCTGTGGGCGGGGTGCAATGGCCCAATCTACAGGCAATGGGTTTGGGCAATATCGCCAGCCTGACTGAGACAGATATCCCTGGATGCTTACCTGAGAGCGAAACGACCGCTGTTTTTACTTCTCTGCGCGAGAAATCACCCGGGAAAGACACTACCACTGGACACTGGGAAATTGCCGGCATGGTTTTGGAGAAGGCGTTTCCCGTATTTCCGGCGGATTACCCTTCGTTCCCGGATGAACTGATTGACGCCTTTATTGCCGAGACAGAGGTAGCAGGGATATTGGGAAATATCGCGGCCTCGGGGACGGAGATTATCAACAAATTGGGGGGTAGACATATTGAGACACGGAAACCGATTTGTTATACGTCTGCGGATTCAGTCTTTCAAATTGCCACTCATGTTGATGTGTTTTCGGTTAAGGAGCTCTATGTTTTGTGCGAGTGCGCGAGGAAACTATGCGATAGCTACAATGTTGGCAGGGTTATCGCGCGGCCGTTTGAGGGAAGTGTAGGAAATTTTAGAAGAACAAGTGATCGGCATGACTGGTCGATTGATCTTCCCGGGAAGTCTCTGCTGGATTACCTGAGAGATCGGGGTGTACAGACAGTTGCCATAGGCAAGATTGATTCGATTTTTAACGGGCAGGGCATTGATGTTTCCTATCATGACAAGGGCAATGATGCCTGTATAGCGAGAATGCTCGAAGTTGCCACAAGCTCAAGTGAGCAGGATATGTTCGTATTTGTGAATCTTGTTGATACTGATATGATTTATGGACATCGGAGAGATCCACAGGGTTATCATGATGCTGTTGCGCGAATTGATTCTGTTATACCAGAGCTTGAGGCGCACCTCGAGAAGGGTGATTTCTTGTTAGTTACGGCCGATCACGGGTGTGATCCGACTTTTAAGGGAACTGACCATACCAGGGAGTATGTCCCGGCGCTGCTTAGAAGAGTTGGATGGGAATCTAGAATGGCGACTCTCAATGGGTTGAGTGTTCGCGATAGCTTTGCCGATCTATCTGCTACCACGCAAACTCTTTTTGGTTTAAACCCCCTGGGAAATGGTGTGTCTTTTCCTCAAAACTTCTTGAATCAATAGCTTTTGAATATGTTGCACAATCGGTTTCTCTTCCATTATAGTGTACAAATCTATTATTTAATATAAAAGGATAAAGGAGAATCTTATGAAAAGGGTTGTGTTGTTTGTAATAGGGGTAATCTTGATTGCCGGCGTTTTAACGTCTTGTACAAAAAAAAGTGTGACAAAAACTGAAGGAACTACGGATCTAATGCTTGTGGGTATGGTTACTGATGCCGGTACCATTGATGACAAGTCGTTTAATCAGGGAACCTGGGAAGGGATAAAAAAGGCAGCTTCCGAGGGACTGGTGTCCGAGAAATACTTGAAACCTGTCGGTACTACCGAGGCAGATTACATCAAGGAAATCAGTAATCTCTACGATGCCGGGTATAGATTCATTGTAACTCCTGGGTTTAAATTTGAGACGTCAATTTATAAGTCGCAGGAGAGATATCCCGATGCCAAATTTGTTTTGATTGATGGTTCTCCTCATTCTGGAGGCGAAGGCAGAAATGTGGTTGTTGGGCCGAACACGGTTTCAATCTTTTTTGCCGAAGATGAGTCTGGCTTCCTAGCTGGAGTTGCCACAGCACTTCAGTTAGGCGAAGGATTGGCCGGATTTATTGGTGGAATGGCAATTCCGCCTGTTCAAATGTTCAACTGGGGATTTCAGCGGGGACTTGTCTATGCCAACGATAACTTCGGTACTAATGTAACTATCGAACGGGATAATGTGGTTTATCAGGGTTCGTTCGACGACGTTGCCGCTGGACAGCAGCTGGCCGCGGGCATGTTTGACAAGGGCGTCGATGTTATTTTTTGTGCGGCAGGTGGGGTTGGCGTTGGTGCCATCAACGAAGCCAAAGCCAGAGCTGCGAGCGGAGAAGAAGTATGGATAGTAGGTGTTGATGTCGATCAGTATTCCGCTGGGAAATACGAGGGAGATAAATCTGTTATTCTGACATCGGCTATGAAGAATATAGATGTTGCTTCCTACGATATGATTGAAGCAGAACTAAATGGCGAATTCCCAGGTGGTCAGACACTCAAATTGAATGCGACAAATGGGGGAATTGGCATCCCGGTTGACAACCCGAACTTAGACGCGGATGTTGAGGCCAGGGTCGCGGAGGTGTTTGGGCAACTTGCCGATGGAACAATAATTGTTTCAGCTGAACAGGCCGAAATCAAATAGCTAAAATAACAGGGGGCGGGGAATCGTCTCCCTGTTAACTTGCGGGGCGGAGGGTGATGAGGATTGCCCTTCTTCCGCTGCCGCAGTGGAGTGGTTATAAGTGGAAAGTACACCCGTTATTGAAATGAAGGAAATTCGAAAAGAATTTCCTGGCATTGTGGCCAACGACAATATTTCAATCAGTCTCCAAAAGGGTGAGGTTCTGGCATTGCTTGGCGAGAACGGCGCTGGCAAATCCACTTTGATGAGTATTCTTTTTGGATTGTATAAGCCGGATAGAGGGAGAATAATCGTTGACGGGAGAGAGGTTAGTATAAACAGCCCCACTCAAGCTAACTCGCTGGGTATCGGAATGGTTCACCAACATTTCAAACTCGTGCATAACTTCACAATTACGGAAAATATAGTTCTGGGAATTGAGCCTCGCCGCGGACTCGGCATGAATTTAACCTTTTCGTCCAAGAAGATAAAGCAACTAAGTGAGCACTATGGTTTGAATGTGGACCCTGACGCGAAGATTGAAGATGTCTCGGTGGGTATGCAGCAAAGGGTGGAAATTCTCAAGATGCTTTATCGTAATACGAATGTTCTCATTTTCGATGAGCCCTCGGCTGTTCTCACTCCTCAGGAAATTCAGGATTTGATGCGGATAATGGAGAGTCTTATTGATGAGGGAAAATCCATCATCCTTATTACGCATAAACTCAAAGAGATTAAGGCTGTTGCCGATCGTTGCACTGTAATCCGAAGAGGAAGGTTAATTGGAACTGTCAATGTAGATGAGACTTCCACCGGAGAGATGGCAAAAATGATGGTGGGCCGGAAGGTTTTATTTACTGTAGACAAGAAAAAAAATGACCCCGGAGAAATGGTTTTAGAAATTCAGAATCTGAATGTCATGAATAAACGGGGTGTTATGGGAGTAAAGAATTTTTCACTTAGGGTTTGTAGAGGTGAAATTCTCGGTCTTGCGGGTGTGGATGGCAACGGCCAAACAGAGCTTGTTGAAGCCCTTACCGGACTTGCCCGTGTAGAGTCGGGGAAAATACTTATCAATGGAAAAGATGTCACCAATACCAGTGTTCGTGAACGTATAGATAGAGGGGGGGCTCATATTCCGGAAGACAGACAGAAACGAGGTCTGGTTTTAGACTATTCTCTGGAAAACAATTTCATTCTGGAAAATCATGGAGAATTGCGCTTTAACCGATATGGCTTCTTAAGACGTTCGGCCATCAGGGCGAATTCTGAGAGAATTATCAAGGATTTTGATGTCAGGGCAGGGCAGGGAAGTCTGACTCCCGCACGCTCACTCTCGGGTGGAAATCAACAGAAGGCGATAGTGGGCAGAGAAATCAGCCACAATCCGGATTTGTTGATTTCTGTTCAACCAACAAGAGGACTGGATGTTGGTTCAATTGAGTACATACACAGGAGATTGGTTGAACAACGAGACTCTGGCAAGGCTGTTTTACTTGTTTCGCTTGAATTAGATGAAATCTTTGGACTTTCTGATAGAATAGCTGTCATTAGCCACGGCGAACTGGTTGGATTAGTACAGGTGGATGATGTGGATGAGAATGAGGTGGGATTGATGATGGCCGGTATAAAGAGGACTGAATGAAACGCTTACCCCCCCGCGCTATTCTGCCCAACATCCCGCGTGGTCTTGTAATATCTCTAATTGCCATATTTCTGGGTTTAATTGCCGGCGCGTTTTTCATGCTAATTACCGGCAGTAATCCATTAGCAGGTTATTCGTACTTGTTCCGCGGCGGTTGGATGAATATAGAGCGCATAGGAAACACTTTGGCTACAGCTACTCCCTTGATTTTTACGGGATTGTCAGTCGCTTTTGCATTTAGCACCGGGTTATTCAATATTGGAGCATCGGGACAACTGCTTGCTGGGGGACTGTGTGCAACTGCTGTTGGCTTAACCGTTGTACTCCCTAAACCACTCCTTTTGCTTCTTATGCTTGTTGCGGCTATTCTGGGGGGAGCCATTTGGGGGTTTATTCCCGGGTTGTTGAAAGCTTTATTCAATGTTCACGAGGTTGTTGCAACTATTATGATGAACTGGCTGGCTTATTGGGTTGTCTACTACACTGTCCCGGCTTATTTCAAGGGTGATTTTATGGAAACGGAGTCTCGGAGAATCCCGGAGATTGCTTCGCTTCGAGTTCCGTGGTTATCGGAGTTTTTTGACAGGTCTTTCATAAATCTCGGGATTTTTATTGCGATAGTTGTGGCTATTATTATTTGGGTTGTTTTGAAAAAAACAGTTCTTGGTTATGAACTCAAGGCTGCTGGATACAACCGACACGCCGCGGAATATGGGGGGATGAAGGTAAACCGCAACATAGTTTTGTCCATGACGATAGCGGGCGTTCTGGCGGGCATCGGAGGTATGACTGTTTATACGGGGTATTCCGTGAACATGCAAATTGGGATATTGCCGACGCAGGGTTTTGATGGGATTGCGGTGGCTTTGTTAGGCAGCAACTCGCCAATTGGCGTGTTATTTTCGGCACTGTTTTTAGGACTGCTTCATTCCGGCAAAGGTTATATGAATGCAATGACTAAGATACCGCCTCAAATCGGCGACACAATAATAGCCATCATTCTTTATTTTGCTGCAACGAGTGTTTTGTTTAACCGTCTCATTGACCGGATTAAAAGAAAGATTTCTGTCAACGGTGTTGCAAAATCGCAGATGGAGGGAAGCTGAATGTGGGATTTTTTGACTTTTATATCTCCATATGCCATTTCCTTTACTATTCCACTGCTCATCACTTCTTTGGGTGGCCTTATTTGTGAACGTTCTGGCGTTGTAAATATCGGACTTGAGGGACTTATGGTGATTGGGTCTTTTGCCAGTGCCCTTACGATCGTGAAGTTGTTCCCAATAATTGGCACATCAGCGATTTATATCGGTTTGGTTGTGGCCATAGTTGCTGGAATGATATTTTCACTTCTACACGCTTTTGCAAGCATCAACTTAAATGCGAATCAGGTGATAAGCGGCACTGCAATAAACATGATAGCAGGATCTTTGACTTTGTATTTTGCTAGATATATTACAGGAAGCGGAAATATTCAGATAATTAGCGGCCTACGACGATTCGACGTTCCATTTCTGCACAAAATACCGATTATTGGCAAACTCTTTTTTACACAAACCTACTCTACTACGTGGCTGGTGGTGCTGCTCTTACTCTGCAGTGCGTATCTAATCTATAAAACTCCTTTTGGACTGCGTATCCGGGCCTGCGGTGAACATCCACATGCGGCTGATGCGGCTGGTATCAATGTGAAACTGATTAGGTATATAGGAGTTCTGTTTTCGGGCGCGTTTGCCGGCCTTGGCGGCGCTATAATTCTGGTAACGTACTCAGGTGAATTCACTGGTTCTGTAGCGGGACTAGGATTCCTGGCCTTGGCGGCATTGATATTTGGCCAGTGGAAGCCATTAGGGATTCTCGGTGCAACGTTCTTTTTTGGTTTTGCGAGCACTCTGGCAAACGTATCTCAAATAGTTCCTGCTCTTGCAAGAATTCCCGGATTGCTGTTAAAAGCATTCCCTTACGTGTTAACTCTTATTGCTCTTGTATTCTTTTCCAAAACCACACAGGCACCCAGGGCCGCTGGAGAGCCCTTCGATCCGGGGAAAAGTTAACTAATTTGCGATGTCCAAGCTCTTCTTGATCCATCGATATCATTATCGACAGTGTTGCTTGACTAATCGAGCTATAGCCAAAGCCAAGAGAATCTTGCTTGCAGCATTGTTAAGTACTTATCCCATAGGTTGCGAGACAGAAAAACCACGCCATTCATCCAATACCGACAATGAGAACCTGGAGAATTTCCTACCTCGACCCAAATTTGCGGATCCCATACCTGGACTGCTAAATAGAGTTCTACTTCAGTGGTTAGAAATTGAAGATGCCGACGGTTATGAAATTCAAATGTCAGCGACAAAGTCTTTCAACACAATTACAAAAATGTGGACGGTGAAGGGTACTAATCTTGAGATTTCGATTCCTCAAAACGGAACAATGTGGTTGCGAATTCGCGCATTCAATACAGATGTGACTAGTGCTTGGAGTACTGTGTTGAAAATCAAAGAAACTTCATAATGCATAGTTCTCTGGTTGGTGAGTGGTTTTCCAATGCAAGCATGGGGAATGAGGCCTTATGGGCTATCATGTTAGTGTTGAATTTCGCCTTGATACTTTTGATTTATCGATTATTTGGCAGGGTTGGATTGCTTTGCTGGTTACCCATAGCCATTATAATCGCTAATTTACAAGTGATGAAAATTGTGGTCCTTTTCGGACTCACTACTTCCCTTGGCAATATCACCTATTCGACAAGCTTTCTGGCAACCGACATACTTTCCGAAAACCATGGATCGAAGTATGCGAAGCAAGCAGTGATTTTTGGTTTTTTTGCGCTCCTATCACTCACTTTGTTCATGGGGCTCGCACTGCTTTTTAAGCCTTCGCCAGTTGATTATGCACAGAACAGCATGAAAACGCTGTATGCAATTTTTCCGCGCATTGCGCTCGCAAGTTTTGTAGCCTATGGAGTTAGCCAAGTTAACGATATTTGGATCTATACCAAATTTAAGAGAATACAACCTGCTAGAAGTTGGATTTGGTTGAGAAACAATGTGTCCACGATGTTTAGTCAGGCCATCGACTCATTTCTTTTTGTTACAATTGCGTTTGCCGGGCGTATACCCTCCAGGGAATTCTGGGAAATCGCAATAAGCACCTATTTTATCAAATGGATGATTGCTGCAGCTGATACACCTCTGGTTTATCTCAGCGCTCTGTGGCACAAAAGAAACTGTCTCAGGGGGGGGACATAGGGTATGTTTTTTTTCCTGATGAAAAAGGCATTTTTTGATGGATGGGACAATTTAGAAACCATCTTCATTACGAATTTCATTTTTTTCATTGTGAGCATTGCCTTGGTATGGTCTACGTTCATTTTTTTGGAGTCCTCACCACCCATGTTTTTTGTTCTGTTACCTATGGCATCAATATTCGTGATTATGCTGCTGGGTGTTGTTTCGGCTTTGATGTCCGCTCTGGCCAGTTATCGCAGGGTTTTTTGGACTGATGTCCCAAGATTGTTTAAGGAAACATGGAAACAATGCCTAGTTTTCGGAATTGCAATGGTAAGCTTCATTATAATCTCGCTTTTGGGAATAATATACTACGCAAAGCTAAAGAGTTTATTAGGACTTATCGCTTCGATGATAACTTTCTGGATTGTAATTGGGGCATATTTGACAAGCATTTGGTATTTTCCTGCTCGAAATTATCTCCAGGGCAATTTTAGAAAATTGCTAAAGAAGTGCGTACTCCTTGTGATTGACAATTTCTTACTTAGTTTGTATCTCGGGTTTGTGATGATTCCTCTGTCCTTGATCGCTTGGCCCATTACAGCCTTCGTCGTGTTTGGGCCATCAGGCATACATCTCTACCTCAACTGCACTTTGCGTTTGCTCCTGTATAAGTACGATTGGCTGAAAAAGAACCCGGATGCGAAAAAAGTGCCATGGCATGAAATCCTTGTTGATGAGAAAAAACGAATCGGTAAGCGCACCATAGAGGGTATGATTTTCCCTTGGAAAGAATAGATCTTTCCACAGTATGCCCAACGCCACAATTTCGGCTCAAAATTTGGAACTTCGGGGATATATCTTCCACACCTGATTGACTGAAATAGCGTAAGTATCTTGTGTTTCGATTTTATTTGATAGTAGGCGTTCAACAAATTTTTCGAGCATCAGGTGAACAGATTCCGATAGGGAACCGATGTGCGTTGTCTCTCGATTAATTAGAACTTGCCGCTATGTTGGAATGAGAGCATCTGCATGTTTTCAGGAATTCGAAAGCAACATGGCCCAATCGAAGTAAAAAAAATCAAACCATATATGTCAAAATCAAAGATTCCGCCCGGACCGAACTTTCCTATAATTCTATAGGCTGAAATCGGGTGAACTCGTTTTTCAACCTACACAGTAAGCATTCTTATTTTTATCAGCACAGGATAGATCATACTCTTTGGAGATTGTTATAATGGTGATAAACTTGAGGTTTCGATGTCTGGGAAGAGCTTATTTGAAAAGGTTTGGTTGAGGCATAAGGTTAGAACCCTTCCTTCTGGTCAGGACCAATTATTCATTGGATTGCACCTTATTCATGAGGTTACCTCGCCACAAGCTTTTGCGATGCTCCAGGCAAGTGGGCAAACCGTTCCATTTTCGAAAAACACCTTTGCGACTATCGATCATATAATTCCTACCGATACAATCAGTCGGCCGTATTCTGATCCGCTTGCGGAAAAAATGCTTAAGACCCTGGAGGATAATACTAAGAGATATGGCATTACTTATTTCGGACCTGAATCCGGAAAGCAGGGTGTGGTTCATGTTGTAGGTCCTGAGAAAGGTCTTACCCAGCCTGGTATGACTATCGCGTGTGGAGATTCTCATACCGCTACCCATGGAGCTTTTGGAGCAATCGCGTTTGGAGTGGGAACAAGCCAGGTTAGGGATATTCTGGCCACCCAGACAATGGCCATCGAGAAACTGAAAGTGCGAAGAATAGTTGTAAATGGTCGAAAAGCCATTGGTGTAAGCGCCAAGGATATAATCCTTACAATCATCAGGCTTCTTGGTATTACAAGTGGTTTAGGCTATGCCTATGAATATGCTGGCGAAGCGATTACTGAATTGAGTATGGAAGAACGCATGACTCTTTGCAATATGAGCATCGAGGGAGGTGCGCGTGTTGGTTATGTTAACCCAGATGACACTACATACAAGTGGTTAGAAGACCGCCCCTTTGTCAAAGATTACGATTCGATGAAAGCCTTTGGTGAGGAAATGAAGTCTGATGTTGATGCTGTGTTTGATGATGAGGTGGTTTTCTCAGCATCTGAGTTTAAACCAATGATTACTTGGGGAATAAATCCGGGTCAGGCTGTTGCTATTGATGAATCATTACCTCAAATTTCCTTACTTCCAGCCAGTGAAAAGGAAAATGCCAGGCGCGCTTATGAACATATGGGATTTTCTCCAGGTGAAAAAATGGTTGGAAAGAAGATTGATGTGGTTTTTATTGGTTCCTGTACTAATGGACGGCTCAGCGACCTCAGGGAGGCTGCATCAGTTGTCAGGGGAAGAAGAATTGCCGCGGGTGTGAGAGCTTTGGTAGTGCCGGGAAGTCAAGAAGTAGCGGCTGCTGCGGAATCAGAGGACTTGGATGTTATTTTTACTGAGGCAGGTTTTGAGTGGCGCCAGGCGGGTTGTTCGATGTGTTTAGCGATGAACCCGGATAGGCTGGAAGGCCGTCAACTATCCGCAAGCACTTCCAACCGAAATTTTATTGGCAGGCAGGGTTCTCCCACGGGTAGAACGCTCTTAATGAGTCCAGCTATGGCGGCGGCAGCGGCAATTGCCGGGGAAGTTGTTGATATTCGGGAAACGGAGCCAGTTTGACAATGCAGGCGATAGGCGAAGTTAGTGGCAAGGGAATAACGGTGAGGGGAAATAACATAGATACTGATAGAATCATTCCCGCTAGATTCATGAAGTGTGTTACCTTCGATGGACTTGGTGCTTTCGCTTTTAACGATGAGAGGTTTGATGAAAGCGGCAAGAAAAAGAATCATCCCTTTGATGATAGTCGTTGGGCAGGCAATCCCGTGCTTATTACGAATTCCAACTTCGGATGTGGATCCTCCCGTGAACACGCACCTCAGGCTCTCAAGGATTATGGGATTCGAGCCATCATCGGAGAGTCCTTCGCCGAGATTTTTGCTGGGAATTGTTTTTCCTTGGGAATACCCGCATTGAAACTGGAAGTTGCCCCAATTGCAACACTCCAAGCACTCATCGAGTCTAATCCGAATACTGTTGTGTTAATCAACCTAAGGGGAAAAACCGTTAGCGCGGGGGGATGGAATTGGGTGTTTTCGATGCCTGAATCACACCGAAGGGCCTTGCTGGATGGCACTTGGGATTCGATGGCCGTCCTGGGGTCAGCATCGGATGAAATAGCCATGGTTGCCTCAAGATTGCCTTATGTACGCAATTAGTTTGCATTTGCTTATTTGAACACCCCAGGCACTTTTAGTCCACATCTAGGACAATTTTTATCCCGCATTGCCATTTGCACGCTATAAGCGCTGCGCGAGATGAGAGTGCGCTTACAGTCAGGACAGTGAGTGTTATTCGCAATTCCGAGATTGCCGATGTAAACGAAGTGCAATTTCTTTGATGCAACATCATAGACTTGTTTCATTTTGTTAGTGCTTGTTGCCGGCCTGCTGTATTTGTAGGCAGGGTGATAGGCGGAAAGGTGGAACGGAATATCATTCGATAGAGATGCAATCCATTCACTTATCGATTCAATTTCATCCTCACCATCGTTATCACCTGGTACTACTAGAGTGGTTATCTCCACCCAGCAATGTTCCAATGCCGTCTCAATGAAGTGCTTCACGGCCTTTAGATTTCCACCAAGCGTCTTCTTGTAGTAATCGGAATCCCATGATTTCAGATCGATATTCACTCCATCCATTTTGCTCAATAATTCCAAGCCTGGCTTTGAATTAAGATTTCCATTAGTAACAAGAACATTCTTCAATCCAACGCTGGAAGCTCTATAGGCGCAATCCATGAGATATTCAAAATGTATGGTTGGCTCTGAATATGTGTACGCAATAATTTCTGCACCCGAGGAGATTGCATCATCGATTACTTTTGAAGGAGATGTAAAACGTCCTGAATCGGGTTTGGCGCGTGCTATGTTATGGTTCTGACAAAATGGACAATGTAAATTGCAGCCGGCGAAGCCAACAGACCAAGCTATTGCCCCCGGATAGAAGTGATACAAGGGTTTTTTTTCTATCGGGTCTGGTGATTCTGCTGTAACCATGCCATATCCCGAGGCGGATAACTCACCTGATTCATGCTTCCTGATGCCGCAGAATCCCGTTTCACCCAGTGAGAGTACACATAGCCTGGGGCAGAGTAGGCATTCAATCTTATCGCCCTTGTTTATCCACCATTTTGCTGTTTGAGGCATCCTAGCTCATCATCTTCTGAATAATTTCGACTTTGTCCACCTTTTCCCAAGGAAATTCAGAGCGTCCAAAATGTCCATACGCGGCAGTTTTCTTGTAGATTGGGCGTTGTAAATCGAGCGTTTGTATAATACCCGCTGGAGTGAGATCGAATATATCATATAGTTTCTTCGCAATTATATCATCTAGCTGCCTGGTTTGAAACGTGTTTACAAATAAGGATATTGGATCTGCCATGCCTATTGCGTATGCAATTTGAATTTCAACTTCATCGACAATATTGGCGGCAACAAGATTTTTTGCCATATATCGAGCCATATATGCGGCCGATCGATCAACTTTTGTCGGATCTTTGCCGGAGAAAGACCCCCCTCCATGCCTGGAATACCCACCGTAAGTATCCACAATTATTTTTCTTCCGGTTAAACCTGTATCTGCATTTGGTCCACCTACAACGAATCTGCCGGTTGGGTTAATATGGATGGCTGTTTGCTTGTTGAATAACTCGGCGGGAAGCGCAGGGCGGATAACGCTCTCGATTAAACTCTCGCTGACAGTTGCATGGCTGACGGTTTCAGTATGCTGATGCGATAGTACAACAGTGTCGATATGAACCGGTTCGTCGTCGCGATATTTTACGGTTACCTGGCACTTGGCATCCGGTCTGAGGAAGCTCAGGGTTCCTGATTTCCTTACCTCGGCAGCCTTCTTCATTATTTGATGAGCATATTGAATCGGAGCCGGCATCATTTCATCTGTTTGCCGACACGCATACCCGAACATGAACCCTTGATCTCCAGCTCCCAGTTCCTTATGAAGTCCTTCGCCCACATTTACCCCTTGGGATATATCGCTGGATTGGGGTCTGATGACTGACAAAATTGAGCAAGATAAATTGTCTATCCCATCCGCAGGATTCGTATAACCAATTTCACCCAAAACATCACGGGCGGTTTGAATTATGTCTATGTAACCCTCGGTACTTATTTCACCACCCACCAGGACAAGTCCTGTTGATGTATAACACTCACAGGCAACTCTGGATTTCGAATCAAGGGTCAATGCTCGGTCTAGAACTGCGTCGGATATGATGTCGCACACCTTATCGGGATGCCCCTCACTTACACTTTCGGAGGTAAACAGTTTGCTGCCATATGTATGCATAATGCAGGTATTATAATTAGCTTCGGTGTACCTTGAAAGAGTTTGCGAATGCTACTTTGCGGCAATGTTTCTGCGCAGCTCGTTCAAGAAATTCTCAAATCCATTGCTTTCGAAGCTGATAAACGCAATTGACAGGGTTCCAAGGTTATCGGTAACTCTAACTCTCAATGAAATCAACAACGAACCTGCTTTCATTGAACAAGCCTCTATAACGGTTCCAACTTCGAGATCGGCAATTTCACCAGGTTCACTTGGTCGAAAAACTCCACCTGTCGTCGATAATTCAACTAGATGCCCTGCAATCATTCTGAAATCCTCCGGGTGGCAGAAAACGAATGATACCGTATTTTCCTTCTCGGGCAACCATGATGATTTCTTGAATAGTCCGGGAGGAGATTTATACCTGCATATCTTGTTATTTAGTTTTTCGAGATCTTCAATGGTTTCTATTGTAACTGGGAAAAGGATATTTACCCCCAAGGTTGCCGCCTTGTTCGCCTCGCTCGAATCAAAATCATCTGCAATCAGTAAAACCGTGGCAACTTCACTTCGATTTCGATTTTCTCTAATCTCTTTGACAACTATTTTCCAATGCCTGGGATAGTCTGAAGCATTGCATATCAATACGTCAGGGGAAATTTCCTCAAGATTGTCTATCGCTTTTAAGGGATTCACATATTGTATTACGCTATACCCAATTTGACCGAAGTATTTCTGGAATTTTGTTTTTAGAGTCTTGTCACCGGCAATGATTAGGATGGTCATTAAAATTTCATCTCCTAACAATCCTCGTATTATATCGAATGATTTGCCATCGTCCATCAGGCGTAGATGTTTTCTCGAGGTGGAAGGTATAGAGAGTTGCTTGTTTCATCGGCCCCTCGCTTGTGTTATGAGTTGTCGTGTTTTCTATTACGACCGAACCAACCACCTCAGTGTAGTTTACGTGAATTGTCTTCCATCTATCGATGTCTTTTAATGGGCTGCTACTCTCTTCAAGCTGTCCGGCTATCAGTTTTTTCCGATATTCTTCCAGCGCCCTCCGGTGTTCGGCAGCGCTCATATCCTTCCATCGCTTCTTATACTCAGGCAAATTCATCACCATATCGCTTATATCCAGATGACGCAGTGCAATTTCCCAGTCACCCCGTTGAACGGCCCTCAGTAGTTCCGAAACCACCTCTTGCGGATCTAAATTGGAGTAAAATAGCGAATCGGAATCGATATCAGTTAGGAGTTCCACCCTGCGAATTTGCCAGAACCCTTCCAGTCTGTGAAGGTAAAACCTAAGATTTTTGGAAAAGGCTTCACCGTAAGGTTTATATAGCGTCCTTATGATAACCTCTGCCTCATTTTGAGATACAAGATACGATTTTAACTCATAGTCTATTGTTGGATGTTCGAATCCGGGAATATCATTCCACGACCCGCGAAGCAGATTTTTTTCAAGAACTTCCGAATTTTCGATCATACTGCTTATTCTGGCAAGAGAATCGAGATCCAGATAAAGAATGGCCCAATTGAACTTCAGTTCCCGACGATTTGACAGGGTTTCAGATACAACGCCCCAAGGATCGAGATTCTTATCGATTAGTGCCATGCGAATTTCTAAATCCAGTTTGTTCTCCCATCGCAGTTCTGTTTCAGGCATTATTGTTAAATCCAAAGTGGATTCCGATATTGCAACCACCGAATCTGTTCTTCTCATTTGAGGATAAAAGAAACCGCTTAGTCGATATTGCCCAGGATTCAAAGGAGCTATCCAATCATTTAAAAAAACATTGATCGATAAATCCTGCCCCGGCCCTAGGTGGACTACCCGATATACTCCGCCTGCCTGAAAGGCCGTGGCAAAATCGGATGCAAACGACATAGGTTCGCCAGTCAAAGATCGCAAATCGAAACCGAAGCTACGTCTTGGATCGTCGGAAAGATAAAAAGTCAAAGCTGAACTTCCGGGATTGGAAACAGTAAGCTTTAACTCAACCAATTCATCCGGATAATAGATTTTTTTATTGTGGTATCGTATGCTAAATTGTGCTTCTGCTTGGGCAGTAAACCCTACTATGGATATGAAAAAAAATGAAAAGACCAGTTGACGTAGCATAATTCCTCAGCTTGCGGTTCGTTAGAACCGCTCAAGATAGTGAGTTGAATAAACACCCCCATTCTAATAATCGGTAAGCCTTTATGTTGAATCAATTCAAAACATCACTCGAAGAAGTGTTAAGCTCAATGCAAGCTTGGAAAAAACTCAGACGCAGTTGGTGTGAGAATGCTTTCCCCCTCCAGGCAAAAGGAGTTCAGGGGCCATGGGGAGCTATGATACTTTCAAAGCTCGCAGGCATAACAAGAGGAGTCATGCTGATTATAACGGCTGATGAAACCGAGGCTGACTCATTGGTATCCGATCTATCCCTGTACACCTCCGAAGTTGTGCAATTTCCATGGTGGGGCTCAATGCTATATAGAGGTGTTTCGCCTCAAGCCGAAATCTTCGGGAGACGTGTATCTGCGCTGACGCAACTTGTCTCCGCCAACTGCAAAATACTGGTAACTACACTGAGAGCTGCACTGGGGCTTTTACCGCCGCCTCAGTCGATTCGAAATTCTCTAATAGAGCTCAGTGTCGGCGGACAGATAGACACAGACGAGATGGCGACAACTCTGCAAAGATTTGGGTATACAAGAGTATCCAGAGTCAGTGTGCCTGGCGAATTTGCTCTGCGTGGAGAGGTGGTTGACATTGCCATCCTGGGCGAGGAGCAAGCAGTTAGAGTTGTATTCAACTGGAACAAAATCGACGAACTAAGGCGTTTTGATCTCTCAAGCCAGGTTTCCACTGCCTCGTTGAATCAGATCACTTTACATCCTTTACGAGAGGTGGTTTGGGATAAGGAAACAATTTCCACGCTTAGATCAAACCTCCCTGATGGAGAATTCAACGAGGTTATTGAAACCTTGGGAACGGAAAGAGATTGGCGTGGTGAGGAGATATTCTATCCGCTGGCCTTCGACAAGGCCAGCACATTGTTAGACTATCTCCCCGATCATTCAGTAAGTGTATTCCTGGATTGCCAACGACTTGAAATAACCGAAGCCGGCATGCGTAAAGAGTATAAGGAACTCTACGAGAGGGGCATCGAGCAGGCTCTATCCCTGCCGACACCTGATACTCAGATAACTGATTTCAAAATATTTCAAAGGAACTCTGAGAGGAATTTCTACATACATTCGCTTCGCAAGGAAAGCTATTCAGAAATTTATGATTTTACATGCGAACCTGGTTATTCATTCCTTGGCAATATCCACCTTGTGATAGAGGAATTCGATCGACTTGGAAACGCAGGTTTCGAAATCTATGTATTTGCTGAAAGCGAATCTCAAGCCAGGAAAATTGAATATCTGTTGCGAGGGATACAGGCTGTTCACGTTATCCCCGCCTCTCTGTCCACCGGCTTTATGCTTCCGAAATCGAAATTGCTGGCAATTCAGGAAAATGAAATATTTGGTCGCAAGAATGGACATGCAGAGTCTGTCAGTAAGGTGGACAGCAGTATAATCGATTCTTTTGTAGACCTTGAACCAGACGATCTGGTTGTACACATCAATTATGGGATTGGGCAATTTTTAGGTATAAAGAGGATTAAGACAATCGGTTCGGAACGGGATTATATTGCCGTACTCTATGGAAACGAGGAAACGATATTCATCCCCATTGAACAGGTTAATCTCATACAGCGCTATATAGGGAGCGGGAAGCCAAAATTGGATAAACTTGGCGGTTCGTCTTGGGAGAAAAGAAAGACCCGAGTCAAGCAGTCTGTCGTTGATCTGGCTGACAAGCTGGTTAAGCTCTATGCTCGAAGACAGATGATTAGTGGGTTTGCATTTCCAAAGGACGACAATTTTCAGGTGAGCTTTGAAGCAGCTTTTCCGTGGCAGGAAACCAGCGATCAACTAACAGTCATCAGGGAAGTAAAAGACGATATGGAATCCCCAAGACCCATGGATAGACTAGTATGCGGAGATGTTGGGTATGGTAAAACGGAAATTGCAATGCGAGCTGCATTCAAATCCGTTATGGGTGGGAAGCAGGTGGCCTATCTTTGTCCAACCACTATTCTGGCTGAACAACACTATGAGAATTTTAGTGAACGGTTTAGGAGATTTCCGGTGAAGATTGCCATGCTCAGTCGCCTAGTGGAACTGACCGAACGGAAGAGAGTCTCGAAAGAGCTTACATGCGGAGAGATTGACATTGTAATTGGGACACACAGGATATTCTCGAATGATGTGAGTTTTAAAAATCTTGGTTTATTAATAATTGATGAAGAACAAAGATTTGGTGTCAAGGATAAGGAAAGACTTAAGGAGTTGAAGACCTCAGTGGACTGCCTTGTACTATCTGCAACTCCGATTCCTCGAACCCTGCATATGTCACTTGTCAAGATAAGAGATATATCGCTGCTCAAAACTCCACCAAGTAATCGGCGTCCAATCGAGACATTTATTCAGCACTTTGAACCGGAGCTCGTTAGTAAATCGATCCGAAACGAGGTTGAGCGGGGAGGGCAGGTATACTATCTACACAATCGAATTGAAAGCCTTGAGGAAATGAAAAAATTTCTGGAGGACTTGGTGCCGGAGGTAATAATAGGAATTGCCCATGGACAAATGCAGGCCAGTAAGCTTGAAGACGTAATGTATCGCTTCGTTCATGGAGCTGTTCAGGTGCTTATTTCCACCACAATTATTGAGAATGGAATCGATATTCCCA
Organism: Olavius algarvensis spirochete endosymbiont; assembly: GCA_900608495.1. Lineage (GTDB taxonomy): Bacteria > Spirochaetota > Spirochaetia > DSM-2461 > DSM-2461 > UBA2779. The sequence continues at coordinate 58,697 of UWYT01000194.1, read as the reverse complement.
ATGTCAATACAATGATAATCGATCGAGCGGATATGTACGGTATCAGTCAGCTATATCAGCTGCGTGGAAGGGTAGGTCGCTCAAATCGTATCGCGTATGCATACTTGTTCTATCCTGAGGGCAGGCAAATCAGCGAATTGTCGATGAAGCGACTTCAAATTATTAGTAATCATACGGAACTCGGATCTGGTTTTAAGATAGCCATGAAGGATATGGAGGTTCGTGGCGCCGGCAATTTGTTAGGTGCCGAGCAGTCGGGTGATATCTACTCCGTGGGATTCGATTTATATCTAAAGCTCCTGGAGAATGCCATTCGAAAATTGACTGAGGGTTTGCAGAGAGATGAAAATAGCGAAACTTACTTAGAACTTGAATATTCGGGATTTATTCCAGATGAATATATCACTGATGAGTCTGCAAAGATGGATATCTACAAAAAAATTGCGGCCGTCGAGAAGGAGAGCGAACTTGAACGGCTAAATTGTGAGCTTAACGACCGTTTTGGACCATTGCCAGATGAGGTTCGTAGCTTGATATCGATTGCGGAAATCAGGATAATCTGCAAGAAATTAAGAGTTATCAGCCTTAAGGAGAGAAAGGGAGTAGTTCAGGTTAAGTTTGGGAGACTATCAATTGTTTCGGTTGACAAAGTTATGAATATGATTGGGAATTCCGGTGGCAGGGTGAAGCTGAACCCCTCCAAACCAGATAGTCTATTACTTGAAACCGGGAATGTGGGATTGAAGGGGAAGTCGATATTCATCAGGGAAAGATTAGAATCTCTTCTGTAAATCTATGAGTTTCCTCACTGTGTACTGTGTCCAATAAGTCGCATTTTGTAAAAAGTTATGTTCTCCGGGGCTCCAGAATATCAAAAGCCCAAAAAAAGGCCTATTGCGACTATGCACTTGATTGGATACTCCCTTTCAAGAAGGCAAAAATCAATTGGGGTGGAAACTGCCCCTATACCAGTCGATTCATAGTTGAGATTGGTTTTGGGATGGGTGAAGCCACCAGAAGATTAGCTATGGAGCACCCAGCTTGGAACATATTGGCAATAGAAGTATATAAGCCTGGTATCGGGAAGCTGCTCTGGTGGATAAATCAGGAAAATCTTAAAAACATCCGCATAATTGAACACGACGCTGTCGAGGTGGTAAGAGAAATGCTTGCGGAAAGGAGTGTGGACGGTTTTCATATCTGGTTTCCGGATCCCTGGCCCAAAAGAAAACATCAGAAAAGGAGACTGATAAAACCTGGCTTCATTGAATTGCTTGTTCGTGCATTGAAACCCGGGGCATATATCCATATCGTGACAGACTGGGAGTTTTATGCCGAGGAAATATATAATTTGCTCGAAAACACTGAAGGTTTGAGAAACCGTCACAAAAAGTGGTCGCCAAAACCAAGTTATCGTCCTTCAACCAGATTTGAAGAACGGGGGCTTGTCACAAATCGGAAAATTCGTGATATTATCTTTGAATTAGATAAGCTATGAGTGAAACTGATACCTTCCTTGCCAAGTTTGCGGATATCGCTGACAAACAAAATCGAATACCTCCTGAATTGTATGGGGAGTACTCGGTAAAAAGGGGACTGCGCAACAACGATGGTACCGGGGTTCTGGTCGGACTTACAGAAATAGGCCAGGTACACGGGTATATCATTGATGAAGGTGAGAGAACACCCGTTTCTGGTGTACTTAGCTACAGGGGCATGGATATCAGGGATATTGTCAGTGCATTTCAAGACGAGAAGCGCTTTGGTTTTGAAGAGACTGCATTTCTTCTGTTATTCGGAAATCTTCCTTCAAAACAAGAATTGGACGATTTTACCAGGCAACTTGGGTTTCTGCGTACACTGCCGGAGCATTTCACGGAAGATGTGATACTTAAGGTTCCCAGTGAGAACCTTATGAACAAGATGGCACGGGCAGTATTATCGTTGTATTCGTTTGATCCGTCTCCGGATAGTATTGAAACCGCAAACCTTTTGAGACAAAGCGTACAATTGATTAGCAGGTTCCCATTGATTGCGGCATACACGTTTCAGGCTAAGAATCACTATCTCAATGGTGCGAGCCTCTTTATTCATGCCCCGGATAAGAACAAGGGAACAGCCGAAAACCTATTAATGCTGATACGGGAAGACCAGTCGTATTCAGAATTGGAAGCAGAAATTCTCGACCTTGCTCTAGTTCTTCATGCGGAACATGGTGGTGGGAACAACTCCGCATTCACAACACATGTCGTTTCATCAACTGGCACTGATACATATTCAGCCATAAGCGCCGCAATAGGTTCTCTGAAAGGACCGCTTCATGGTGGAGCGGCGGAAAAGGCACGTATCATGATGCAGGACATAATGGATAAGGTGAGGGATTGGACCGATGAGGAAGAGGTAAGTGATTACATTGTTAAGATATTGAGAAAGGAAGCCTTCGATCGTCGCGGCCTAGTGTATGGAATGGGACATGCGGTTTACACCAAATCGGACCCCCGGGCTGAACTGCTTAAAAAAAAGATCTTCGAACTCTCTAATTCAATCGGCTTAGGAGATGAGTTCAGACTTTATGAAATTGTCGAGAAAGTCACTCCAAGGGTTTTTTCCGAGGTGACGGGAAAAAACAAAGATATAAGTGCCAATGTCGATTTTTACTCAGGATTTGCGTACAGTTGTTTAAACATACCACGAGATTTGTTTACCGTCTTGTTTGCGGTATCCAGAATTGTCGGGTGGTGCGCACACCGGATTGAAGAGACTCTCTCAGGAGGCAGAATAATCCGGCCAGCTTACCGGAGTATAACCAAGAGCAGACCCTACACGCCATTAGCGGAGCGAAGCTAGTATCGTGAGAATTTAAGAGATCGTGACGGCTACTTGTTCGAACTTGCACTGACGATATCCTGCGCGATTTTTCCACGCACCATGTCGTAGTGACTGAATTCGAGTTCGTAGGCACCCGTACCGGATGTCAACGCTTTCATATCAATTGCATATGTCAATAGTTCACCCTGAGGTACAATTGCCCTCACGCATTGAATTCCACCTCCAATCGGAGTTTGATCTTGAACCCGCGCACGCCTGGCTGAGAGATCTGAAAGTATTTCTCCGAGGTATTGGTCTTCGACAAACACGGTAAGGTTTATCAACGGCTCCAGAAGAACAGGACCGGCGCTTTCATATGCTTTCTTCAACGCCATCTTGGCCGCAAGTTTAAACGCCATTTCCGAGGAGTCCACTGAATGCTCTTTGCCGTCGTATACACTCACTCCTATGTCCACCATCGGATACCCTGCAAGAAACCCCTCTGTCATTGCCTCTCGGAGACCCTTTTCGATCCCCGGGAGATAGCCCTTACTTATAACACCGCCTTTGATATCATTAGTTAGCTCAAATTCTTCCCCTCTTTGCAGAGGTTTTATCCTTATGAACACCTTTCCATACTGGCCGTGCCCGCCGGATTGTTTCTTGTGCGTGTATTCGGTTTCAGTGCTTCTCGTAATTGTCTCTCGATATGGTACCCTTGGCTTGCGCGTCTGAACTCGAATTTTGGACTCATTCAGCAGTTTCTCAAAGATGTTGTTTATGTGCATCTCTCCCATTCCCGAAATGATGGTTTCCTTTGTTTCTTCATCAAATTTAATCGTGAATGTAAGATCTTGCTCAGCTACCTTATGCAAAAAATCGTTCATCTTGTCTTCGTCTCTCTTCGCTTCTGCATTGATAGCCAACGTGTAAACAGGGACGGGTAAGGCAAGGTTTTTGTAATGAATGCTATTGGCAGTAACAGCGATTGTATCATTTGTGTGCACGGAATCAAGTTTTACAACCGCGCCCAAATCACCCGCGATCAGCTCCGGAGTTTCATAAAGGTTTTTGCCATTTACTTTGAAAATTTTTGTTATGCGTTCTTTTTTCCCAACTCGAATGTTTATCACCTCACTTGGTCTGAGCACACCGCTTATCACCTTGAGATAACTTATCTTGCCCGAGAATTTGTCTATTACGGTTTTATATACGAAACCCGAAAAAGTCCCGGAGTCGTCGTACGGGATCGATACGCCAGATTCCTGAGGTTCATTTTCATGCCCTGGCATCGGACATAGCTCGGCTAGGACATTCAGTAAATCCACAATACCAGTGCCTGTGGTTGCAGAGCCGCATAATACCGGAACAAAGGTATTGTCTGCCATCCCTTCCTTTAGTCCCTTTAAAATATCCGGACCTTCGAGGATGCCATTGTCGAAAAATTTTTCGGTAAGCTCATCGTTCCCTTCAGCAGCCATTTCGATCAGTTTTTCCCTCCAAATCGCAATCTCTTTGTCCGAGGGTGTTTCAATCTCTTCTCCTCCAGCTCCGCTTGATTTCATGTGCAGGATGTCTACTATCCCGCTATGAGATGAACCTTCGCCAAGTGGTAAGTTGAGGGGTATAGCTATTATCTTGAACGTCTCCTTTATGCTCTCCAAAGATTTCTGAAAATCGGCGTGATCCTGGTCCATCTTGTTCACGAAAATCACTCTTGGCTTTTTTCGATTATCCAGCCTGCGCCAAAGTTTGATGGTTTCAATTTGTATTCCCGCTGGGGCGCTTATCACCATCACTGCTGTTTCCGCTGCTCTAAATGAAGACACTACTTCTCCTACAAAATCAGAGGATCCTGGAGTGTCAAGAACGTTAATCCTGGAGTTCTGCCATGGCAACTTCATCAGGCTCGCATGGATTGAGAATTTATGTTTAACTTCGTCTTCGTGAAAATCGCTTACAGTGCGTCCGCTTTCGACACTTTCGGCCTTGGGAATCACACCTGCCTGAAACATCATCTGCTCAACTAAGGATGTTTTCCCAGAGTTTCCATGACCGCAAATTGCAACATTACGGATGTTCTTCAGTGCCACGATCGCCTCCTGTTCATTGTGCATAGATATCCTACGATAGCTTCAATCAGCCGTCAATTGAAACCAAGATATTGCCGTCAATTATTCTCGATGACTAGCGTTCAAGTCTCTTGGCAAAATGGCTGAATTCCATTGAGAAGTTCCCACGTCCCTGTGTTAGACTTCTTAGTACTGTTGAATACCCAAACATATTCACTAACGGAACCTTGGCTCGCACTAATTCATAAGTGGGTCTGGATTCCATGCTTTCCACATGTCCACCTTTCTGACTCAGATTGCTGATGACATCACCTACTTGTTCCCGAGGACACATGACATCGATTTCCATTATGGGTTCCAGGAGTATTGGTGAAGCATTCTTGCACGCTGTCTCAAATCCTAGAGAAGCAGCGGTTTCAAAGGCAATTTCACTAGCCGTGGTTTCTTGAAAGGCAGCACTTACGAGCGTAACCTTGATATCGACGCAGGGATACCCCATAACTATTCCCGATGGAAAGGATGCTTCTATTCCTTTTTGTACTGCATTTTGAAATTGTTTCGGCAACTCACTTTTAGACAGAGCAGATTCAAAAAAATTTCCTTCACCTCGACCACGTGGTTCAACTTTGATGCATAACGAGGCCTCGTGTTCCCTGCCTGCAAGGGTTCTTTGATATTTTTCGCTTTGCTCTCGGGGCCTGGTAATTGACTCCCTATAGGTAACCTGAGGCTTCCCTACGTTTGCATTCACCTTGTATTCGTCGGATATCCTGGTTACCAGTATATCCAAGTGGAGTTCTCCCATCCCGGAAATTATCAGTTGTCCGGTTTCTTTATCTTCTTTAACCTCAAAAGTTGGATCTTCCTTGCGAAGATTCTCTAGGGAACTACGGAGCTTATCCTGATCGCTCATGGACTTCGGTTCAATGGCTACGGAGATAACCGGTTCCGGGAATTGCATGTTTTCAAGCAATAGGGGATGCACCTCACTAGCCAGGGTTTCACCCGTGCGAGCAAGCTTCAATCCCACAGCGACGCCAATATCACCGGCCCTCAGTTCTGTGATTTGCTCATGATTATTTGCGTGCATACGCAATAGACGATTAATCCGTTCGCGGCTTCTTCTATTCACATTGAATACACTGGTTCCGGATTTCAGAACTCCCGAATATATTCTGAGGTAGCTTAGCATTCCCATTTCTCTATCGTACTGGATTTTAAAAACCAGGGCGCTGAGAGAACCCGATACGGTTCTGGGAATAGTCACTTCTTCGTTCTTCTTAGCATGCATCACAGCAACAGGCCCAAGTTCTCCGGGGCAGGGGAGGTAGTTTATTATTGAATCTAGTAATGGCTGGACGCCCTTGTTTTTCAAGGATGAACCGGCTAACACGGGAACAAGTTTGTTGGCAATTGTGGCAGACCTCAGTGTTCTATTTATTGTCTCTGAATCAACGGGTTTCCCTTCAAGATACATATCTGTGATTTCTTCGCTGTAGGACGAGAGAGTATTCAATAATTCTTCACGCCATTGTTTCGCCATGGATTTATGCTCATCGCGAATATCGCGGTACTCGGTTTTTTCACCGTTGTCCTCTTGATTCCAATGCAGTTCACGCATTTCTATGAGATCGATATTGCCTTCATAGTCAGATTCCGCTCCAATGGGGATAGCTATTGGCACCGGGTTTGAATTCAGTTTTTCTCGAATTTCCTCTATGACAGCAGCAAAATCCGCTCCTACCCGGTCCATTTTATTTATGTAAACAATGCGCGCCACTCCATAGTTATCAGCCTGTCGCCATACTGTCTCGGATTGAGGTTCGACACCACCGACAGCACAAAACACGCCGATAGCTCCATCGAGCACTCTAAGCGAACGTTCCACTTCAGCTGTAAAATCAACGTGCCCGGGCGTGTCGATTATGTTGATTTTTGCACCGTTCCAATAGCAAGTTGTTGCGGCCGAAACAATGGTTATTCCTCGATTTTGTTCCTGGGTCATCCAGTCCATAGTAGCTGTGCCGTCATCAACTTCGCCTATTCGGTGGTTTTTATGTGTATAAAAAAGCATTCGCTCTGTTGTTGTTGTCTTGCCGGCATCGATGTGAGCTATAATCCCAATATTGCGAATGGCTCCACTGTTCTCCACCATATCTCGCTCCGCTAAAAACGACTCGAAGTCGAGGTTATCACATACCCAGTCAAGGAAGCAACGCGGAATTAACAAAGCCAGACTTGATGAGCAGTGGAAACTCAAGTAACCTAATGGAAGTGAAAAGCGCCAGAGAAATAGTCCCAGGCATGTGGATACCTATTGAGGAATCAGTCCTATGTTTTGTACGAAAACGTATGGATAAACAAGTCTTGTTGATTCACAAAAAAACGGGACTGGGCGCTGGTTTGATAAATGCTCCTGGAGGGAGAATAAAAAGAGGTGAAACACCAGAGCAGGCCGCTGTACGCGAGGCACGTGAAGAGGTGAACATCCATGTGGAAGAATTGTCATATTCGGGTGATTTGTGCTTCCAGTTCACGAATGGACACTCCATAAAGGGCTATGTATTCCAAACAGAAACCTGGTTTGGCAGGCCTCTTGAAACAACTGAGGCAATTCCTTTTTGGTGTGGTGAGGATTCAATTCCATACGATAAAATGTGGGTGGATGACGTTCTATGGCTCCCTCAGTTGTTGGCCGATAGGTATTTCAGTGGCCGCTTTGTCTTCAATGACCAAACAGCTATCAGTATGAGTCTGGATGTCGAGGCTTCAATTGAAAACCTCATATAGCGAAGCGACTCAGTATAGGCCCGAATATCAGGCCTCAAAGGGGGAAACTTAGATGCACGAGACTGTTTTTGACAAAATTCTGAGCGGCGACTTGCCGGCAGATTCAGTGTACGAGGATGACGAGGTACTCGCATTTCGAGATATCAATCCCCAGGCCCCTGTACATATTTTAGTCATCCCCAAGGCAAAATTCGCGAGATTTACAGAAATAGCAAGTAGACCCATCGAGGAAACAGGACGCTTTTTTTCCGCGATTTCCAAAGTGGCTACATCACTGAATCTTGATGATTCCGGTTATCGAGTAGTGATTAACAATGGTCGTGATAGCGGCCAGGCGGTGGAATATTTTCACGCACACATTTTGGCGGGCCGCAGATTTGCTTGGCCGCCAGGTTGACGCGCCAAATCCACAGCTCAGTGACTTCTTATGATGCTACAAAAAAATATTGTTCTGCTGATGGTTTCCTTTATCAGCCAAACCGTAATAAACGCAACCGATTTTTCTGTTTCGGATACTGACGCAATTGATATTGTACTTAGTGCGATAAATAGAATTAGAATTAGCGAGGGCTTGCATGCCTTGGTTTATGAAGAACCCTCATCACATGCGGCGACTCTTCACGCCGAGGAACTTGTTCGAAGAAAACTACTAAGTCATCGCAATTTGAATGGAGAAAGGGTGGCCGAAAGATATCGATTTGCCGGAGGGACTGGTACTAAGGCTGGAGAGAACCTCGGAGCAGGAGATTCCATTGAATCCATTTTGGTTGGCTGGATGAAAAGCCCATCCCATCGCAGCAATCTTCTTAATCCTGAATGGTATAGAATTGGCTGCGGCCAGGCTCAAACGGATAAGGGGCGAATAGTACTGGTTGCAATCTTCAGTAATTCCAGGTGGAAGAATTCATCCCTCGAGATTAATGGAGAAATTGCTGTTTTGAAGGGCCAGTTAGTGTCCCCCGAGGGCATCCCACCTCCAACAGTATCCATAATGATAGGAGGAAATGAAACTGGCCCTATATTGGCTGGACTGGGCGTGAAGCAAACGACATTTATTTTTCCAACTCCCCGGCCATGGCGAGAGGGCAGTGTGATTCCAATATTCTTGTTAGTTACAGAATTTGGATTCACGGAGCAGGCGGATCTTTTGTTGGTTAAAATTCCATAAGGACCCTGACATTAATTGGATAGTGTTGATTAGATGAACATAACTGCCGTTAGAGGCGCCATAGATATACCGGAAAGTGCCGAAGAACAGAATCAAATGGTGAAATCGGTTGGTAATCTAGTCAATTCACTATGCAACCTCAACCGAATTTCAGCAAAAAGGATAATTTGCGTTCAACTAACCCAAACTTCCGATTTAGTCAGGAAAAATGCCGCTGCCGCTTTAAGGGAAGCGATTCCAGAATTCAATCACGTTCCCCTTTTTTGTTCTCAAGAGCCCGTGATAGAAGATAGTCTACCGCGTACAGTGCGAATCCTGATAACTTGGCGGACTTGGCGAGGCAGCAAAATGACAAAACCACTTTATCTCGGTGCCGCACAGAAACTCAGACCAAAAACTATCGACAAAATATGATACGCAATGTTTGCCTCATAGCACGAGAGTTCGAGGGCATCGCCGGTGCCGGTGGAATAAAGGATGCAGTTCGCGGACTTGCCAACGCACTCTCCAAAAGACAAATCAAGGTTACAGTCTTCATCCCCCGCTATGCATTCGTTGAAAAAGGGAAGCATCTTTACGATGTTTCCCTGACAGTAAATGGTAGAAGTCATATTGTCAGTGTATCTGGTTTCAGAATCGAAGCAATTGAAATACGTTTACTTGATTCAGAATACTTTAGCAGTAAACAAGGGATTTACACTTATACCGAAAGTGACGCTCCAACCCCCGGTATGATTGGCAAAGGTCACCTCGATGTACATGAAATGAACACTGTGCTCCAGGCCGCCTCAATCCAAGGCATAATTCGAGAGGGCGAAGCTCCCGATATCATTCACGGGCACGATGGTCACACGGGACTTCTTACACTTTTCATGAGGAAATATCGAGTTCAAGGTTTACTTGGCAAAACCGGCGTGCTTGTTACAATCCACAATGCGGGGATAGCTTATCAACAAATAATCGCAACTCCAAGAATCGCCAGCAGGCTTACAGGCATTCAGGAGGATGATTTTGTGGATGGAATTATAGACGGAAAGGTAAATCCCCTGCTGATAGCCGGCACACACGGGCACATTAACACTGTCTCACCGGAGTATTCCCGCGAATTAATCAGTGGAACAGACAGACATTCCGGCAAGCTGGGATCCACCTACAGAAGTCGGAAAATACCACTAAAGGGAGTATATAATGGAATTGACGTCTCTTACTGGCTAAAAGAATTGTACAACCTTGATTTGGATCCATTATACGCTAAGCACTCACTACGCCGGGCTGTATGCCGCTTGCTTGAAGCCCAGGAGCTGACAAATATACGTGTATACGGTGCCCATCCCGAAACCGATGCACCTTGGGTGCTCTTCCACGGTCGTTTAACCGAGCAGAAGGGAATCGCTTCTCTGCTCGAGCTTCCAGCTAAACTGAAAGCAATGAATTATCCATATAGGCTTATAATCCACGGTCAGGGCAATCAGGATATTGAAAATGCTATTAAAACTACGGCAGAATCAAACTTCGAGTGGACATTCCTAAACGGTTACAGCGCCAAATTGGCTTCAGCATTAATTGCCGCCTCATCATTCATAGTAGTGCCCTCGGAGTGGGAGCCCTGTGGGCAAATCGATATGGTAGGACAACTTCTCGGTGCCCTGCCAATAGTACGATCTGTAGGTGGACTTAAAAAAGTCAGACACAATATTGACGGCTTCAGGTATTCCCCAAAAAAGAAGGATGGTCTGGCACAAGTTTTCAAAGTGGCTATCGCGGGTGAATGTGAAAACAAACGACGGTTGTCACTGATGCGGGAAATCGCAAAAAAGGCGATATATGGACGACGTACCTGGGATAAGGTTCTTGAGCGAGGATATCTTCCACTCTATGAAAAAATACGAAATAAGCATTGGACATAATTGACGCTCATCACCTGTTGACACTTTGATACACGGGTGGTAATTTCCTTTCTGATTACCTGCTATGCTTTCAGATTGCCATCTTAGCTCAGTTGGCCAGAGCACGTGATTTGTAATCTCGGGGTCGTCGGTTCGAATCCGACAGATGGCTGCCGTTGAAATGGGGAGATTCCCGAGTGGTTAAAGGGGGCAGACTGTAAATCTGTTGCTTCGGCTTCGAAGGTTCGAATCCTTCTCTCCCCAAAGTGGAGAATCCCCATCGGGACCCTCTATTTACGGGTGCAAAATGCGGAAGAAGCGTCCATTCGTGAAGTTTTGATATTCTCAAAACCCCATAGGATACCATAATCCATCGGAGGTGCTATGACAGTTCGATTTTGGGGAGTGCGAGGGTCTAGTCCAACACCTTTATGCCCTGAAGAGCTTCGGAATAGATTTGCCGCTATTTTTCAACGTGTCAGGCCGGGACATCTGCACAGTCCAGAAACTAGACAACGATTCCTAAGCAAGCTCCCTGCCGAGCTTTTTGGAACCGTCGGTGGAAATACTGCCTGCATTGAGCTTAGAACCAATGAGAATATAACCATAATTTTCGATACTGGCACAGGGCTTAGAGACTTGGAACAGAGGATCAAAAAAACCCGCGAGAGCATTGATGAGTATCACATCTTCCTGTCACATTTCCATTACGATCATCTTTTGGGGTTACCTTATTTTGGCCCGATGTATGATCCTCAAGGAAGAGTGACATTCTACAGTCCATTCCCGGCCATGGAGCAAAATCTCAAGAAATTCATGGTAGCGCCCTTCCATCCGGTTGGCTGGGATAGCTTTGCCGCAGAAATCCGATTTATAACCCTGCAAAAAGACGAGGTACTCACACTTGGAGGCGCTGAAATTGAATGGATACACAGAAATCACCCAAATGGCTGCAGTTCATATAAGGTGTCAGAGTCGGGAAAATCTTTTATTTACTCCACTGACACCGAGTTGACCGAGAAAGACTTCCAGCGGACGCAGAAAAATGTTGATTATTTCCAGGATGTCGATGCAATCGTGTTGGATACTCAATACACGCTTGGTGAAGCGATAGAGAAATATAACTGGGGCCACTCCTCATACAGTCTCGCGGTTGAATTCGTTAGGGAATTCGGCATACGGAGACTGTATCTGTTTCATCACGATCCCTTGAATTCTGATGCAACCATGGAAGATATACTTAAATCGGCGCAGTTATTTGACAAGCGCCTTGAACACAAGAATGCCAAATCACTTATAATTGATTTGGCAAGGGAGGGTTATACTCTGGAGCTGTAACAAGCAGGCCATCTTGGATGGTAGCCATATAATTTGACTTAGGGGTATAAATGGGAAGTGGTTCTAATATCCGAAATATTCTGTTTGCATTGCTGATTTCAATCCCGATTCTAATATCTCTCGCGGCAACTATGTACTTCGTGATACTGAATTCTCCAACCAGCGCCTCTGGCACACAAACCGCGGTTGAGATAGCTATTCGAAACGGAGATACAATTGCAACTGTGGCCGAGAACCTCAAGAACAAAGGTTTAATCAATAATCAGCAATACCTGGTTTTGCGTTATCGCATTCAACATCGTCTCGGAATCACAAAACAGTTTTTTGCAGGGCGATATCTGATAAACTTAGGAACTAGACCATCCGAGATTATTCGCATAATTACAACTCGGGGGTCCAATCTTGTCTATACTACACTAACAATCCCTCCTGGACTTACTTCTAGTAGGATTGCCAAAAGGATTCAAGATAGTGGACTCGCAGAATACAGTGATGTGGAACAAGCTATTATCGATATGGCAGCAGAATATCCAATAAGGGTGAATCCCGGAGGTTTACAGGGTTACCTGTTCCCCGATACCTATAAAATTGAGACTCCAATTGAGGAAAGCCAAGAAAATTCGAAGGAAACCGCCGAACTTGTGGTTAAGATGATGGCAGATAGATTTTTCAAAATCCTGGATGAGATAGATTCGTCATGGGTTCAACTTACGCCAACGCAGTTGCATGAAAAGGTTATCTTAGCGTCTATTGTCGAACGTGAATATCGAGTCGAAGAGGAAGCTTCTTTGATAGCTGCAGTGTTTAATAATCGAATTTTTGCAGGAATGTCTCTGCAATCATGTGCAACTGTAGTGTACACAATCGAAGAAACAGATGCAGGTGCTCCATTCCGAAACGATTATTTGAAATTTAATAGGCGTATTTTTGAACAGTATCTTGAAATTCCGTCCCCATATAACACTTATTATGACCAGGGATTGCCACCAGGGCCCATATCAGCACCAAGTCGTATCGCCCTGAACGCAGCTTTCTTCCCTGCAAATTCCGATGTTCTATATTTTGTTGTGAAGAATGCCAGAGCCGGCACGCATACATTTACCCGAAATTATGATGAGCACCTGGATGCGAGAAGCGTCTATTTGACTCAATACGTAGTCAAAGACTGATATGCCTGGCATAATCCCACAAACCTTGATAGACGAAATAAGTCGAAGAGTAGATATCTTGGATCTTATTGGGTCGTATGTTGACTTATCGCATAAAAGCAATCGATGGTGGGGACTTTGTCCATTTCACACAGAAAAAACGCCATCCTTTTCAGTGAACCCCGATTCCAACCTGTATTACTGCTTTGGATGTCAAAAAGGTGGTAACGTATTTCGATTTCTAATGGAAATCGAGGGTTTAAGCTTCCCTGAGTCTCTCAGTTTACTGGCGGAAAAAGTAGGAATCGAGTTACCAAACACTAATCTTGTTTCCAAAACTAACAGCAATAATCGAGCAGCTCTTGAGGAATTATATGAGAAGGTTGCAAACATATTCAGATGGCTTCTACAAAGCAGTCCGGAGGCAAAGCACGCTCGAGCTTACTTATCCAAACGCGGTGTCAGTGAAGAAATTGCGGAAATCTACAATATCGGCTGGGCCCCTTCAGATGGGGAGTGGCTGTACAACTACCTTCTCAAAGAAAATTATTCGCCAAAATTTCTCGCCAATTCAGGTTTATTCAGCCTGAAATCGACCAGATGGTCCTTCTTTGTCGATAGAATAATGTTTCCCGTAATGCCCGATACTGGACGAGTGATCGCGTTTAGTGGTCGCGTATTAAATGAGACCGCCTCAAAGTACATCAATTCGAGGGAATCCACGATATACAAAAAAGGCCAGCAACTTTATGGACTGGCTCAAGCAAAGCGGAGCATTAGACAGAATCGAAATGCCCTCGTCTGCGAAGGAAATATGGACGTTCTCGCATGCGCACAGGCTGGGATAGGGGAAGTTGTAGCCCCGCTTGGAACAGCATTCACCATGGATCAAGCTAGGATTATCAGCCGCTATGCGGATTCTATAGTAATCTTCTACGATGGAGACGAAGCTGGCAAAACTGCTGCAATGAAAACAGCTATGCTTGCTGAAAGCATTGGCTTACTCGTAAATGCTGTCAGTTTGCCAGTTGATTCAGATCCAGCCGATATTCTGGTCTCACAAGGCGTTGCTGAATTAAAGAAAATCGCTAAAAAGTCTACAAATTTTTTTAGCTATTTGTTAGACTCCTTCGCTGAAAATAATGGACCGGGTGTAAACGGAGAGTTTCAGAAGGAAATCCTTGGCAAACTGACACCTTATTTGAAGGCTGTGGACTCCGAAGTTAGACGGGAAGCGTATTTAAAGCAATTAGCGGATACTGTTAAAGCGGATCCTGTTACAGTTATAAGAGAGTATCGCTACCAACAGGGGAAAAAGCGACCGATTTCTTTTACAAAAAAATCTGAATCTGTTCCAGTCAATGACGAGTTATACCTGATGGCGGCTGTTGTCGTAAAAACGGAGCACTTCAAGACCCTAAGACAACTTTTACCCCCCGAAATGCTTAGGAATAGCAGAGCTTTGGCAGTTTATAGAGTTATGGACGAGTTATATGCCAATGATAGGAAGTTAAGAACGGAGTCAATAATTTCATTGCTGAATGATGAAGAGGTTAAAAAATACATACTCGGAAATGAAGCGGCGGGAATTTATGATAAAAATGCCGAAAAGACTATTATCGAAAAAATCCGTGTTTTGAGAACAAAATGGCTCAATGAAGAGCGATCGGAATTGATAAGGGGCCTGTCAGTAAGCGGCAATGAGAGCGAACTGAAGGATATCGCCCGTATGTCACGTATAAAGGCGATAGACAAAGAAATATTGAGTATCAGGTTAGGTAAGAATGATTGAACTCGAATCCAATCCAGTAATTTCTAAACTCCTGGAGCATGCTGAAAAGAATAAGACTATCAGTCTTGAAGAGCTTAGTGATTGGTTACCTGATGAATTAAGCAAAACTGATTCAATTAACAAGATAATAGCGCTTTTAGAAGCCTCTGGAGTTGAAATTACCGAGGATACCAGGTTAGTCACGGGCGAAGAGAAAACATCGGGAAGTAAAGAGGAAGACGGCGACTTGGATGAGAGTATCGAAACTGATTTAGATGAGGAATCCAACAGAGAACACGAAAGTGATAGTGATAACAGTGTAGAAAGAATAATAGAAAACGAGATAGTTTCGGTTCCTCAGCCCAGAAAGCTTATAAGCAACGATAGAGATACCTCGGTAGATGATCCTATACGTCTTTATTTGAGAGAAATAGGCAGGGAGAATCTTCTTACCGCCGAACAAGAAGTAAGCCTTTCCAAACAAATGGAGGAGGGAGAAAACATCATTACAAGAGCGCTGAAAACCTCCGGAATGTTAATCCCTGAATTCCATGAGCTTGCCCAGAAGACATCTAACAAAACGGAAACAACTAGTGTGAACTATGCCAATAAGAAGGAGATTAGCGATTTCCTGGCGGAAAGACGAAGGATTAATCAGTTCTACAAAGACTCGATTGTAAATTTAATTACGCCGTTGAAACAGTATATGGACTTAAAAATTCGAATAGCATCAACTAACGGTACGGTTTTAACGGATAGAAAACTGCTTAATAAACGTGAAGCATTACTTGCAGATATATCTAAAATCGCTATCCATCAGGAGGAAATCGTTAGATTTGCCGACCTTTTTGCCGCGGCTGTTAAGAAGATAAAGCAATATCAACAGAAACAATATCGAATCGGACGGACTCTTGGAGTTCGATCCATGAAGGAAATACGGGCAATTGGAAGAGGATTGACAAAATCCGACGAACGAGAAGAAATTGAATCAAGACTTGATTTAAGTGTGGACGAAATAAAAGAATTTATTCGGCAGGTTAGAGTCACTGAGAAGAATTTGAGAGCTTTGGAAATCGATTTTGAGGCCCCCGTTAAAGAAATACTTGAGATGGCAAAAGAGATTGTTCACGGTCGTATTATGATGAAAACGGCTAAAGACCGCCTAATCAAGGCAAATTTGCGTTTGGTGGTTAGCATTGCCAAAAAGTATACTAACCGTGGTTTGCATTTCTTCGATCTTGTTCAAGAAGGAAATATTGGTTTGATCAAGGCTGTAGAAAAATTTGAGTATAGGAAGGGTTATAAGTTTTCCACATATGCCACATGGTGGATTCGTCAGGCCATAACTAGATCCATATCAGACCAGGCTCGGACAATCCGCGTGCCAGTCCACATGATTGAACAGATCAACAAAGTTGTCCGTGAATCGAGACAGCTAACGCAGATGAAGGGGAGAGAGCCAACCGATGAGGAAGTGGCGGATCAACTTGGTTGGACGATAAACAGAGTGAAGTCTGTAAAAAATGTAGCCAGAGAACCTATTAGCCTTGAGACGCCTATTGGAGAAGAAGAAGATTCTCTTCTGGGCGATTTCATAGAAGATAAGGAAGTTGAAAACCCAGCTATTCGAACTGCTTTCCGCATTCTTCAGGAACAGATGCAGGAAGTGCTGGTAACTCTCCCACCAAGGGAGCAGGAAGTTCTGAAAATGAGATTTGGTTTAGATGATGGATACTCTCTTACTCTTGAAGAAGTAGGCTTGTACTTCAACGTTACCAGGGAGAGAATCCGTCAAATTGAAGCTAAAGCTCTGCGTCGATTAAGACATCCAAAACGAAGCCGAAAGCTTAAGGACTATCTTGGAAATCAATAGGAGAGGAAATTATGGGAAAAACTTTTGGAAATTTGCAACAATTGCAGGAAATACTTTCAAAAAAATATGCTATAGAGCGGGAAATACTTGAAATTCCTAAGTCCCTTGAAACAAAAAAGGAAATCTTGAATCGACTAAAAAAGACATATGTCAGTAAGAATCAGGATTTTGAAGCAATCAAAGAGGAGATCGACCGCTTGCATCACGAGATGATTGAGGCCGAGCGCTTGAGGGAAAAATCCGAAACAAAAATGGATATTATAACAACTCAACGAGAGTATGAAGCCCTTGATAAGGAAATACGTGACTCATCTGAACGAGAGCAAAGATTCCGACGGGAAATTCAGAAGAGAGAGCGAGACATGAACGAGATGATGGCTTCCCTTGAAAGAGATGAACAGATGATAAAAGTGCAGGAAGAAGAGCTTAACTCTGAAAGCGATAAAATACAAGCCGAAACCAGTGATAAGGAATCGCAACTGGCTACACTTATAAAGGAAGAAAAGAAGATAACTCCTGATATGGAAGATGAGATGCTCTTTAAATTTCAGCGAATCATCCGCAATAAGTCTGGAGTTGGTATCGTACCTGTAAGAACCAACAATGTATGCAGTGGTTGTCATATGGAACTCCCAGCACAGTTCGTAAATGATATTCGAGGTAGTGAGGATATACAATTCTGCCCCTATTGCAGTCGAATACTTTTTTGGGAAGAGGACATCGGAGAAACCGCAGAATCCTATGATTTCGACAATGCGAATGTGGGAGGACTTGCGGATCTGATTAATGACAATGTAGAGCTTAAGTAGACTTCGACAGGGTATTCTTGATGCAGACTCGATTAAGGACCTTGCTTGTAGTCTTAGCAATCGGGAGATTCAAACTAATCTTGACGATTTGATATGGAATCATTATTTACTAGAGATTAGAATTGTGAGGATTTAGCCGGTGTGACCGGTGTATGGAGGACTGAAGTAGACAGGCCGGGTCGCCGCTAGAATAATCTAGAGGAAAGTCCGGGCTCCGCAGGGGAGGATGCCGGGTAATTCCCGGGCGCCAACTTTTTGGCGACAGCCAGTGCCACAGAAAATATACCGCTTGGAAGAGATTTCTTTTCGAGTAAGGGTGAAAAGGTGAAGTAAGAGCTCACCGGGCCACCTGGTAACAGAGGTCGCGAGGTAAACCTCATCCGGAGCAAGATTAAGCAGCAGGTGGATTCCCCGCCCAATACCTGCGGGTAGATCGCTCATTATTGCGTCGGCGACGGCGAAGACAGATATATGGCGACCGTAAACAGAACTCGGCTTACCGGCCTGTCTTTTTTCATATGGTAAGACGCAGACGAAAAAAATTAAGAGGAGCTTTATATGCAGGATTAGCACTCCTATCTTTCACGGTGTTAGTCTATTTAGCGCTTAGCAAGGGAGTTTCGCTGTTTAGAAAAAAATCCAATATTTCGGGAGACAATGGCCCCATTGCGATTGCTGATTTGTGGGAGCTTGAAAACTATACTGAAGTTGCCGCAATTGCGGAGAAAGATTTGGAAGAACACCCTCTGGATAGAAACGCATTATTGTATGCTGGGTTTTCACGTTTTCATCTCGCGATTGCAAGGTTATCCGCAGAAGAGCGCAATTCGGATCTTGATATGTCTATCGCTTATTTACGCTTACTCAAGGCTATAGGCGATACAGGTAACTCGAAGCAAGTGGATTACACCCTCGGAAAGGCCTATTTGCTCAAAGGAATCTATTGGGCTGATTTGGCAATCTATTACCTCCAGGCTTCACTTGATTCGGGATACAAAGCAGACGATAGTTTCGAATTTATGGGTAAGGCTTATTCTATGCTAGGTGATGTTGAAAGCGCCCAGTTCTGGTACGAATTGGCAGCCGAAACACATCCTACAGATCGGCTCCTGATAACGCTCGGTGATGAAGCCTCAAAGCTGGGCAGGTATGAAAGCGCAGTGGAATACTATAAACGATCTATCAGTACTACAAAAAACGAGGAACTAAAAAGTAGAGCACTGTTACATCTAGGACAACTCTACTATGATATTGGTAGTTTTTTAATGGCGAAAGAGGTATTTGAGATATTAGTGGATATCGAACCGAATAACCAGGATTATCAATTCACTTTGGGTGAGATTTATTACCAGTTGGGAATGAACATCAAGGCGAGAAACGCGTGGCTTCTCGTGATTAGAATAAACCCCGATCATGTTGGTGCGCTACATCGGTTATATGATTAGGTGAGTATGGTGAAGAGGAAATGAGCGGCCGAAAAAAACTTCTCGGTGGCCTTACGTCAGATATTGGAATCGACCTTGGCACCTGCAATACTCTGATTTACATACGCAATCGAGGAATTGTTAGTAGTGAGCCGTCGGTTGTGGCAGTGGAACGTGGAACGAGAAAAGTTGTTGCGGTAGGTCATAGTGCAAAACAGATGCTCTGGAAAACTCATGGAGAAATAATTGCGATAAGACCTCTACGCGATGGAGTTATTGCGGATTTTGAAACTACTGAAAAAATGATTAAGTATTTTATCGGAAAGATTCAGAGTAAACGCTGGTTAATTCGAGGACCTAGAATCGTTATGGGAATTCCATCTTGTATCACAGAAGTTGAACGGCGTGCAGTGATAGAGGCCGGATACAAGGCCGGAGCAAGAGAAGTCAGAACTATTGGCGAATCCCTTGCGGCAGCTATTGGCGCGCAAATCCCAATCTTTGAACCTGCAGGACATATGATTGTCGATATCGGCGGAGGCACAACTG
This sequence comes from Olavius algarvensis spirochete endosymbiont, assembly GCA_900608495.1. Taxonomy (GTDB): domain Bacteria; phylum Spirochaetota; class Spirochaetia; order DSM-2461; family DSM-2461; genus UBA2779. The sequence continues at coordinate 39,061 of UWYT01000194.1, read as the reverse complement.
AAATCTCCGTAATTTCGCTAGGTGGTATGGTAGTAACTAATGCGATTAGACAGGGAGGAAACGCATTTGATATGGCTATCATCAAGCATGCCCGAAAAGTGCATAACTTGATTATTGGCGATCAAACCTCTGAACGACTCAAAATGCAAATTGGCAACGCATCGCCTGATAAGGTTATAGAAAAGGTAGAGATTAAGGGCATGGACGCGATAACCGGTCTCCCAAGACGTCTGGAGGTGGATTCCGTCGAACTCAGGGAGGCGCTCCAGGGCCCCATCAATGCGGTAGTGGAAGAGGTAAAAAAAACGCTTGGTCAAACTCCCCCTGAACTTGCGGCAGATATAGTCGAAAGAGGAATAGTTATGACCGGGGGAGGGGCTACTCTCAAAGGACTGCCGAAACTACTGTCAAAGGAAACCGGAGTTCCAGTAATACTTGCGGAAGATCCGCTATTATGTGTTGCAATAGGTGCCGGCCGGTATTACGAGCTAATAAAAGGCCGTGGCAGTAATGGTGTTCTTTACGATGCATTAGGTAGCTAAGGATTGATGGGAGAACACAAAAACGGTGGCACACGCCCTGAAGCCTTGCTCATCATTTTTCTTATCGTTTCTATATTGACAGTTGTTTTCTCAGTCGCTCTGCGTGAACGTTCGGAAAGAGGGGAGTGGAATGGCCGTATTATATGGGGAGTACAGCGTTTCATTGGGAAACTGACTTATCAAGTGAGAGACCTGTTTGGAACGATTAAAAGATTGGGAGAGATTAGACAGCAATATGAGATTGCTTTGGATAAGCTCAGTGAGTATCAAGGTTTTGAACGAAGTGTGATTGAACTAAGGCGAGAAAACGAGGAACTCAAACGACAGCTAGGTTATTCCGGTAGTATAGAGTACAGCAATACCCCGGCCAGAATAATCGCAAGAGATCCCTCAAATCTTTTTTCCTCCATCACAATTGATAAGGGGACCTCTGATGGAATAAAAGCCGGAGCTACCGTTACAGCATTTCAAGATGGATTTTTCGGGCTGCTCGGAAAAATAGTACGCGTTGGAAAAAAATCATCTCAAGTGCGTCCGCTTATCGACCCCGACCACTATGTGGCAGGACTGTTGCAAAAAAGCAGAATTCAAGGTCTAGTCGAAGGTTTGGGTAACGAAGACGGCGAACTTAAGATGAGCTATGTCCATAAATCTGCCGTGGAATTAATAAATGTCAACGATCTTGTGGTGACTTCGGGATTCAAATCACTTTATCAACGAGGAATTGTCATTGGCCGGGTTAAGGAAATACGTTCGAGGGAGTATGCAACATCCCTTGAGCTTACAATTTCCCCAGTAATCAATGTAACCCGAGTCGAATATGTATTCGTTTCGAAAAATGTTCAATGACGATACGGGTACTTGTAACGAGTTTTCTTGCATGTGGTTTTGCCATATTTCAGTCAACGACTTTGAGTAAACTAGTCCCTTCCAACGTTTTCCCGGATATCGCAATGATGATACTTGTGACATTGGCGATGCGTTATGGGCCTATTCCCGGGGAATTTTCCGGATTCTTAGTTGGACTCAGTATTGATACTATAAGTCTCGCTCCTCTCGGATTTCACGCCTTTATCTTTGTTTTGATAGGTTATCTATCAGGTAAGCTTAGAAGTTATCTCTCCTCTAATCTGATTCTTGTGTCTATTGTGGCTATAACGCTGGCTACGCTTGTTAAATATGTCTCTGCAATATTGCTTTCATTTTTTTTCGGGCTCAATCTGGGTTTGATGCGTTATTTTTCATTGCTCACAATTTGGGAACTTCTGGCAAATATTGTACTGGCGCCATTGATCTTTTTTGCGATATTTTCGATATACGACAGTGTTGATCGACACAAGGAGCACACAATTGAATGATCGTTGAGGATAGAAAAATATCTGGTTTGAAAGTTAAACTACTTGTACTTGGAGTGGTAGTTCTTTCCATTTTTCTGATATTCACAATATACCTTTTTAATCTGCAAATAGTGGAAAACCTGTTTTGGGAGAGTAGAGCAAAAAAGGTTTCAAGCAGGTCTGAACCATTGCCGGCACAACGAGGTTCAATCTGGGATAGAAATCTGGATATGCCCTTGGCATTGAATACCGATTCATTTGCAATCAATGTTGTCCCAGCCGAAATTTCCCCTTCAAATCCAAGAGACCTTGCTCATTCCCTTTCGTCAGTTCTCAGTCTTCAAACCGAAGAAATCCTCGATAAGATTCCCTCGAACTGGACCACCTCGTGGAATCGAATTGAGCTGAAAGGCGGCGTCTCCTATGAAGTAGTCGTAAAAATTGCGGAAGCCAGTGAAAGATATCCAGGCGTTCATTGGTCTAGCAAGCCTTATCGCTGGTATAATAGCGTAGGTTCTATCTCTCATGTCCTTGGATATGTTGGGAGTATCACGGTTGAGGAACTTCAAATCCTTTATAACGAGGGTTATGCTAACACTTCCAGCCTGGGCAAAACAGGAATCGAAAAAACCTATGACACCCTCCTAAGGGGTAGCGACGGACAAATATTCCGAACTGTTGATGCTAAGGGGAGAAGCCTAAGTGCAGTTGAAGGAACTTCTTTGCCAACGAATGGATTTGATGTAGTTCTCACTATCGACAGACATATTCAGGAACTTGCGGAGAAGGCGCTCGGTCCACGAAAAGGTTCTCTTATCGTTTTGAAGCCTTCAACAGGAGAGATTTTGGCCCTGGTCTCATATCCGTCTTTTGATCCGAATAAATTTACTGACAAGGGACCTGTTGATTTCAAGAATCTAAGTCTCAATGCTGATTCTCCTTTTCTCAATCGAGCTATTCAATCGAACTATTCACCTGCATCTACTTTCAAAATCATAATGGCAGCGGCTATTCTCGGGGAAAAAGTTGTAAATCCAAATATGGAAGTTAATTGTCGCGGCAGAATGGTTTTGGGGAATCGACAGTTTTATTGCCATAAACAAAGTGGACATGGCAGTGTCAACCTTCGTAAGGCTTTGGAGCAGTCTTGCAATATATATTTTGGTACTGTGGGAGTGAAATATATAGGAATCGATACAATATCGCGATATGCAAGAGAATTTGGTTTGGGATCATTAACCAGCATAGGACTTGATGGCGAGGTTGAAGGGTTAGTACCGGATAAAGGATGGAAGGAAGAGAGATTTCATTTACCCTGGACAGGAGGAGATACTCTAAATGCAAGCGTCGGCCAAGGCTTTTTGAGTGTTACTCCGCTCCAAATGGCCAATGTAATGGCTGCCATAGCCAACAATGGCACGATATATCGTCCACATCTAGTTAAGGAGATTCGGAAACCAGGTTTGGGTTTTGCGGCTGGGGCGATTCAAGAAAAAATAGAACCAGAAGTTTTGAGAACAATTGATCTGCTTGATCTACAAGATTATTTATTCCTGCAAGATGCACTGCGAGGTGTGGTTACGAGGGGAACTGGGTACTGGGCCATCAATACTGATTCTGTTGCCATTGCTGGCAAAACAGGCACAGGAGAAATCGGCTACAATGACAGATGGCACGATTGGTTCGTCGCATATGGACCATATCGATCTGGTAATCCCGAGGAGCAAATCGTTGTAGTTGCAATGGCCGAGGCAAGTGAAATTGCATATGATTGGTGGGCCCCCAAGGCTACCGATATTGTCTTCGAAGGAATGTTTGCTAAACGTACCTACGAAGAGGTAATAGCCGAGTGGCGGAGAAGAAAAGTCTGGTGGAGTTGGGATAATAAGGAACTGCCACAACCCGGCATACCCTATGTGGTTGAAAGTGTCATTGAAGGCTGATAGTAGATTTGAACGCGGTGAAGTCTTCTGCAATTGCGAAACTGGACGTTGTATTATTTTTCTCGGTAATCAGTCTGCAGGTTCTCGGTGTTGCGTTCATATATTCGAGTGGCATAACTTCAAGCGGTAATCAGGTTTCATCGGAGTGGATTAAACAAATAATTTGGTCTTCATCGGGATTGATACTGATGGCTGTTTTTGCCCTAGTTAATTATAGGTTCTGGCGACATTGGGCGATTCCCATATATGCTGGAACCACTCTCGTTCTTATTCTTGTACTGATATTTGGAGACTATATCAAGGGTGCAAGGGCCTGGATTGGCATTGGAGGCGTAGGAATACAGCCATCGGAATTCGCTAAGCTCTCTTTGATAATAATGCTTGCCTGGTGGTTTGAAGAACGGGCAGATGTCAAAAATAAGCTGTTTTCCTGGGTGGGTGCAATAATACTGTTGCTTATTCCAGTTTCACTTATACTCATCCAACCAGATTTTGGTACGGCCATTGTATACTTCCCAATTCTTCTTGCTATGGCCTTCGCTGCCAATGTTGGATTGCGCCTAATCATGTTCCCTGTGATTATTGGAATTCTTGTTGGTATGGGAGTATTAGGCTATGCATGGAGCGAGCATATATCCGAAGTTCCCAGCGGTTTTTTCCTCCTGTTCAAGGAAATGAGATTAATCAGAATTGCACTCCCGTCTTTGCTTGGACTCACTATTTCCATTTTCTTGGGGTGGCTTTTATTCAGGCGAAAATTTTATCTCAAATTGTTATACAGTTTCAGCATCGCAACCATTTCATATTCTGTCATTGCTGGAGCTGCAAGGGTTATTCGTGAGTATCAACTGATGCGGCTCGTGGTATTCTTGAATCCTCAAATAGATCCTCAAGGGGCCGGTTGGAATACCATTCAATCTCTCACCGCCATTGGTTCGGGGGGAATATCGGGAAAGGGATTTCTTAGAGGCACACAGTCTCATTACAGATACTTGCCCGAACAAAGTACCGATTTCATATTTTCCATTATTGCCGAGGAACTAGGTTTTATTGGAAGCTTGCTGGTTTTCACTCTCTATTCGATAGTGATAATAAGAAACCTTCAAATAGCCTATGCCGCTCAGGACAGATTTGGAGCATATATCGCGATTGGGATAGCTGCAATGTTCAGCTATCATATAGTGCAGAACATTGGAATGGCTATAGGTCTTTTGCCCATTACTGGCATACCACTTTTTTTCCTTTCTTACGGCGGATCAGCATCATGGACAGCATTTATATCGGTGGGTTTACTCTTATCAATTCATTATCGGCGAAATGAAATATAGAGATGGTAAGAGAGTATTGAAGTAGACAGAATATACATTATCGGCAGTATCGCGTGATTGGAAACCATCTACCAGTTTCCCGGAATCTCTCTGAGCTTGATGAAAAGACTTGAAAACAGCCAGGCTCCCAAAAAACCCGGGAGAATACTCAGAATGAATTTCATTCCCAAACCGATGCGTGTGATGAGAATGATGCCGAACAATCCGCCTAAAGAAGCACCCACAAGTCCAATAAGCCAAGTCACCCAGAACAGCCTTTTACTAATAAAACTGTTCTTAGACCACTTGATGATTAGTACTGAGATAAATGAGCAAGCCATGTAGGAACAAAACAGAATTATTTCCAGCATAACAAAAACTTCTAAACAAAATGCCTAAGGTTAGAGTTCACGGTTTTTATCGTGAAGGTCTGGATAGCCGACTTCTCCCACGTATACGGGTTTGCTGGTGATAGGTTTGAGACTACCCGGGATTCTACCATAAGAATACACAGCAAAACCAATTCTAAGGGTTTTACCCGGCATAATACCAACTGATGTCCCGTCCGGCAAAGTCTTTGGGCGACGGAGGAAATAAGGAATCCCGCAGCGTTCAATATCCTCTATTTTCCAGCCGGGTTGGTATCCCAGTAGATTATATCCTCTTCTAAGATCGCCGTCATGATATCCATCGGGATCATCGACATCGTATTCCCAGTCATTAACGAACGATCTAAACTTATTGCCCGGGTTAGTTTCAGTATTCTCGCTTCCATCTCTTGGATCAATGAAGCCCCGCGCCAAGACTTTTACTCCGTTGTTCACTGGGTAATCATAGCCAATAACTGGTTGTTTCCTTCTGTCGGCATTCGTGGCTCCGCTGGGATTGAAAGCAATATAAACAGCTTCTTGACTTCCATCATGCCCAATATAGTACTCTTCAAATTCTGATTTACCATATTCGCCCAATTTCAAGAAACCACGCTCTCTCAGAATAGCATCCCCGGGTTGCATTTCATTATTGGTTCCGATATAGGAATTCTCATCAAAATCTCTCTCATCATTTCTAATATCTGGATCTGCGAGGCTGTAATAGATCTTATAGAATATGGCATAGCCGATTATATTTGTGTCGTTATCCGGAAAGGCAAACGCTATCACTGTTGGAGGAAGTTCCGGTTGTTCTGGATCATCAGATGCATGTACTCTGCTAAGCTTCTGGGGTTGCTCAAGCAAAGCTACTTGCGGCAATCCACAACCTACTACGATTTGCATCAAAATCAAGCAGATAATCATGCAAAAAATGTCGTACCCCGGGTATTCTTCGACTGGGATAGCATGCATAGCGAACCTATGTTTCACGCGAGCAGATTTCAGACTACCTATACTCCTTTCAGTTCGCCCTCATAGTCAACAAGCTCAAAGATTGTGACTGGCTTATTCCTACCCTTAACACGTATATCATCTAATTCCCTCACAACAAACCTGTCATCATTGCTGCTAATCAGCTTATATACATCTTCGCTGATAATTATAGTAGTTCGATATTCCTTATTTACCCCTTCCAAACGACTTGCCAGATTAACTGAATCTCCCATGGCGGTGTAGTTTTTTCTACCTTCGCTGCCCATATACGAAACCATCAGTGACTCGTTTCTCTTAGATCCCGGATTGATTCCAATACCTATATTGACGGCATTTCCGTACTTCTCTTTGAATATCGGGTTGAATTTGCTAAGAATTCTCACCTGGGCAATGGCGGATTTGCAGGCTCTAAGAGCATGATCCTCCTGAGCTTTGGGTGCGCCCCAAAAAGCCATAATGGCATCACCAATGTACTTGTCCAATGTTCCGCCATACGCATTCACTATGTTGTCAGTCATCAATGTCAAGTATTCATTCAGAAAATCAACTAGCTGCTGCGCAGCTAGTCGCTCGGACAAATTTGAAAACCCTCTGATATCTGTGAACATAACAGTTCCATTGACATAGTCGCCACCCAATTCCGGCGGTGCAACAACCAATTCATCAACCAGTTCCGCAGCTATGAATTGCCCAAAAACACTTTTTATCTGGCGTTTATCTCTTTCAGCCATCAAGCCCCTGAAGATAACAACAGCAATAAAAGTGATAAACACGGCGGTTGTAGGTGTGACCCAATCTATCAGAAGTCCAAGACTGTCGAAAAGAACAGTTACTGCAAGAAAGGATATAATCAGATACCCTATCAGAAATGCTATCGACCAGCCTATGCCCTTCATGCGCGATATAAGAAATGCAAACAGCATTGTCAAAACAAGTAATATCAAAGCGTTAACTTGCTTTGGTAATTGATAAATGAAATTGTTCATGATTATGGTATTAAGCGCATTAGCATGCATTTCAACTCCAAACATCAAACCCATCGGTGTTGGTTTTTCATCATCGGCCATGCCTATCGTAAATGCACCAACCATGACTATTTTTCCCCCCAGACCGTTTGTGTTGGGCCAGTTCTCTGTATTGAGATCGGGGGCATTACTCGCAAATCTAGCGTAGCTGCGAACCGGGAATGTTTGGTGTTCCCCGGGATTCGTTGATGATTTACCACCCATGAAATTGATCATCATGTTTCCAGATTCATCAATTGGTATCTGCAAGCCGTTTACAGATTTTTTGGAAAACTCGTACTGAACCCACTTACCGGAAGCAGTATCCCATCTCATAGGAGAAGGGATAAGTATGTGCGATCCATATACAACTTCCAAGTCGTCAAAAGTTTTATTGAAGTATTTCAACGCAAGTGTCAGAGTTATCGCTGGTATGAAGTGATCTTCATAGGATCGTATGTAATAGGTTCCTTCGTCAGCACCACCTGTTCTCCTCTTCAAGCCTTGACGCGAAATATCTCTACGGAGGTTTTCAATTTTCTCTGTGGTCAGCGGCAAGTCTACCGTCTCAATAATTCCGTCCATATTTTCCCAAGCGATATGTCCCCGCTCTTGAATTCCAAGTTCTGTGTCAATAGTTAGGGTATCTAATGGAATTTCCTTCGCTAAAACGCTATATCTGGAAACCAATTGCTGTCGCCGATAAACCTCATCATCATCCGCTCCATAGGAAGCATGCCCAAATGTGCTTATCGCTTCACCATAAGGTCTAAGTGGTGACTCAATACCATAATTTGCATTAACCTTCGACAAGTCACCCTGAATGTTTTTAATCTCACCATGCTCCTCTATCAGAACTTGGAATCGATTTATTAATTCCTCTCTGTTTGTTGTCGCTATTTCAACTTTCGCATGCAAAGTTTGAAGAGCAACTCTGTTATTGCTCTTTATTGATTCCAAGAAAATGACATCCTCAAAAGCCCTTTCAGAAATTTCGTTGAATAGAAAGTCCAAGAGAACTACCGATTCTCGCTGTTCCTGTTGCTTAATCCGTGTAAATGAATTTAAAAGATCGGCATGGATGCGTCTAGGAAAAGGCCATCTTCCGAACTGTTCCAGGGTTCTATTATCAACCCCGATTACGACGATATCGTTGGATAGCTTTGCGGATTTTATTTCATCCGTAAATCCCGCCCCACGTTCTTGAACCTGCCAAGTGTTTTTTAGTTTGAAATGCAGATCCATTAACTGTATTTCCAGGTTTTTGAATCCCTCAAGAATGATGCCTATAAACATGAAAACAAGGAAAACAAGCAAACCTATAACTAGTCCGAAAACATTGGGAGAAAAAAAAGCTCGTTTTAGATTACTATTACCCATGCTAACCCCCTGGGCATAAAACTAATTATCCAATCCCTTTCTAAAATCTGCATCAAAAACGGCTTTCAATTATTAAAATACGGGTTTTGGATAAGTCCGTCCACCGACTATTAGGAAACTTAGCTGCCAGTTCGTAGTAGTGCTTCAGCGCTTCTTCAGTGTCACCACCATAAGTTTCCGCCACTCTTCCAAGATTGAATAGAGCCTCGGGTACGTCAGGTGATACTTCGGTGTAATTCTCGACCAAACGCGTCCAGAAACGAATAGCGTCATTAATCGAGCCTAATTCTTCCTTAGCCGCGCCTGCATTATACAGGCTTACAGGCGCCAAATAGCTGTTTTTCCATTTTTCAGCCACCGATTCGAATGCCAAGGCTGCATCCTCCCATTTTTCGTACTCTAATGCCATAAGACCACGGGTAAACAGTGCCCTTTGAGCCGCAAAGTATTTCGGGTACTTATCAAGTGCCTCTGCTATTAATTCCTCAAGTTCGCCAGCTTCCCGCTCTTCGGGATTATCCTGCAGCCACTCAGTGTATGCGTCCTGGATATCTTCAGTCAGTATTTCGGACTTCTCCTCCTTGCTCTCCAACACGAAATCTAAAATCAAAATTCCTGCCATTATCACTGCCAGGATTATAAAAAACAGTGTTGTGAACTTCCAATTCCTGGATAGAAAAGCACCCACACGTCCTTCAGAGCCCTGGTTGCTGTGTTCATTATTCACTTAGGTTCATCTCCGTTTAAATATCGATATTCAATTCTTTTATTATGCGCGACAAGTACGTTCTTTGGATTCCCAGTGTGTTTGCGGCAATCGTTCTGTTTCCGTCGTGTTCTTCCAGAACTTCTCGAATGAAATTCCTCTTGAAAAGCTTCATCGCACTTTTCAGATTTCTTTCGACGTATTCAACCGCATTACTTTCTTTGTTTGGTAAAGCAAGTTCGTTTAGCGTGATTTTTTCTTTCCCCTTCCCCATTATAACAGCTCGTTCAAGAGAGTTCTGCAACTCTCTGATGTTCCCAGGCCAGCGATATAGAAGCAATGCGCTCATGGCCTCTGTGCTTAAACTAGTTGGAGCATCATCATTATTGGTACTATGCTTCTTTAGAAAATGTTCCGCCAGAACTGTTATATCATCTAGACGTCCCCGCAATGGAGGAAGTGCTATTTGCAGTACTGCAAGCCTATAGTATAAATCCTGCCTGAATTTACCAAGTCGGACGCAGTCTTCCAGCTTTCGGTTAGTAGCTGCTATCACTCGAACATCACTTTCCAGCTCGATTTCATCGCCAACGCGCTGAAATCGGCCATCTTGAAGAATTCGGAGAAGCTTGCCCTGTGCGCTAAGTGTGAGCTCAGTTACTTCATCGAGAAAAAGTGTACCCAGATTGGCTCTTTCAAAATAGCCAGTTCTGTCCCTTATTGCATCCGTGAATGATCCTTTGGCATGGCCGAATAGTTCTGATTCAATTAGATGATCTGGAATTGCGGCACAATTCACACTGACGAACTGATTGTTGCTGCGTTTCGATTTCCGATATATTCTCCTGGCCAATAACTCCTTACCAGTACCGCTTTCACCTGAGATCAGTACTGGGAAATCGGAAGACGCAATTTTTTCTGCCTGATCAAGGACTTTTTTGATTATCTCACTCTTCCAAACCATCTTGTACTCTTGCTTCTGTGTTGAGATTAGTTTCTCGCTTAGATCCATTTTCTCTGCAGCCAGGCTAGCGATTGCAAGGGATCGAAGTGAATAGAATTTCATAAAAAACCACACTCATCGCTATAAAGTCAAAACCACCGGCAAGCTTCGGTGACGAGAAAACTTCACCCACGATTTTCTATGAATCCTGTTTGTCTTCAAGCATATCAGCAAGCGTATAAGAATCCTCACCTTCTTCCTTGTTGTTCATATATTTCGATATTTCAGCCTGTTCTTCACGATATCGCAGCTCTCGTATGGATAGGGAGAGCTTCTGTTTATTCGGGTTTATTTCATTCACAATCGCCCGCAATTTGTCTCCAATTTTGTACGTGGCAAGTTTCTCATCCGGATTCTCTCCTTTTGACTCTATAAGATTGTTCTTATGAATAAGTCCTTCAATCCCCCCTGCGACTTTGACAAATATACCAAAATCTGTCTTATAGGTGATTTCGCCTTCCACTATTGAGCTCTGCGGAAACTCATCGCTAAACTTCATCCAGGGATTTTCTTCGAGTTGTTTTACACCTACTCGTATTTTCCGTTCTTCGGAATCAATATCTATAACCACAGCATCGATGGGTTCATTCTCAGTTAAAACAGTGTTGACATTGCGAATTTTTCTTGCCCACGATAAATCGTCCACATGAAGAAAAGCATCGATACCTTCTTCAAGCTCGACAAAGGCTCCCATATTGGTCGTCTTCTTGACAATCCATCTTCCCTTGGTACCTAACGCATATTTGATTGCAATATCATCCCATGCGTTGGGGAGCACTTGTTTCAATCCAAGTGATATACGTCCCTGGGGTATGTCATAACCGAGAATCATGGCTTCACATTCATCGCCAACTCGCAATAAATCCTTGGGATGTTTTACACGTTTCACCCATGATAGCTCCGAAATATGGGCAAGTCCTTCAATACCTTCTTCTATTTCGATAAATGCCCCAAAATCGGTAAGTCTAGTTATTCGACCCTTGATTATTTGATTGACGTGGTATTTCTCTTCAAATGTCGACCATGGATCGAGTTGAAAATGTTTCAAAGACAGATTAATCTTCTTTCCTTCGGGGTCGAGGCGAATCACTTTCAACTCAATTTTCTGTCCTTTCTTGACATAATCCTTTGGTCGAGTAACATGTCCCCAGCTCATATCATTCATGTGGAGCAGGCCATCAAAACCGCCCAAATCCACAAAGGTTCCAAAAGATGTGAAGTTCTTTATGCATCCCTCGACGGTATCGCCTATTGAAACCGTGTTGAAAAACTCCGTTCTGTTTTTTTCGATCAATCTTTCGAGATAGAGTCGCCTAGTCAAAACTATGTTAATCTTTTTCTCGCTGTATAGCCTATCGATTATGAACAGAGATTCGAGTCCAACATATTTCTCTGGATCGTTCACTCTCTGCACATCCATTTTGCTGATAGGGCAAAATGCTCGAGCCCCATGGCCCAAGTCGACTTCAAAACCTCCCTTGACCGTTTTGGTTACCTTGCCATTAACAGGCTCTCCCGAATTGAAGGCTTCGCGGAGAGACTTCCAAAAAACCTTCATATCGGCTTTTTTTTTAGAAATAATTACCTCGCCATGGCGTCCTTCACGTTTAATCAAGACAGTAACCACAGTATCGCCAATGGAAGGAACTTCACGGAACTCTTCTACGAGAACCTTCCCTTCAGATTTTAACCCAAGATCCAGATAGACATATTCGCTGTCTACTTGGATGACTTTTCCCTTAATCAACCCCCCTTCCTCCAGCTGATCAAGGGTTTTTAGATACGATTCCTGCAGCTGGTTCTGATTACTCTCCTGCGCGAAGGCATCCGGCTCGGGCATATTCACTCCTGGGGATTTTGACATAATAGATGGGCATCGACCAATCCTCTAACTCTCTCACAAACCTTTTCAAAAGTCAAGTCGGAGCTGTCTATCACCACAGCATCTTCTGCAATCTTGAGAGATCCTTCAATTTTGTTTTTATCACGTCTATCCCGTTCCTGCAATGATAGTTCGAGCTCTTCGATACTCTGATTACTGGTACTCTGATTAAAACGACGCCGAACACGCACATGCAGGGCTGCTTCAAGATATATTTTTAAATCGGCATTGGGAAAGACAACAGTTGCCATATCTCTACCTTCAGCAACAAGATTTGTCGATTTTGAGATGTCTCGAAGCTGTTGATTCACTATGCGACGAACTGGCACTATAGACGAGACGATTGACGACCAACTGTCTATAAGACCAGTTCTTAAGAGTCTATCTATGTTCTCACCATCAAGATTTATGCTATCACCACTGAGCTCGATTATGGCGCTTTCAGCTGTCGATATCACTTCCGGTGTGTTTCCAATATCCAAACCTGTTTTATGAATTTTTACAGCTATCGCCCGGTAAAATGCTCCCGAATTCAAATTTAGAAACCCAAAGGACTTTGCAATCCATCTTGCCAGGCTGCTTTTACCCACGCCAGCGGGGCCGTCAATCGCCACTACCATCATTTTCTCCATTTAGAATGCGCGGCTTCACCCTGCATGCGCGCATATTTCATCAGGGCCTTAATTTCGTTTACTTTCAAATAACGAAAATGTCCAGAGGGAATGCCTGCAATTTTGACTGGCCCGATTCGAATTCTATGTATTTTCTTAACGCTCACCGACTCAGACGAGAAGACTCTGTGCAATTCACGGTTTTTGCCTTCAATTAATACTATTCTTGCGCTTCTTGGTCCAACTTTTTTCGCAAGTACGGCATTATACCGTATTCCATCTATTACTACTCCCCTGCTGAAACGCTCCATTAAATTATCTGGTATAAGACTTCTTGTGATTACATGGTATTCTTTTTCGATCTGACTGGATGGATGTGTAAGAACTCTTGAAAAATCTCCATCGTTGGCGAAGAATAGGAGCCCGCTTGTCATGTAATCAAGTCTTCCGACATGAAAGATCCTCTCTTTTATCACCACATCGATTAGATCTTTCGCCAAGGGTCTGCCCTCAGGATCAAAGTCAGAGCACAGATAGCCTGAAGGTTTGTGCAGGGCAATATAAACCTTTCTTTTTTCGTCTTTTACCAGGCGTCCGTCAAATCGAACGACGTCATCAGGAGTGACTTTGAAGCCCAGCTTTGTAACAAACTGCCCATTGACGCTAACTCTGCCTTCAGCAATGATTTCTTCGCACTTGCGACGTGAAGCTATTCCTGCCCGAGCCAGCCTGAGTTGTAGTCGAATGGATTCAGGGGTTTCCATTTACGGAAAACTTCTTGTCATCAATCTCGTCAAGTTTTGGAAGCTCAGAGATGCTTCCCAGGTTGAACCGTCTTAGGAATCCTTTTGTTGTCCCATACAGTGCCGGCCTACCTGGTGTATCTTGACGCCTGATTTCCTTGATCAGATTTTTATCTCTTAAGGCACGAATCACACCATCAGCTCCAACTCCCCGTATAGTCTCAATTTCCGATCTTGCTATTGGCTGGGAATACGCAATAATTGACAGAGTTTCCAGCGCGGCCCGGGTTAAGGAATCACTTCTCTCCTTTCCATAATGGCCTTTGAGAATTTGCCACAGGAATTCTTTGGGTGCAAAGACCCATCCATTTGGAAATCTCACAAGTCGGACTCCATGAACGTCCGTATTGTAGTGGGTTTCCAGGATTTTTAGGCTTTCGATTACCTCACCGCTGCTCAAACCTGTGATACAGGATATTTTCTCCTCATCAATTGGTTCGTTCTCCAGCGACAACACCACCTCAATTAGTGCGCAGTTTTCATTCATAGCCTTAGTTCAATCCCAGACTTCTACCAGTCTTATTTGTTCGAAGCTATAATACGAACATTTTCGAATGGTCCATTCTGGAGCACATTTATCATCCCTATTTTAGTCAATTCCAGAACCGCAAGAAAAGCGCTTATTACTTCCATCAAAGAACTGGTGTTGTTGCAAATATCGTAGAAATCAAACTCATTTTTCATTTCAAGAAATTCACTAATAAGAGTAATTTTTTCGTTTATCGAAACTTCTTCCCAAATACTGATTGCAGCCTCACTTCCAAGACTCTTCGTTAGTTGACTGAAGGTTTTCAGAAGATCCAGGATATCCATTTCTTCCCACGATTCTTCCTCAACTGGGAAAAATGAAGCCACTTGAATTCGTTTACTTCTAATAATCCTGCCAAATTGAACCTCCCTGCTAGATAGTAAATACGTCAGTCTCCGGAATTTCTCGTATTCTATCAGGCTTCTAACAAGTTCTTCCCGTGGATCATCTAAATCGTCCTCAAGATCAATATCAATGGGAAGTAGCATTTTCGATTTGATATTGAGAAGTGTAGCGGCCATTAGATAGAAATCCGAAATCTCATCTAGATTGGGTTTGGAACTGTGTTTTAAATAGGCAAGATACTGCTCGGTTATCTCTGCAACAGGAATATCGTATATACTGAGCTCATTTTTTCGGATAAGAAACAGAAGCAAGTCAAGTGGACCTTCAAAGCGGTCCAACTGATATCTCGGTAATCTGTCGACGGAGTCGGTATCAATATCGACGCTCACCTTGTGTACAGTTCAACCTTTTGTTCAGAGAGTTTTTCGGCTTTAATACTCCATGGAACGCCATCTCCTGGATCGACAAGATCTGGATTGAGATCCAACAGCGGCTTTAGTGCAAATAATCGCATGTGCATGGACTCATGTGGCACCGTCAAGTAACTATTTGAGTCAATTTCGTAAGTCGCACAAATGCTTTCATAAACAAGGATATCAATATCTATTGTACGTGGTCCTTTCTCAGTAATTCGTTTTCTTCCAATTGTCTGCTCGATTGTTTGGGTTTTATTCAGGAGTTCTTTCGGTGTGAGGACAGTTTCACCTCTGACAACGGTATTTAAAAAATTAGATTGATTGAGGTAGTCTATCGGAATTGTGTCGTATATCGGAGCAATTTGCATATCGGCAAGAATTCCACTGAGTTTTTCTATTGCTGATTCAATGTATGCTAGCCTGTCGCCAATGTTGGAACCCAAACCCAGCCAGACAGTATTCACTGGGGTTTACTTGTTGTGGTCATTCGGAAACTCTCTACTGATCGATCAGAATCTATGGAAGCACCTGTAGACGGCTTTCCATCGGGTTCAGAGGAAATCTTTTTTCGCAGTTTTGCTTCGATATCCAAGGCAATTTTCGGATTATCCTCAAAATACTGCTTAGCGTTTTCCCTACCCTGCCCTATCCTTTGTTCTCCCAATGAATACCAACTGCCACTCTTGTTAATCAAGCCGTGAGTCAATGCCCCATCTAGAAGACTGCCACTTCTTGAGATTCCCTTCCCAAACATTATTTCCAATTCTGCTCTTCGAAATGGAGGAGCCACCTTGTTTTTTGCAATTTTGATTCTAACCTTGTTGCCTATCGCATTTTCCTGACCCTTTGCAATTGTCTCTATCTTCCTCACCTCTAATCTCACAGATGCATAGAATTTGAGAGCATTCCCACCGGAAGTAGTTTCGGGATTACCGAACGAGGTACCAATTTTCATTCGGATTTGGTTGATGAAAAACAGACAACTTCCAGATTTGCTAACACTTCCAGTAAGTTTGCGTAAGGCCTGACTCATTAATCTTGCCTGCAGCCCCACGTGTGTATCGCCCATATCACCTTCAATTTCAGCGCGTGGAGTCAAAGCCGCAACAGAGTCGACTACAATAATGTCTATACCTCCAGATCGCACAAGAAATTCCGCAATTTCCAACGCCTGTTCGCCAGTATCGGGCTGGCTTACCCAAAGATTCTTTATGTCAACTCCCAAATTGCTAGCATAAAGAGGATCCAATGCGTGCTCGGCATCGATAAACGCCGCCACTCCTTCCCTCTTCTGCGATTCGGCTATGGCATGCAACGCCAGGGTTGTTTTTCCCGACGATTCGGGGCCGTAGATTTCAATTATTCTACCCTTTGGATAACCACCGACACCGAGTGCTTCATCCAGCACGATCGAAGCGGATGGGATTGTTTCGACTTTGACCATGGGCCTGTCGCCCAGTTTCATCAAAGAACCTTTCCCGAATTGCTTTTCTATCTGCATTCTTGCTGCATCAATAGCTCTTTCTTTTTCCCTGTTAATCTTGGATTCTATATTTCCTCCCAACTTAACCATCACATCGCCTTCTTAAATACCCACAACCATTAAACGTTCCTTATTACTTGAACTTATGCAATAATATCTTACAGCCTGCAGTTCCACAAGTAGCACAAGCTTAGCAAAGTTTGCAACCGCGACAGTGGTGAAAAACAGCTTATCGGAGGAAGTGAATCGTTTTCCCGATAAGAATGAAATCCTCATGCTGTGGTTCCACTCTGGCGAGTAGTTCCAGAGGAAGCTGCTCCATAACAACCGGGAAGGGTATTTCAGCTCCAACCCGTCCCTCCAGTATTTGTTCCTTATCCATACCTACCAAAAAATCAAAGCGTGTTGCCTCGGAATCACTTAGAATATTTACTGCCAATCCGCTCCAGAGCACCCAGACTCCTTCGAAAAGCCATGGATTCTGCTTTACTTCCCCGTATGTGTACGAGGTTTCGAGGTTATCTATAGTTGGTTCACCGAGTAATTTCGTGAGTTCTATGCTTTGCTGGCGCATTTCCTCAGTCGCGTTTGAGTATTTTATCTTGTTCAGTTCATAACGAGCCCTGTTATCTTCGTAGGATTGATAGTATTTCAGGGCCGCTTTGACAACTTTTGATAGCTCCTGATTTGTCAGTGGATAAAATACATCATCCCTCGCTTCAGTTTGTGGGCGTTCTGATTTCAAACTCTCGAAACCCGATCGATAATTATTCTTTATCAGTGGACCTAGTAACATGTCTTCTGATTTCCAGATATAGAAACCAACAAGAATACCCAGGAGAACCATAGTGAGAATCAAAATTTTGCCGGGCCATCTTGGCCCTATATGTGGTAGGAAACTGCGCGGTTCAAATGTTTCAAGAAACCTATCTTGCTGAAAGAGATCAGGAATATTCTTGAGAGTTTTCAAACCTTTGCGAGCATATTTGTCGTCAGGATAATCCTCCAAAACTTCAAGCCAAGTTTTAACAGCACTCGCGGGATCTTTTCTCTTGAGATAATTAACCGCCAAAGACAGTCGTGCTTCAAGATGGTTTGGTTCTGCCTGGATGCCACGGGTTAGGTAGGTATCAGCGTCTTTCAGCAATCCTGATTCCAAGCAAGCTCTGCCAAGTATCGTATAGTAAATTGGGTCTTCTATAAATAACGGGACTTTGGGTTCTAAGAAGCGTATAACTTTTAGACTTCTACCTCTTGCTAGCCAGCGTTCTGCGCGTGCCAGAGCTTTATTGTAAATCTTCATTTCCTGATAATTCTTCGGTAGTAGTACTATATCCGATATCTAAGGCTGCTTTATAGTTTTTTGCCATCTCAGATTCATCCTTAAGATGCTTCCAGTATCGTAGCGCCAGTAACACAAGCGTGGATGAGTTTCTTGACGCAGCCCATGCCTTCACGATTATCAACAGGGAAGTTTTGAAATTACAACCTACTTCAAACGACATTTATCCAATATTTTTTCAGGGTTTTTCGCATCAAAAAAAGCAGAACCCATAACAGCTGCATCAACCCCTGAATCCCAGATTTCACCAGAATTCTCCAGTTTGAAACCTCCATCAATGCAAATCAGGAAGCTGCCACCTTCTTCCAGCTGTATTTTTCTAAGCCTCCTAACTTTTTCCAATGCTTTTGTTATCATCGTCTGCCCACCCCATCCGGGATTAACTGTCATGACTAGCACCTGATCAACGACATCCAACAATTCCTCAATTGCCGATACGGGCGTCGATGGTACGATTGCTATCCCCGAACTGATTCCCAAGTCATTTATTTCCTTTATCAGCCTGTGGGAATGAACTTCCGCTTCAATGTGAAATGTGAAACGGTCCGCTCCAGCTTCCACAAAGGCGTTGAGATGATTGCCAGGTTTCATCGTCATAAGATGCACATCCAAAGTCAAATTGGTAAGTCTACGGATTGATTGTAACATTTGCGCACCAAATGTTATGGGAGGCACAAAAACTCCATCCATTACATCAAGGTGAATCCAATCTCCGCCAGCTTGCTCAATTAAACTGACAGCATTCCCAATATTTCCAAAATCTGCACTTAGTATTGACGGGGCAATAATCCTTTTCTTACTAATCACTATGAGATGATTATAGACTACTAAACGATGGATTCCAAGTTACTACCTTGTTGACCCTAGATGTCTAATTCAAATATACTTCTGAAAAGGCCATCCGATTAAGATGCTAGTAGATAAAGATGACGAGCTCAATATTGATGATTTGATAACTAAGGGCTATCGACTTTTTGAAACTGGGCATTTTGTCGAAGCCCGTAAATTTTTAGATGCAGCGCATTCATTGAATTATGAAAATCCAGAGGTGAAAACAGCGCTGAGAGCCTGTGGTTATTGGAGGCAGCGACAGCAAAACCTGGAAACGATATATGACGATGTCGCGAAGGGAGATTACCTTTATCGCCAATGGAAGCATTACACTGGCAAATATCAAACTGATTTCGAACACCCGCTGGATGAGGGTTCGGCCTGTATAAAAAAATGGGTTCATACTGAGGCATTGAGCTATTATCGGAAGCAGGCTTTCGGGACATCTGATATCGAAGCATTTTTTCAAGCTGGTCGTTGCCAGAAGGCTCTTGGAAATTATGAGGAATGCATTTCGATGCTGAAGGAAGCCGTGGGGTTGTCAGGTGGCAGTGATTCACGCTCGCTGGCGGAATTAGCCGATGCTTATGCTCTTATAGGCGAATCTCAATGGGCGAAGGTTTTGTTGCGTGAAGCGTTGTTTCTCAATGCAAGTGTTATTGAGCTGGATGAGATTATTTCGCCGCTCTTTCGACGACTAATAGACAGACTGAGTAAGGAAATTGAAAGCGAGAATCTGAATTTTTCAGAGTGGCTTCCGGTTTACGGAGCCATATGGGGTGTCTTGGACGTGAAAAGAGAACTCAGTGCCGTTGAGTATGGCAAGTTAAAGCGATCAATTTATGCTTTGAAAAGTGAAATAGCCATCAGTAATGAAAGAGAAGCAGTTTTGGCTCCCAAATTGATTAATCACTTTCTCCGATTAATCGATCATTATCAAATTACTGGTACAAACCATGAAGCAATTGACGATGTCCTAGTAAATATCAAGCTTCTATCTCCGGCTATATACAGAAACTACTTTGAACATAGTTAGAATTGCGTTGAAATAAGTTTGGGAGGCATCATGTCCGAAGAAGTCATCAAAACAGTTAGTGAAATGCTCCATGAAGAGAAATGGACTCGAACTTCTATCAATGATTTCACAATTTTAGATTTTCAAACACTCAATGACACTGTTAAGGATGTTCTTGCAGAGGGTGTACAGGACGAGGTTCAAACATTCTGTGAAACTCATTTAGAAGACAATAAAAATGCCATTGTAGCTCTCTACCTCTCCGGTATTCTCTCACTGAATAAGCAGCAGGTTGATGACACTCATCTCCTAAACCTTGTCAACATCTTTACGGAAAATTACAAATGGGGTGTAGTGGAACATCTGTGCCATCGGATCCTTGAATTTGGTGAGAATAAAGTCGCACTTAAGAATTTGGCCAACACGCTTGAACACCTTAATCAACCGGACAAAATGTATGAAGTCTGGGAACGAATAATAAAGATTGACTATTCTGAAACTGACATGGTGAAACGCTTAGCGGAGAAGAGGGAAAAAAGCGGGGAAATAGATAAGGCCATAACCTATTATCGTAAGGCCATTCATCGATATGTGAACAAAAATCAATTCAACCAGGTGCATGATATATGGCAGAAGCTTGTTGAACACGGTGTAGATGACTACGAATTTTTTTTCCTGATAGAGAAGAAGGTTACAAAATCGTTTGGTCCAGGAAAGGCAATGAACTTACTGGAAATCTTGTATCCCGCCATCAAGGATCGCGAGGAGTGGGGCACTGCAATCAAAGTACTCAAAAAAATTCTGAATTATGAGAGCAGGAATAATTGGGCCCGGGGAGAGATAATTCACTGCTATAAGGCTCAATACTCTGAACACAGTCAAATAGACGAATATATACGTCTATCCAATCTCAAACAAAATTGGAGAAACGCAATAGAGGCAATTGCCGACTTTGAGAAGCATATTTCGTTTGATTCTGGAAATTTTGTTTTTCACAATACATGGGGTGTTGGAATCATCGAGAATATCAAAGGTAACACAATAAAAATTAATTTCGCCAAAAAACGATCGCACTCTATGTCGCTGAAGATGGCTATTAACGCATTGCGAAGTCTTTCAAAAGAACATATTTGGGTCTTGAAAAGCACTTATTCCAAAGAACAACTTGGAGCAAAGGTTAAACAAGATATCTCCTGGGCTCTTAAGACGATAATCCGGAGCTTTGACAATGCTGCCGATGTCAAGAAGATTAAAGCGGAACTCGTGCCAAGCATATTGAGTCCAAGCCAATGGTCGACATGGAGTCCGGAAGCGCGGAGGATCCTCAAAACCGATTCAGCTTTTGGCAATGTTCCAGACAAAATAGACCAGTTTGTTGTCAGGGACAAACCAATGAGTTTTGAAGAGAAGATGTTTAATCAATTCAAGGCGGAGAAGAATATCTTCGGCAAAATACAGGCTGTTCACGATTTTTTGAACCACAGCGATCCTGCTTCTGAATCCTTTCCTGCTTCTGAATTCTTTGCCGAAATGTTTAGCTATTTCACCTCATTTCTAAAACTGGGCAATGTCAATGCTCAAGTGGTAGCCAGCTATCTATTTGTTTCGAAAATGAGCACGAAATATCCTTTCTTGAATCCAGGACTTGAATGGGGATTCAAAGAACTGTGGCAAGACATCGAAACGCCGATGGAGCTCTTTGTCCAACTTGATAACGCTGAAATCCGAAAGGATTTTCTCGTTTCGGTGCGCGAAGAAGTGGATAATTGGGATAGGATTTATCTCATGCTCTTTCCAATTCAACTTTCCAGTTCGATATTGGATGAACTCCTTAGTGCTGGTTTTAAGGATGCAGTGCTCAAGAAGCTGGAACTGATGGTGGAGCACTACCGGGAATATCAAGATGGCTTGATTTGGATAGCGCGCCACATGGAAGCGGATGATTGGTCCGCGGAATTGAAGATGAACACTGAGAGGATTTTGATCAATATGATTCGTCTTCTTCATCTAACTTACAATGAAATAGGTAATAAACGCGATGTGATTTATAACAAAAAACTGAACCGTCAAATTCATAATTATTTATTCAAGGAGAAAAGGCTGGAGAAATTTCTGATAGGTAGAGATATGAATGCAGCTACAAAAGTATTCACATTGCTCGAGGACATTGAACAACTTGATCCTGTGATAAAAAGAAATCTCAAAGGAATTGTCCAGGAAGCATTTCCAGAAATTCGTTTTCATGATGATAAGAAAAAAACAGGTGTGCAAATCTCTTCATCAGCCAGTCGGTATTTCTTTGCACTCCAAAGCAGTTTAAACAGGAAGCAAAAAGAACTTAAACACATTGTTGAGATTGAGATACCCAGGAATTCGAAAGAGATAGGTGCGGCCATTAAACTGGGAGACCTCAGCGAAAATGCTGAGTATAAATCCAGCAAGGAGCGGCAAGAAAATTTGCAGATTCAAGTTGGTAAAATGAAGGAAGAAATGGACCGGGTTCGTCTTTTTGCAGAAAATGACTGGGATCCTGGCAAGGTTGGATTTGGCACCATTGTAACACTTGAAGATTTGCTGGGTAGCAGGGAAGAAGTATACACTATACTTGGGCCGTGGGAATCAAACCCCTCGGAAAGGATTATTTCCTATCTTTCGCCATTCGGAAGGGCCTTTATTGGACAGTCATTAGGTAGTACTTTGGAATTCACAATTAATGATAAGAACTATAAATTTATCATAAAGAACATTCAAACAGCGGATTTGAGCTAGTAAATCTGGATTCGGCTCTGAAAGCTTCCTGCCTCTTTGGTCGTTTAGCTGGCAACATTTCGAAGATGGTTTTTCGATCATCCGGGTGAAACATAGATAAGCAATGCCGATGGTTCGAATCATCATGACTTGTTCCGGGCGCGCGATGCTTTTTGAGCGTGGATTGCATTCCCTCGCTGAGCGCAAAGTAGACATCCCCTTCACGATTTTTCAGAAGGCAGGATGCGTTCTAACACCACAGTGCTATATACTGGCATCATGTCGGATTTACCATGCCTTCCGCTCCCCAGGGAAGACCTCATAGAATTACAACAATTCTGCTTAGAGAACATTAGCCGACAGCAAATATTGGAAGAATCACTAAAACGGCGTGGAATACCTCACGAAGTGATTTCAATCGACGAAACCAGGCATATAGCGCTTCTCAACCCTAACTCGGCAAAAATAGACATGCAATACTATCGCGTCACTCTGATTTCCCACTACGACCGGGTCCGTGGAACTCCTGGAGCCAACGATAATGCCGCATGCATCTTCCAACTCATGAACCATTGGGAGAAGATTTGCAAACTCGGATGGCAGCACTGTACTCAAATAATATTTACAGACAAGGAGGAACTCACAAAGAATATGAAACCCACCGATCAGGGTTCGTGGTTTCTAGCAAGGCACCTCAAAAAACTCAATGTGCAGAATATGCTTTTCCTCGTGCTCGACATGTGTGGAATTGGCAATACACCGGTATGGAGACGCAACCAGTCAGGAATCGAGCGTATTGATAATTCAATTTCCATCACCTACAAAATGATTGAAGACTTCTTGAAAAATTATTCCAATGGGCAGGATTTTGGTGTCAACCCGATGTTTTCTGATGACTTGGGCCTGTTGCTCGGAGGATATCCTGCAATTCAGCTCTCCGTCTTACCACGAAACGAAGCGCTGCACCTCGCAAAGCAGTATAGGCAGATCAAAGCCAACTCCAATAACTTGAGAGACAATCACCAAAGAATCGACCTACCCCAGACTTGGAAGACCAGGCATGGCCCAAAGGACAGCGTCGACTCGCTGGATCACAAAGCCTTTTTGCTTATAGCCAGAATTCTAAGAGATTTAGCACGGTACAGGTTTCCCCTTCCCCAATCCGGCACTTGATCAAACCCTGATCGGACTGCATTCTTGTCAAAATATGGTGCACTGGATATGGATAACTGTTTTAACACTACTTCCCATCGCCGAACTCAGAGGCGGGCTTCCCTACGCGTTAGTTAAGGGCATTCCGTGGATACTGGCCTATCCGTACTGCGTATTACTCAATGCCCTCGTGGCTCCAATCGCCTACTTTTTTTTGGATAACATCCATAAGTTATTCTACCGTTGGCGATTTTATTCCACAAACTTCGATAAACTTGTTGAACGAGCTCGAACAAAGCTGACAAAAAAAGTTGAACGCCTGGGGTTTTGGGGTGTCGCCGTATTCGTGAGCATCCCCCTCCCCATAACCGGGGCGTGGACCGGTACTCTAGGCGCCTGGGTACTCGGACTCAGTCGGCGGAAAACCCTCCTCGCTGTTCTAGTTGGAGTTGCCATATCGGGTTTAATCGTATCGGCCGTGGTATTATTGGGAATAGAGGCGCTGGATTTCCTTATCAAAGACTTTCAAAAATAGTGATACAACAGCGAGAAGTATCTGCAACCGCATTAATGCGCCATTCCCTGAAGCTTCAAGAATTCCACAGCTGCTCTTAGCACCCTCCTACCGGCCTCATAGGTAATCCTCTCCAGAGCCTCCTGATAGGATAGCCACGCCCGTCCAAGAATCTCTTCGTCCGGAGATTTTTTCTCGTCCTTCTGTATGGCAACCGGTACACCTATCTTTCTGTTCTCCATTCGATTCTCTTCAGCAGAACCAATCTTCTTCCCCAAGTAATACACAACCTCTTTTCTGCGTCCATCAGGAAGGGTCCAAGTCTCCCGCATTTGAAACCCATTTATCAATGCCACATCAACATTCCCCTCCTCTCTGATTTCCCGTATGGCGGTTTCAAAGGGTGTTTCGCCAGGATTGGGGTGTCCCTTCGGATGGCTCCAGTGCTGTCCGTTTGAATGCTGGACCAGAAGGAATTTTTGCTTGTTATCAATAACTACCGCACCCCAAGATCGATCGATTTCCATTATCCGATTTTTTCCAAATCATACGGAGTTTGTTGATAGACGTAGTAATTAAGCCAATTGGAAAATAACAAGTGCGCATGGCTACGCCATTTGATAATGGGATATCCATTTGGATTATCGTTGGGGAAGTAGTTACGCGGGACAGGAGGATTATCGCCTCGTTTCAAATCGCGTTCGTATTCCTCCTTGAGAGTCAGAGGATCGTATTCGGAGTGACCAGTAGTAAAAACACGCCTTCCGTCCCTGGAAATCACAATGTAAATGCCTGAATCCCCAGATTCTGAAAGTATCAAAAGATCTTCTATTCCTTCAATATCTTCACGCCTCACTTCGGTGTGTCTGGAATGTGGTGCATAGAACTGATCGTCAAAACCACGCACAAGTGGCACCCTGGTATCTACAACACTGTGTCGAAATACGCCCGAAATCTTCGTTTCAACCGGATGTTTAGGGATACCATAATGATAATAAAGGCCAGCTTGTGCCGCCCAGCATATGTAGAGTGTGCTATACACATGTTTCTGAGCCCAATCCATTATCTCCGAGATTTCATTCCAATAATCCACCTTTTCGAATTCCAAGGTTTCAACAGGGGCACCTGTGATAATCAAACCATCAAATTTAGAATTTTTTATATCCTTAAAAGATCTATAAAAGAAATCCAAATGCTCTCTGGGAGTATTCTTTGACACATGAGAAACAGGCAGAATCAGCTCTATCTCACACTGGAGCGGCGTGTTTGAAAGCATGCGCAGGAGCTGATTTTCGGTAACTATCTTAAGCGGCATCAAATTCAGAATCAGCAGTTTTAATGGCCGTATATCCTGATGTGACGCTCTGGAAGAAGGCATCACAAAAATGTTTTCCCTGCCTAGCACCTCAATTGCAGGAAGACCGTCTTTGATAGTTATTGGCATTGGCACCCCTCAGATATGATAGAGTAGATTATCTAAATTATAAATGATTTGACAAGTAAGCCCGCAATCCAAACCTAAACCCTTACGAACGGATTGCCACGCCTTTCGTTTCCAACACTGGTTGGAGGTCCGTGCCCCGGATATATAATCGTAGAATCATCCAGGCTGTATATCTTAGTTTTAATCGAGTCTGTCAACTGATCGAAATCGCCGCCTGGAAGATCGGTCCGCCCCACGGAATCCAGAAATATCAAGTCCCCCGCAAAACAAACCGAAGAACTTGGGATGTAATATGCCAACGAATCTGGCGTGTGTCCCGGCACCTTGAGTACCTCGATTTCAAATCCAGCCACCGACACAGTCGTTTCATCTTTCAGCGGAACTGACACTTTCCCCTTCGGATACTCATCAGCGTGATACTCAACCATGTTGAAGGTTCGAAACTTCTCGATATCATCCTGCGTACTACTGTGAGCATAAATCGGAATATTGATCTTGGCGAAGTAACCAAGATCCAGAGTATGATCAAAATGGGCATGTGTAATAAAAACAGCTTCAAGTCGGAGTTCTAATTCTTTGAGTACAGCACTTACAGCATTGAAACAACCCTGAGGAGCGTCCAACAAAATCATTTCTTTCCCAGTATCCAATCCGAAGAGGTATGCATTCGTTTCAAGAACACCGCAAGTGAAGGTTTTGATAAAAGACATAAGACTATGTTACTTAGCTATTCGGATTTCAAGAACACCTATGATTATAAACCAAATTGGGTCGATAGAGCATTTATTTTGGAATCCAAAACTACAACATCTTCACTATCCAGTCGATGTGAGGGTGGAAATTGCAGATTGACTGGATTAACTGGCGTCCCGTAGTAATGAACCTCATAGTGACAGTGAGGGCCGGTTGAAAAACCGGTGGAACCAACGTAGCCAATAACTTGGCCCTGGCGTACACGCGTTCCAGCATGAATTCCGTCTGCAATTTTGCTAAGATGTGCATACATGGTGTCATAGTGATTTATATGAGAAAGTTTCACTCTAAAACCATAGTTATTCTCCCAGCCTGCAATAGAAACTCTTCCATCTCCAGCCGCCATAACAGGAGTTCCTTTTCGAACCGCAAAATCAATACCGTGGTGAAAACCATCAAAGTTGAGCATCGGGATTTTTCGATATCCAAATCTGGATGAAATACGCGCCGCATCAACCGGGGTTTTCAAGAGTGTTCTCTGGACAGATTCTCCATTTGGCTCGTAATAATCATTTTTCCCATCCAGTCTAGTATACTGCCAAAATTTGACATCCTTCTCGTTGTTTTCTAGCTTTGCGTATATCAAACCGCCGGCAGCCAAGTATTCATCATCGTGATTGTATATCTTCTCATAGAGGATCGTCACTCTGTCGCCGGGTTTGATATCCCGCTGAAAATCAACACTGAAACTGAAAAGCTTGATTGCTTCCATCACAACCGAAACGGGCACTTCATTATTCCTAGCAGCTTCAAAAAGAGAACTCTCGATAGTAGCAATAGACAAGGTAGGAATTGAATAGGTGTCTATGATATCTTTTTCGGCCCGCCAAGCATTCCCATTATACCTAGTTCTAACGATCCGATCGAAGTTAACCTCCAGTTCCACTTCTTCTATCTGCCCATCTTCAGAGGACTTGACAAGCATCTTCTGACCCTCAAGGATTTTTCTCATATCCAATACTTGGCTAAGACTATCCACAATGTCAGAAACGATAACCGCCGAATAACCAGCACTGGATAGAAGGCCGGACAATGTTTGGCCTCTGGCGAATCTCAAGACAGTTTTGTTGTAGCTATCACTATCTGGAATTGTGAAAGTTTGTACGTTGCTGGCTAATTCCCGTGTCTCTTCAGTTTTCACGTTGGCTGCCACGTGGGATGGATAGTAGATGGCCACCAAAGCAGTCACAAGATAAGCGACAACTAAGTAGCAGCTTTGAATCGTAAACCGCAATACAAACTTCACTTTCCAGGAATCCAGTCGGTGTCAATAAGATAAGGGGAGAAACGATTTTTTTCCTGGTTGTTAAGCCTGACTGCGATTACAAGTCCCTCATCGCTGTATTTTTCTCTCAGCACTGTCGAGTCCCTGTGCAGTTTGGCTCTCAAGTCCCACCTGTTAAAAGGTAGATTCAATGTGATTACCTGATAATCATCATTTAGAATGCCAGCAAGCGTTTGCAACAAGTCTTCAATTCCCTCCCCGCTTCTTGCCGATACGAGCAAACTCTCCGGATATCTCATGCGAAGCTCCTCTCGCGTGTATCTGTTTAATTTATCGGCCTTATTGAGAACAAGTATTTGTTTTTTGTCACCCGCATTGAGTTCGCGTAACACTCTGTACGTAACGCGAATGTGCTCATCCAATTCGTCACTACTCCCATCGACCACGTGAAACAGCACATCGGCATGAAGGGCTTCTTCCAGTGTGGATTTAAATGCCTCAATAAGGCCGTGGGGCAGTTTCCTGATAAATCCAACGGTATCAGTGATAAGCAGTTCGCGTCCATCCTGCAATGCAAAACATCGTGTAGTAGGATCCAGGGTTGCAAAAAGTTTGTTTCTTACAAGTACATTCGAATCGCTTATCGAGTTCAGCAAGGCAGATTTCCCAGCGTTTGTATAACCCACCAATGATACCGACGGCATGGAGCGCTCCAGTCTTCTTTTTCTGCGGATTTTCCTTTGATCGCTCACCTTTTTCAGATCTTTCTTGAGTCTGGCGATTTTGTTCAGAACAAGGCGCTTATCCGTCTCCAACTGTGTTTCACCCTTTCCTCTATTTCCTCTGGCCCCACCACGTTGTCGGGAGAGATGAGTCCATGCTCGTGTCAGCCTGGGGAGACTATATTTCATCCGAGCAAGGGAAACCTGTAGAACAGCTTCCCGGGTACTTGCCCTAGTCGCGAAGATATCCAGGATAATTTCCTGTCGATCGATAACCGCTATTTCCCACCTGTTTTCGAGATTCCGTTGCTGGGCGGGTGAAAGATCGTTATCGAAAACTACAAGGTCAATTTCCTCATCCACGATTATTTGGGCAATCTCATCCACCTTACCATTACCAATTAGATGACGGGGATTAATCGATTTGAGCGTAAGTAATAAGGATTTCTTCACAGAAATCCCTAGGGTTTCAACAAGACTTTGCAATTCGTTCAAATGAGCATACACGTTGGTCTGCATTTCATCAGCATCAAATATGCCGACAAGGAGGGATTGTTCACAGGTACTGAGAAAAATATCGCGCTTACTCCAAGAAAGCATTGCTCACCAGAAAGCGATTATATCATACTTCGTCCAACCACAAGAGAACCATTCCACATCGTTGCAACCTGTTCAAAATTGTGAGAGTCCTCCAGGGAAGTTTGTGCTGTCGGTAAGTTGATACAGAATTGTTGAATGAGCAAAGCAGGATATAGCTATGTTCCAATGGTTTTGAAAGTCATTTTGTGCCCTCCAGATGACCTTTTCATACAAGTATTCTTACGAAATTTCTTGTTGATAAAAAATAAGATAGACTGATAGAAATGAATGAGGCATGCTGACCTCAGGTTATTTATGCAGGAAGTATTAAACAGCTCCGAGAGTGACTTACTGCCTAACATCGAATGTGCAAAGAAAGGATTTAGGAAGTGTGATTTTGTCCTCTTCGAAATAGACTACTTTCTAAGCAAGTCGAACTATCTCTCGGAGAAATTTGACCGTCTCAAAGATGATATAAACAGTATTAAGTTTGACAGTAGCAGTCTTGAAAGCAAAGTAAAATTCCTCGAGGATGATATAAAGAGCATTAAATGCGATATAAAAGATATTGAACGTTTCCTATTGTTTCGTATCAGATACAGTATGAAACACGCCGACATGTGCTGCGTAAACAGTTTGAGCGAAAGCAAACTTTGGCAAGGAGATTATTGATTAACGGGGAATTTAAAGGATGCTTTTGCGTGCGTTCGACTGGATCAGATTCGGCACTGTCTTCAAGTGAAAACCACTGCTTATCACCCAATTCCAACACTCTCCGCATGCGACTCTTATTAGGCGCATAGGAAGATGAGTTTACGTCGTAAGGTCAATTCGGCGCGCTCAGCACCAATTCATTTATTTCTCAAAGAAGCTTAGATACTCCCCATATCCCTCTTTTTCCATATCTTCCAGAGGAACAAAACGAAGCGAGGCTGAGTTTATACAGTAACGCAGGCCCCCTGTATCAATCGGTCCATCGTTGAACACATGCCCTAAGTGGGAATCGGCATATTTACTGCGAACCTCGGTTCGCTGCATAAACAAAGATCTATCGGGTTTGTTGATCACGAAATGGCTGTCGACGGGCTTCGTAAAGGAGGGCCATCCGGTCCTGGAATCGTATTTGTCTATTGATAAGAACAAGGGTTCGCCTGATACAACGTCTACGTACAGGCCATCTTCATGATTATTCCAGTATTCATTGTCAAAAGCACTTTCAGTTCCATCTTCCTGGGTGATTTCAAATTGACGCTCTGTCAGCTTCGATTTAAGTTCACGTTCATGCGGTTTTTCATACATGACCCATTTCTCGTTCTTCCACACTTTCTCTAAAAAACCTTTTCGCCCCGATCCAGCGGCATAAGCATAATATCGATCTGGATATTTCTTATAGTAATCCTGGTGATAATCCTCTGCCTTATAGAAATGTCCAGCGGGTAGAATTTTTGTTGCTATTTTCTCTTTGAATTTTCCCGACGTTTCGAGTGTTTTCTTCGAAAGTTCGGCGAGGCGTTTTTCGGCATTGTTGTTGTAAAAGATAGCAGTCCTATACTGATCACCCCGATCGTAGAACTGACCATAACGATCGGTAGGATCAATGTTTCGCCAAAAGACTTCAAGCAGTTCTTCATAGCTTACAATATCTGCATCGTATACTACTTTAATCGCTTCGTAATGCCCGGTATTGCCTTCTGTTACTTGCTGATAGCTTGGATTTTCCACCGTACCTCCGGAGTAGCCGCTGTAAACAGCCAGAACACCCCTGAGCGCTTCAAAAGGAGGTTCCATACACCAGAAGCAGCCGCCTGCAAAGAGAGCCTCTTTTTCGAAACCTGACGCCCCGAATATTGTCCCCAGCATTAAAGACAGTAATGAAAAAAATTCTTTGAATCTCACAGCATCCTCACACTAATTAGTATTTACTAGTCAATATAAGCGCTTACGGGATACAAAACCATTACATTTTGGATATTATTACCGGCGGCCGGATTTGAACCGGCACGATTACAAAATCAGCAGATTTTAAGTCTGCTGTGTCTACCTATTCCACCACGCCGGCATCGTCAAAATCTTAAATCAACCAACAGGGATAGGTCAACAAGATTGAATTTAGTACAATGGCAGTCTATAATTTGATTAATAAAATGGTATGGAGAGGCAATTATGGGTCAGAAAGTGCTTGATGTGATGAAACCAGGTGTTGTTTTTGGAGATGATTTGAGAAAACTTTTCGAAATTTGTAAAAGCGAGAATTTTGCACTTCCCGCCGTAAATTGTGTGAATACCGAATCGGTAAATGGTGTTCTCGAGGCTGCGGCTAGGGCAAAATCCCCCGTGATTATTCAGTTCTCCAATGGAGGGGCGAGTTTTTTCGCAGGCAAGGGAATTAAATCGCCCAAGAGTGATGTCATTGGGGGAATCTCGGGTGCGCGGCATGTGCAGCAGGTAGCGGAGGCTTACGGAGTGACAGTGGTTCTTCATACCGATCACTGCTCGAAGAAGCTTTTGCCCTGGCTGGATGGATTGCTGGAAGCCGGGGAAGCGAATTTTAAATCGACTGGAAAACCGCTTTACAGCTCACATATGATAGATCTTTCCGAAGAGTCGTTGGAGGAAAACGCTTCTATTGCTAGAGAGTACCTGAAGAAAACTAGCGCTCTGGGAATGTTTCTGGAAGTTGAGTTAGGCATTACCGGTGGCGAGGAAGATGGTGTTGATAATTTGAGTCGTGATACGGCAGATTTGTATTCGAAGCCTGAAGAAATCGAGTATATGTATAGCAAACTGAGTAAGATTAGTCCAAATTTCACTGTAGCGGCTGCCTTTGGCAATGTTCATGGCGTCTATAAACCCGGAAACGTTCAACTCACCCCGAAAATTCTGGAAAGAGGCCAGGCATATATCGCCAAAAAGCATGGACTTACGGACCCGAAACCCGTGACCTATGTTTTTCATGGTGGTTCTGGTTCAAGCAAAGAGGAAATTCGAGAGGCTATAAGCTATGGTGTGGTAAAAATGAACATTGACACAGATACGCAGTGGGCTACTTGGAGCGGTGTCTTGAATTTCTATAGGAAAAACGAGGCGTATCTTCAGAGTCAGCTTGGAAATCCAATTGGTCTCAATGCACCTAACAAGAAGTATTACGACCCACGAGTTTGGCTCAGGGCGGGCCAAGAATCGTTAGTCGAACGAGTTGTCGAAGCCTTTGAAAGCTTGAACGCGCTTAATCGAAATTAGGAATTTTGGTTTATCAGTCTCCAGTAAGGAGTAGTCGACTCTTCGAATACTGTTGTTTTAGCTCTCAGATGAAATTCCGGTTTCTCGCTTCCGGATAGACTTCGCAGGAATCACCCAAGCTTACTCGATTACCGATGAGAAGACTTGGAACACGTTAAAAGAGAGAGAAGTGGAATTCTATCTACCATATCCTGTTTTTGATACCCATTTTCACGCGTTGCATATGAAGCACGAGGGTGTCGATTTAGACAAGATACTCTTGAGGTCATTCAACGATAATCTCGTGGTTGCGTTAGATGTTGCCACAAACGAGAAGCACTTTTCATGGCGTTGTAAACTGGCAAAACGCTTTGTCAACCTATATCTCTCCGCAGGTATACATCCCTCTTCGCTGGGACAAAATTGGCCCACACCTGCCGCAGAGTTTCAGCACCGAAACGCCATGCCTTATGCCATAGTGGATGATAAAAAAACTGATTGGGATAGCCGGTTCGAAAAAATAAGAGCCCAGTGTATTCACCCTGCCGTAGTCGCCATTGGCGAAACGGGACTTGATTTTTATCGAAATTATAGTCCGAGAGAACATCAGGAACTGGCGTTCAGGTATCATCTGGAGCTCGCTGCCGAAACCGGCCTGCCGGTAATCGTGCATAATCGCAATGCAGACGAAAGGTTGTTAGACATTGTCGGCAAGGTTGCTTGCAACCATGGAGTTTTGCACTGTTTTTCCTCCAATTGGGAGACAGCTAAGGCCGCATTGGATTTGGGCTATTACATATCCTTTGCCGGCAATCTCAGCTATGGAAATGCGGATGAAATTCGCAGAGCAGCCCTGCTAATTCCCCGTGACAGGCTTCTGATAGAGACTGATTCTCCCTACCTATCGCCGGTGCCTATGCGAGGAAAAGCTAATCATCCGGGACATATTGGATATACACTTAAAACCCTGGCGGAACTGCGCAAGGAAGATATGGAAAAACTGGCAGAGAGCTTGGTAGAAAACGCCTTTATGCTCTTTGGACTTCCGGGGGGGGGAGGTGGGAAATGATTAAATCGATCCGCTCTGGAGTTGCAAGGGCAATTTGATGCTAATTTGCGTGCCCACTTCAACTTCGCTTCTAACATCAATGATTCCTTTATGTGCTTCTACTACAGTCTTGACGATATGCATTCCCAATCCTGTACCACCCCTGTCCGAAGTGGAATAGAACGGTTCAAATATATGTTGCATCGTCTTCTCATCCATTCCGACACCATTATCCTTAACACACAAAATCAGTTCTTTTTCTGATCCTTTGGCGGAAACTTCTATTTCTCCTTTCTTGCCGCAGGCCTTTTGCGCATTGTCCAGCAGATTGAGCAAGACTCTAGTAATACGATTGAAATCGAGCAAGACAATACTCGTAAACTGATTATCCCAAGTGAGATTAAGCTCTTTGGCGGCTAGTTTCGTTTCAATATTCTTTTTGAGCTGTGCGAATAGCTCGGCAACTGTCACCGGTGAATACATCAACCTGATTTCACCCCTTGAATAATCAAGCAACTCGCCTGTTAAGTTAGTTAATCTGCTGGTTTCCTGCCGTATCTGGGAGGCATATTTGTGCAGGGTATAAGACTTCCCTTCCAGTTTTAGTGCCAATAAATCAGCATAGCCCCTAATCGCTGAAAGAGGATTTCTTAAATCGTGAATTATCATGGATGAGAATTTGCCTAAGTTTGAAAGACGTTCTTGGCGGACAAGTTGCTGGTGTGCTTTTCGCAATTTCTTATTCGTCTCTATGAGTTCTTTATTTCGTTTTCTAAGCTCGCTGATGAATGTATCATTGCTCGATCTAACTATTCTTGAAATTCCTTTCATCAGAGAGAATGCAATGCTGCCCCGCTTTGCAAGGAGTTTCCTAAAATAATTGGCTTCAATGGAATAGCCGTCAACGGGTGATGCGGCAACTATTGTGGCGCTCCTTGGCAAATCATCGGCTACGCTCATTTCCCCAACCAAACATGGGGCCTCTCTAATTGCGAGCAAATCGGCCTTCTCGGTATCGTAATCAACCCATATGCCAACTGTGCCGCTAATTAACGCAAAAAGGTTTTGAGCATCAAAGCCTTCCCTGGCTATCACTGATCGGGCTGGATATTGAGCTGGGATACAAATACTCGCGAGAGCGATTAGATCTGGTTCAGATAACGCTGAGAATGTGTCAATTCTCCTCAAGCTTTTTATCAGATAACTCACTTCTCTGTCCGAAAGAAAAAATGAAATTCCCCATGAGGCTCATCAGTGTTAAGGGTCTCGAAACATATCCTACCAGGCATCTAGCATGTCATCAGGATCTTGCAATTCCTCGTCAAACAGATCGGTAACAGCCCTGATGTCATCAAAATATATATAGTAGCGACCGTAAGTTTCATCGATGTCACAATTAACGACAAACCCTTCTATCGAAATTCCGGGTTGATATCCATAGTTGTGATAATCACGTTGTTTAATGTGCGGTGGTATGGTGACAGTCATTTTCTTCCAACCGGAATGATTGAGTTTTCCCATCGGAATGACAGATGTCTGTCCCTTCCAGTCGAGAATGAGTAAGCTTAATTCATGCTCGATGTTCCTTCCCGCAACCCAAACCGAAACTGTCTTGACGATACCCTCGATTGGAAGCGGTCGTATGGGTTTTACCACAAACTCAGTGACACCGCGACGCAAGAAAGAAACCTTCGCACCAATAACTTTGTCGTCTGCTTCGGCAGTTTGTTCTTCGGCCACAATTGGCTGCTTGTCGCTTGAACCTCCGTCAAAATCACGGAGTTGCAATAAGCCGAAATCCGAGGACATGCCACCCTTCCAAAATCCCGCGTCTTCCATCTTATTAACCGAAATTTCCTTCAGTGATTCTCTTGCGGTGAGAGGTGGAAGATTTTCTGCATTGGATTCGTCTTGAGCATACAAACCAAAGCAAGCTATCAAAACAAGTGTCAGAACAAATATACTTCTCATTTCTATTCTCCCGTTTCCCAGATTTCATCTATGCGTTGCGGGCTTGATAGATCAAAGCCGTCATAAAACTCTTCCCTTTTATCAGTTAGAATTCTCAAATGGTCCAGATAAACGTGGAAATCAGCCACTATCTCTTCAGGATGGGTGATGAATACAATTTTGACTAAGCTCAGATTTGGTATGCCCGCTCTGTTGTTTTCGGTCAGCCTGACATTTCTCGGTATATTGATGTACATATTTTTCCAGCCAAGAAATCTTATGCTGCCTGCTTCCTGTCTTTGATCAAATCGAACCGGCGAAAACACATGTGTCAGGCCCTTACTATCTCTGAAATAAAATTCAACGTAGTAATTATAATTCGCTCCCCATACCCAAAAATCCACCATCTGTACTCGTCCCTTCAGTGGTATCGCTTTGGGAACGAAGTTATTTCCCGATCCGGTTCCCGGCACCAATTCAAGCTGATTGTACCCTTGACGATCGTAAGCACCTCTAATGCCCAGAATCCCAAGGCTTTCAGGTTCTTCAGGTTTGTGGCCGAAAAGGTCTACGGGCCATTCGCCCGAGATATTTACCACTTGGGGACGATTCTCGGCAGTGTATTTGCTACCCCGGACATCCCACTTTATAGGTTCACCTGTATCACTAAAAAACGCCGAATCCTCACCATCCCATGTCTCCACAACAAGGGATTCAAGGAGTAACCCCATATCCTGAGCCCCAAGAATACTTGAGACAAAGGTTAAAAGTACAATAACTGACAATAGGTTGCTCCGTTTCATTCCTCATCTCCTTAAGTTCTAAACATGCAAATAACAAACTTCTTCCCTTAACTGAATTGTAGTTCTGTCAGTAATAAGCGTCAAACCCTTTTGCTATTTCCTCACAATCTTATCGGCTAAATTGCTCATAAAGATCTCCCTTTTGCAAACGTGCAGCGTAATACACAACACCATTTGAGTTATCTGTTTTCAACACTTTCAGTATTGCTTTGTTCAAAGCTTTCGAATCGTCTTCAACACTGGCAATAATCCTGTATTCCCAAACCTTCGAGGCTCCTAAGGACTCGGTAAGAACGGGCAGCAATTGATCTTCTGACGCCTCGACTGCCTGATAATTTGCTAACCCCGCAAATAGGAGCAAAACTGCTGCCTCTTCGAATACTTCGCGAAATTCAGATGGCAAATCCCGATACTCTTTTCCGTTTATGTTTTTGACTATCAATTCTCCATCACTGCCAAAAGCATTTACAAGTACATCTATCTCTTCAAGTTGAGATTCAGTGCCAGCATCGAAGATTGCGATGGCGGGTTTTTCCTTGTCGGATGATATCTTTGATGCGATACTGCCAAACTTCCTCATAATCGAAGTTCTATCCGGAATCAGGGAAACTACATCATGATTCGAAATTGAATCGTATAAACCGCCAGCGACAATGAATTTTGTGCTAGATGAGGGCAGTTTTGCAATCGAGTCTGCATTCCACGGGCTCAAGACTACAATGTCGACTGGATTATCCAGATTTTCCAATATATCAACTAGTGTGTTTTCTCTATCGGCCAACCTATACTCTACCCGATATCCACTCAGTCTGGTTCCCAATAGAAAAAGGGGCTGTCTAGCATTCCATTTCTCCCCGTAGACAATTTCAATATAAGGATCTCCGATCATAAGCACTGTTTCAGATTTACCGCAGGATGTCTGGAATGCAGACAATAGAATAATCAGAAAAAATCTAAAATATCGATTCTTCGAGTGCATTAGTCAGCTTAACCACGGGAGTCAAGAAAGACAAGAAAGCTAGTAGTTATGGCGAGCGCAGCACTGACAATCCAGGTAAGATAGTGTCCGTTATTGATATAGACAAGCGCCAATAAACTGATTCCGAAGGGAAGCAAGATAGAAATCGCCAAAACCAGATAGCGACTTGCCCCACCCCAATCCAATCCCCTGTCCAACAACCACGCAATCAGGCCTATGGTCCCAATCCAAATAATTGGGGATATGAAGATACGATATACAAGGATTCTGGGGGTCTGTGTTATCCCGTACCACGCATTATAGAGCACGGCAACACCGCTTAAATACGCCGCAATCTCCAAAATTCTGGAATATGGACTTGGGTTTCTGACGCAGGCGATGAAGATGATGGGTATGGCAAGGAGCATCGGCAATCCAATGCCACGAACCCATATCCACCAGAATAATCCGGAAAAATTCATTCTAAACGGTGTGCGGGTAAGCAGGCTAAGTGTGATGAGCAGGGCAAGCATTCCAATGCACAGCCCCCCAAGGAAGGGCTTGAAAACTTCTATCCAATCTCGCGAATTGTAAAAAGAAGCCACTAATAGAAGCCAAATTGGAACGGAGAGCAGCAAAAACAACCCCATGATTGTACTAAGCTAACATGCGGTTACAGGTTCGAACAAGGCTGTTGACCCGATGGCTGCCATGCTTCGTTCGATCTTCATGATTTTGCGATTCTGTTCGAAAGCGTTACCCATTGACCCGGACTGATTGCTTCCGGGCGCTGCCTTAAATTGATTTTTTCAGCATGGAAAGCTTCTTTCACGCTCTCCTTAGTGGGGAATTTCGTCAAGCTATCTAATCTGTCCAGACAGTTGGAAAGAATTTTTCTTCGTGATGAGAATGAAGTACGGACAAGGAGTCTAAACTGCGCCGGATCCTCTATGCGGCCATAAGGCTCGGCAGGACGCATGAGTATCATTCGGGAATTAACCCGGGGCCTTGGATAGAAAGAGCCGGGGGAAAGACGTCCGATGTCGTTAATTATCGCGCCTGTTTGACATAGGACTGAAAACGATGAATATGTTTTTAATCCGGGCTTGGAGATTATGCGTTCGCACATTTCCTCCTGTACGACAAAGATGTTAATCGGAGTAAGACATCTATTCTCAATTAATGCGGATATTGTTGCAGAGGCGACATTGTAGGGTAGATTTCCCAAAATCCTGTCAATTTTGTGTTTATCCCGTTGTGCCCGCCAATTCTTCATCACATCGCCTTCGAGAACGCATATTTCGCGCCCCCTTAGGTATTCGTTTAGCCAGTCGCAGTACGCTGAATCAATTTCAAATACGGTGAGTTGCGCTCCCCTGTCAAGAATCATTTCGCTCATGGCTCCAAGCCCGGCACCTATTTCCCATATTTTTTGCCCGGGAACAATTTCCAGGTGGGAGATGAGTTTCTCTCTGGCTCCTCGATTAATGAGGAAATTCTGACCCCAGCGTCTTCGGGGCGCAAGTTTTCGTTTGGCTAGAAAGGATCGGATTGAGACTGGGGAGTTGTGGTTCAGCTGTTTGTGGGCTTCCGTGATTTATTCTCCAGACTAGAAGTATTGGAATTATAGCGCCCGCGATCGCGATGAGCCAAGCTGGGCCGGTGTTTAATACAATAGCTGGGACCTCCGCGAACGGTGAGGAAAACTTAGTGATGAGCGTAACAAGGTGAGTCAGAATGGTATCTATGACAATGGCAGGAAAACGGTTGTTTGCAAAAATAAGTCTCAAACTCCCCAATACCATTGTGATTGCTGTTAGTAACGTAAGCAGAGGCGCCGCAAGAATACCGATAGGGCGCCATATCCCGAAGGTTGCAACCACCGTGGGGAGGGTGAAAAACTGAGCTCCTAGGCCTGCGCCGATCGCCGCCGAAAATTTCGATGGAAGATAGCGACTCATCAAAGAAGTGTAGGCTTTGCCGCCGATCGCCAACCCGCAGAGTGCAAGATAACTGAGTTGAAAGGAAAGTGTAGCGGCACTTTGAGGTAATACTACTGTTTGTATAACAAAAGCAGCAGAAAGGTAGGATAGGATGCTTAAC